>NZ_DATMYK010000366.1:0-4370 GCF_035560995.1 Humidesulfovibrio sp. | reverse complement strand
CGTAGGAAAGAGCCGCGGATTCCGCAGGCTGCCCTTTTTTCGAAGCGGCAAGGAGCGGCACCGCAAACAGCAGGCACGCCCAAACGCCAAAAGCAACAATTGACGGATAGCGCATGACGCCTCCTCCAGTAATATATGGTCCCTGTTACACTATCGGATAAATTGCCGTAATTCTTAATATAGAAAACCGCGCCTGTCATCAAGAAAGCCGCAAAAGGCTGAAAACGAATACCGCCGGCACCCTCGTTTTTTGAGAGCACCGGCGGCAGACAATTTCAAGTATTTGAATTACCAGTTCAAAGGAGCCTTGAACGCCTCGGCCAGATTTTCGACCCCGGCTCGCAATACGTACGAATTTCCGTAGTTTACACTGAGTCCATCAGACGTCACGGTGCCAATCCGTGCGCAATGCTGCCCGGCGAACAGGGCCTCGAAGGCTTGGGCCTTGTCCGGGGCAACGGTGACCACGAAGCGGCTGGCGGATTCGCTGTACAGAAGCTCCAGCGCGCTGGCGCAACCGCAGGCCGGAACCTTGTCCAGGTCCACATCCGCGCCCAGGCGGCCGCCGATGCACATCTCGGCCAGGGCCACGCCCAGGCCGCCGTCGGAGCAGTCGTGGCAGGCGCTGACAAGCCCTTGCTGCGTGGCCTGGTAGTAAGCCAGGTACCGTTCGCGCGCGCTCACCAGGTCCACCTCGGGCACCTGGGAGCAGGACAGGCCGAGCTCGCTGGCCAGTTCCGATCCGCCAAGCTCCGGCCGGGTCAGGCCCAGCACGTAGATCAGCTCGCCCGCGCGCTTGAAGTCAGAGGTCACGGCCTTCTTCACGTCCGGCATCTTGCCCATGACGGAATACAGCACCGTGGGCGGAATGGAGATCTTGACCCCGCCGCCCTTGTAGTCGTTCTTCATGCTGTCCTTGCCGGACACGCAGGGCACGCCGAAGCCGCGGCAGAAGTGGTCCAGGGCCTCGTTGGCGCGCACCAGCTGGGCCAGCTTGTACTGGCCGTCGGGCGTGGTCTCGCTCTCCACGGGGTCGCACCAGCAGAAGTTGTCGGTGCCGGCCATGTAGCGCAGGTCGCCGCCGACGGCCACGGCCCCGCGCACGGCCTCGTCGATGGCGTTGGCCATCATCCAGTAGGCGTCCAGGTCGCTGAACTTGGGGCAGATGCCGTTGGAGATCACCAGGCCTTCGTCGCTCTCAAGGTCCGGGCGGATGACCGCGGCGTCGGCCGGGCCGTCGCGCTTCACGCCCACCAGGGGCTTCACGATGCTCTTGCCCTGCACCTCGTGGTCGTACTGGCGGATGACGTATTCCTTGCTGCAGATGTTGAGCCGGGAAAGCATGCGCGAGAGCAGCTTCTCCTGGTCCACATCGCCGGGCAGAGCATCGGCCTTGACCACGGGCTTGGCCCAGCGCGCGGCCAGCTCCATCTGGGGCAGTCCCTCGTGCAGGAAGTGCATGGACAGCTGGGTCACCACCTTGTCGCCATAGCGCACGCGGAAGTAGCCGGAGTCGGTGTAGGTGCCAAGCGCCGTGCTCTCAACGTCCATTTCCTTCGAAAGGGCCAGGAAAGCTTCCAGCTTGTCCGGCGGCACGGCGCAGGTCATGCGCTCCTGCGCCTCGGAGATGAGGATCTCCCAGGGCTTCAGGCCGTCGTACTTGAGCGGGGCCTTGGACAGATCGAGGTCGCAGCCGCCGCAGTCCTGGGCCATTTCGCCCACGGAGGACGACAGGCCGCCAGCACCGTTGTCGGTGATGGCGTTGTACAGGCCGCGGTCGCGGGCGCGCATGAGGAAGTCGTACATCTTGCGCTGGGTGATGGGGTCGCCGATCTGCACGGCCGTGGCGGGCGAGCCCTCGTGCAGCTCCTCGGACGAGAAGGTCGCGCCGTGGATGCCGTCCTTGCCGATGCGCCCGCCGCTCATGACGATGACATCGCCCGGCAGCGCGCATTTCTCGTGGCTCAGGCGTCCGGCCACGCGGGTGGGCATGGTGCCGATGGTGCCGCAGTATACCAGCGGCTTGCCCAGATAGCGTTCGTCGAACACGATGGCGCCGTTCACGGTGGGAATGCCGCTCTTGTTGCCGCCGTGCTCCACGCCCTCGCGCACGCCTTCCATCACGCGGCGCGGATGCAGCAGGCGCGGGGGCAGCTCGCCCTCGTAGAACGGGGAGGCGAAGCAGAACACGTCGGTGTTGCACAGAAGGTTGGCGCCCAGGCCCGTGCCCATGGGGTCGCGATTCACGCCCACGATGCCCGTGAGCGCTCCGCCGTAGGGGTCAAGGGCGGAGGGCGAGTTGTGCGTCTCCACCTTGATGCACACGTTCAGCTTGTCGTTGAAGCGGATGACGCCCGCGTTGTCCTTGAACACGGACAGGCAGAAGTCGTCCTTGCCCTTGGCCGCGCGGATGGCCTTGGTGCTGCCCTGGATGCAGGTCTTGAACAGGCTGTTCACCGTGCGGCGGCGGCCGGTCTCGGTGTCGTCGTAGTCGATGTTGGCGGTGAAGATCTTGTGCTTGCAGTGCTCGCTCCAGGTCTGGGCCAGCACCTCCACCTCGGCGTCGGTGGGGTTGGCCGCCTGCTGCGGCGAAAGTCCGGCGGCCAGGCGCGCGGCCGTGGTGGCCGGGTCCTTGTAATAGTCGACGATGGTCTTCATCTCGCCGAGGGAAAGCGCCAGGGTGTTGGCCCGGCTGAAGGCCACAAGCTCGTCGTCGGTCATGGTGGTGAGCGGAATCACGGCCACTTCGTCGCTGGCCTGGCCGGTGACGCGGGCGGCCTTGGGCGTGAAGCCGGGCGCGCCCGCCCAGTCGGCGGCGCTCTTGTACTCGAAGCGCTGGATGAGCTCGTTGGCCAGGAGGTCGCGCGCGATGTGCAGCACGGTCTTCTCGTCCAGATTCTGGCCCTGCGCGCCTTTGAGCAGGTGCTGCACGCTGGTGTAGACCTTCACGTCCTTGGCGGCCTGGCCGGAGAGGCCCAGCACCAGCAGGATGGTCTCCCGCGCGGTCTTGGCCTCGTTGTCCGTCACGCCGGGGCGGAAGCCCACCTCCAGCACCCAGTCGAAGTCCGTGGCCATGGGCGACAGGGAAATATCATGCAGCACCGGGTCGTGCAGGGCCCCGGCCTCGATGACGGCCTTGGCCTGGGCCTCGCTCAGCCCCTCCACCGTGTACACGCGCACAATGCCCACGCGCGCCAGCTCAAGGCCCAGCTCGCTCTTGATCTTGCGGGCCACGCGCTCGCCCACCACGTCGCGCACCTGGGGTTTCAGGCCCAACTCAAAGCGCAGAAGCATAAAAGTCTCCTTCAGGAAGCCAGCGTGCTGGCCGTTTCTAGCGTTTCACGGCGCACCGGGGGGGCTTACTCGCCCACCATGGTGTCGCCCCCGGAAGCTTTGGCCTTGTAGGCCAGATTGTCAACCCGCCTGAGCAGGGTCTGCGGGGTGTCGTCCTCGCGCAGCATGGAGAAGCCCAGGCTCACGCTCACCGCCCCGCCGAACTGTTCGCGCACGTCGGAGACGATGCGCTTGGCGATGGCCTGCAAACGGTCCTCAGCCACCTCGCTGACGATGACCGCGAACTCGTCCCCGCCGTAGCGGCAGGGATAGTCCATGCCCTGGCGCACCATGCGCAAAAGCAGGGACCCCACGCCGCGCAGCAGGGCGTCGCCCGCCATGTGGCCTTGGGCGTCGTTCACGTCCTTGAACCTGTCCAGGTCGAAAAACACCATGCCCATGCCCCGGCCGGTGCGCCTGCTGCGGGTCACCTCGCGCTCCAGGGTGGTATGGAACTGGTAGTGGTTGTACAGCCCGGTCAGGCCGTCGAGCATGGCCCGCACCTTAAGCTTGGCCTCCAGGCGGCGGATCTGGGTCAGGTCCCGGCCCACCACCAGGCATTCCCCGGCCGGCTGCCGACCGGGCGAAGAGCCGGACGATCCGCCAAGAGGCGCAAAGGACAGCTCATAGGCCAGTTCCTCCCCGCCTGGGCTGCGCAAAACGACCTCCACGTGCCGCGAGGGGCTCCCGGCGCTCAACAGCGCGGGACTCCACGCGTCCACGCAGCCCTCCGCCGGGGTGAAGGCCTGGAAGAACGGCAGGCCCGACAGGCCCAGCTCCGGCCGGGAGCAGAATTCGATGGTCCCGTTGCCCGCCACGGTGAGCACCAGCTCCTGCATGGAGCCGATGAGCCGCTCCAGGAAGTTCTTGCGCCGCAAGGCCTGCACCTCGGCCTCGGAAAGCTCGCGCAGGTTCTCCAGCAGGGCCAGCACGCCGCCGTCCGGCTCACGGTGGGCGGAGAGATACAGGGCTCCGTCGAGCAGGGCGCCGCCCGGAGCCTTGGCCTGGAAAAAATCGATCTTGCCGAAGCTCTGCCG
>NZ_DATMYK010000365.1:0-2366 GCF_035560995.1 Humidesulfovibrio sp. | reverse complement strand
GTGGCGGCCAGGCGCTCGCGCGCCTGTGCGACCGTGACGGCGGGGTCCTTGGGCAGCGCGTCCTTGGCGTAGGGTGCTTCCAGGCCGATCTCATCCGGCGTTGCCAGGGGCTCGTGGGCCACGATGTTCATCTGCATGCGCATGGTCCAGGCGTTGTGCAGGGGCTGGTCGGCAAGCAGGTGCGAGCGGATGTGCACCGCCGGAGTGTGGCGGGAGAGTTCCTGCGCGTCGAGTTCCGCCATGCGCGGCAAAAGGTGGGCGAAACGCTCGTGCCCCAGGCAGGCCTCGAACAGAAGCGCCGCCAGCACCGGCTCGGTGATCTGCGTGCCCTGACGCACCTCCTCCATGAGCTTCTCCACCTTTTTCGTGCGGTGCTCGCCCAGCTTGAACAGCATGTGCTGGTGCATGAAGTCGTCCAGCGGGTGGCTGCGCAGGTGCTCCAGCATTTCGGAAAAGCTCAGGTTCGGGCCGGGATGGGCGGCAAAGCAGCCCACGCCGGAAAGGGTGTCCATGAGGCGGAGTTCGTAGCGCATTAAGGGCTCCAAATGAGGCGTGTGGTTGATATCAGACAAAAAGAGGCGGGCATCCCCGCCTGTGCGGGGACTCTAGGCCAAGTGACGGCCGGGCACAAGGCGGCGGGCGGAAAAAGGGGAACAATCCTGCCGGAGCGGCCTAGGCCTTGCGTTCCACCAGGGGAACGACCCGGCGCACCTCTTTGTTCGGATTCTTCAGCGCGCGGGCCTCGGCCTGGGAACCGGGAGCCACGTACACGTCCTCCTTGCGGTTCTTGAGGGGGCGGAACACCTCGTCCATGAAGGCCTTCTTCCGGCCCTGCCAGGCCAGGCCGCCCACCTGGCCCGCAGGGCACACGGCCATGCAGTACCCGCAGCGGTAGTTCATCTTGTACATCAGCGACTGCCACATGGACGCCACCTCCCGGTCCTTGAAACGCTGGCGGAAGGCCTCGATGTCCGTGGTGCTGCGCGTGGCGTCCAGCAGATCCATGAAGCCGACCACGTTGTCGCGGTAGGCGTGGGTCATGCAGGCCATGAGGTTGAAGGGCTTGTCCGCGCCGATGGCGCCCACCGGGCACACGGCCTCGCACAGGCCGCAGTGGATGCAGGGCGAATCGGCCAGGGGCGCGCCATAGGCGTCCAGTTCGGCGTCGATGAGCAAGGTGGTGAGGCGGATGAAGTTGCCGAAAACGGGGTGGATGACGAGCCGGTTGACTCCCATGTGCCCCAGCCCGGCCTGCACGGCCACGATCTTGTGGCTCACGTTCCAGATCTTGCCGGGAAAGCGCCCCATGTCCATGGGGAAGTCCGCCGGGACGGCGACCCCGCGCACGCCCTGAGTGTTCAGCCTGCGCAGGATGCTGCGGGCCGTGTGCGCGCTCTCGGCCGTGGCGTCGTGCACCTCGGCCGAGGACATCTGCCGGGCCTGGCTGCGGATGTTCTCCGGGTTCAGGGGGAAGGCCAGAGCCACCAGGGTGCGCGTGCGCGGGTACGCGGCCAGGATGTCGGCGCGCTCGAAATCCAAGGCCGTGCGGCCAAGCTCCACAAAACCGCAATCGCCCGCGCCGGCCTCCAGACACAGGCTACGCAGCTCTGCTGTTTTCAAGCGTACCGGCGTCACGGTGGAGGGCGTCTTCTGCCGGGGGGAGGCGTGGGAAACTGTGCGGGTGTCCATGCTGCGCTCCTGTGGCTTTGCGGTTCTAACCCTGCGCAGCCGCGGTCAGGGCTGCAAGGTCCTTCAATATGTGCTCCAGGCGGTCTTGGCCCAGGTGCTGGCGCATGGCCTCCTGGGCGGCGGTCCAATGGGGCATGGCCCCTTGCAGGGCCGCACGGCCCGCAGGGGTGATGCGTATGCGGTGCTCGCGGCGGTCCTGTCCGGTTTCGGAAAGGATGAAGCCTTTGGCCTCCAGCAGGGCGAGGTTGCGGGTAAGGGTGGTCCGCTCCGTGGCCAGCCGCTCGGCCAGGGCGCCCATGGTCATGGGTCCGCTGGTGTTTGTGGCCGCCAGTATGGAAAATTGCGTGGACCGGAGGCCGCTTGGGGCCAGCATACCGTCGTAGAAGCGCGTCACCGCGCGGCTGGCCCGGCGCAGGTTGTAGCAGGCGCAACGGCTGCCGATGCCCTGCTCAGGCGCAGGCCCGGCGCAGACTTTGGTGTCGGCTGCATCGCCGCCAGGAGTGGCGGTTTCAGGGCTGGGCATGGGGGGGCATTTTTTCATGGCAAGCGTCGCTCCTTGTTCTTGGCGCGGCAAGACGTGTGAAGAGTGTATATACACCTAATTGGGCGCGGTCAAGACTCGACGAACCCCAAAGGGCGTTGGCGGGCCGGGGGGAACGTTCCCCAGAGGGTGCGCG
>NZ_DATMYK010000364.1:0-21854 GCF_035560995.1 Humidesulfovibrio sp. | reverse complement strand
GCTTGGCCCTGTGTACACCGTCTGGCCCCCCTTCGCCCACTCCGCAGCGCTTGTGATGCTGGCCTTGGCCAGCTTCCGGTGCCTTGGCCGATCCAGCAGCTTTTTTGGCAACGCTCTCATGCTCAGCGGCTTCGTGCTTTTTTCAACCCTGCAGGTCATCACTTCCGTCGGGCTTTCCCCGCTTTCCGTGCCCCCCACGGCGCTTGGCGCAGGCTGCCTGCTGCTGCTCACGCAGTCGCGCCGGGAACTTGGCTGGAAATGCGCAGGCACTCTTGGAGTGTTGCTGGTCATGGCGTCCGGCCCGCTGCCTTGGACAGTGGGCAAGATTTTTTACAGCGCGCGCTATCTGTTCCACACCGAGATGCTTACCTCTCCCCCGCTGCCATACCTTGTTTCGTGCGGCTTTCTTGGCACTCTTGTCCCAAAATTCGTGCTTGGCCTGTCCGTCCTCGGCGCGCTCTTGATGACCCGAGCGCAGCAGAAGCCCCTGCGTTACGTCGCATTCACCTTTCTTTTCTATGTCCTTGTCCACGTCGTATATGGCGCCGCCTACCTTTCGCAACGCTTCGATTTCCGTAGCCTTCCGCATCCCATATACCTCGACTACGCGACGACGCCGTTCTATGCCCTTTTCTTCGGATATCTGTTCCTCCAGCTTTTCCGCGACGTCACACGGCGTTTCCCTGACGCTTGGGCGTCATTCTCCGCACGCTTCACAAGTTCCGCACTCCTCCGGCCTCCCCGCCTTCTGCTGATCGCCGCCCTGGCCTATCTGCTGGTTCAAGGCGTATCCGCCTTCGCCCTCAAGCGTTACAAGCCAGCGCCCCAACTGGCGACCACCACCATCACGGAACACTTGGCCCTCGAAACGGCCCTCCGTCCCGGTTCCGCCTTCCGTGGACGCAGCGCATCGCTGCTCATGTGCGGAGCCGTGACAGACGTTGAAGCATCCGCCGGAGAGCAGGCCGATTGCGCCGGATTGACCTTCCTGTCCACACGCCCGGGCCTGAACAACACGCACAGCTTGTCGAACCTCTGGTTTTTCGACATTCCCACCATAGACGGCTATGAAGCCACCCTGGCTTCGTCGTTCTATCTTCTTTACAGCCGGCAAGCCTCCACTTCCCCGTGGCTCAACAACCACACTGGGTTTTCGCGCTTGAACGCGCCGCTTCTTTCCGCCAGCGGTGTGCGCTTCGTCATAAGCCCGCGCCCCCTCGCCGCTCCTGGCATTATTCCACGGCGTTACATCCACTTCGGATCGCAAGGCATCGACCACCAGGGGCCGGTTTCGAGCCAGGATGAACTGCTTGCCCTTGCCGGCGACGGCAATGCCATATGCCTTTATGAGCTTTCCTCACCGAACCTGGGCCAATTCAGCCCTACCAAAACGCATATTGTTCAGGACATGACTGCCGCGCTGGACGTTCTGGGCAGACCAGGCTTCGACTTTACGCAAGAAGTCGTCCTGCATGAGCCTTTGCCGCCGGCACAGGAGCAACGCCTGGTGCCTGGAAAACTGCTTGAGCCGCTGGTGGTGGAACAGAGCGGCTTGCGTCTCCAGGCGGTGTCTGAAGGGGTCAGCATTCTCCTGCTGCCCTTCGAGTTTTCACGGTGCATGTCGTGGCGTCCCGATCCGGGCGCCACTGGCGCGGCAAAGCTCTACCGCGCGAATCTCACCATGACAGCGTTCGTTTTTTCCGGCCGGGTTTCTGGCAAACTTGCTTATGAATTTGGCCCATGGACAAACTCCTGGGCGAAATTGCAGGATCTCGAAGACCTCAACCGCATGGGCTTGCGGCAAGTGCCCACCCATCCGCTGACTGGAGCATCGCGATATATCAAGGTAAATCTTTAGAGGCTTAGAAGTCGCTCCGGCAAAGAAAAAGGGCGGTTGCAGATGCAGCCGCCCTTTCAATTTATTGTGCAATCCCAACGTGTTTTAAACGCCGCCAGAGGCCTCGTCTAAGCGCCTGTCAGCGCCATGTCGGCCATGAGCAACTGCCGGGCGCGCTTTTCGTCCAGACGCTTACCGGTCCAGATCTCGAACTGGGCCAGCCCCTGGTGCAGGAACATGCTCTGCCCGGACACGCAGGCCACGCCTGCCGCCTGGGCGTCCTGGATGAGCCGGGTGCGCACGGGATTGTAGACCATGTCGAACACCAGGGACACGTCTTTGAAGCCGTCCTGCGGCCAGGGCGATTCGTTCACGTGTTCGCCCGTGGTGCCCAGCGGCGTGGCGTTCACGATCAGCGACCAGACGCTAGCCGCCCGCTCGTCCCAGGGCACGGCGCGGATGCCGAAGTCCCGCGCGAGGCCCAGGGCCTTGCCGGGCGTGTGGTTGGCCACGGCGATGTCGGCCACGTTAAGGGCCTTGAGCGCCGCGCAGGCCGCGCGGGCCGCTCCGCCAGCCCCAAGCACCAGGGCGCTCTTCAACGCCTCTCTGTGGGCCTCCAGCGGGGCCACGATGCCGTCCACGTCGGTGTTGTCGCCCAGAAGCTTGCCTTCGCGCCAGAACAGCGTGTTCACCGCGCCCACGGCCTTGGCCCGTTCGGTGAGGCCGTCCAGGAAGGGAATCACCGTCTGCTTGTGCGGAATGGTGACGCTGACGCCCTTGATGCGGCGCACGCGCACCTCGGCCAGGAAGGCCTTGAGCTTGTTGCCGGGCTCCGTGGGCCAGGCAACGTAGGTGCCGGGCAGGCCGGATTCCTTCAAGCCCCAGTTGTGCAGCAACGGGCTCTTTGTGTGCCCCAGGGGCCAGCCGATGATGCCGTACTGGCCCTGGGGCTTCTTGTTTGGGATTGGCTTCACGCGTTACTTCTTCTTTGCCGTCGGCTTCGCCGCCGACTTCGTCGGTTTAAGGGGCTTCGCTGTTTTAGGGGGCGTCGCCTTTTTGGCGGCAGCCTTCTTGGCCGCAGCTGGCTTGGCCCCAGCTGGCTTGACCAGCGCTTTGGCGGCGGGCTTCTTTGCTGCGGGCTTCGCCGGGGCCTTCGCAGCTCCCTGGGCCTTCAGCTGCTCCAGGGCGTAGGCCGCGCCTTCGCGCAGGGCCGTCACGTTCAGGGGCACAATCTTGGCGGGCATGACCGCGCTCAGGCATTCCTCCACCGTGGACAGCTTGACCATGCCGGTTGCGGCCACATAGGCCCCCAGCATGATGGTGTTCACGGCGCGGGCGTTGCCCACCTTGTCGGCCAGCTCGTTGGCGGGCACCAGCACGGTGCGGATGCGCCCGCCCTTCTCCACCAGCTTGGGGTCCACCAGGCTGGAGTTCACGATCTGGATGCCGCCATCGGCCAGCTTGGGCTGGAACTTGTCCAGGCTCGGGCGGTTCATGACGATGAGGCTTTTGGGCGCGTTGATGATGGGCGAGCCGATCTCATCCTCGGAAAGCACCACGGTGCAGTTGGCCGTGCCGCCGCGCATCTCCACCCCGTAGACCGGGATGTAGGTGACGTTCAGCTTTTCCTTCATGCCCGCGTAGGCCAGCAGGTTGCCGATCAAGAGCACGCCCTGCCCGCCGAAACCGGCCATGATGACGTCGATGTAGCGCTTCATTATTTGCCTCCCTCATTGCCCGGTGCGATCATGGAGCCGCAGGTGCCGTCCATGTCCACTTCCTTGTACACGCCAAGGGGGAAGTAGGGGATCATCTCGTCGGTGATGCGCTTGTTGGCCGCAAGCGGCGTCATGCGCCAGTTGGTGGGGCAGCCCGCCAGAAGCTCCACGAAGCCGAAGCCCAGGCCCTTGGTCTGCACCTCGAAGGCCTGGCGCATGTACTTCTTGGCCTGGCGGATGTTCTTGACCGAATCCAGGCTGCCGCGCGCGCAAAAGGCCACGCCGCCCAGCTGGGCGATGATCTCGCTCATGCGGATGGGCGAGCCCTCGCGGTCCTTGCAGCGGCCGCCGGGGCAGGTGGTGGTCTTCTGGCCGATGAGCGTGGTCGGGGCCATCTGCCCGCCGGTCATGCCGTAAACCGTGTTGTTGACGAAGACCACGCTCATGCGCTCGCCGCGGTTCGCAGCGTGCATGATCTCGGCCATGCCGATGGACGCCAGGTCGCCGTCGCCCTGGTAGGTGAACACGAACTTGTCGGGCCGGGCGCGCTTCACGCCGGTGGCCACGGCCGGGGCGCGGCCGTGCGGGGCCTCCACAGAGTCCACGTCGATGTAGTTGTACAGGAACACGGAGCAGCCGATGGCCGTCACCGCGATGGTGTTTTCCTTCAGGCCCAGCTCGTCCAAGAGCTCGGCCACCATGCGGTGGGCGATGCCGTGGTGGCAGCCCGGGCAGTAGTGGGTGGCGCGGTCCACCATGGAGGCCGGGCGGGTGAACACCAGCTCTTCGCCCGCCTGGTTCACCTTGGCCTGGGGCGCGGTTTTTTGTGCCTTGGTCATGCTATTTCCTCCCCAGGGCGCGCAGGATGGGCGCTTCGAAGTCATCCGGGCTCGGCATGTTGCCGGGGTAGACGCAGAACAGATCAGAGTCGGCGTATTTGCGCACGGAAAGGCGCACGTCCTCCACCATCTGCCCCAGGTTGTGCTCAATGGTCAGGAAGCGCTTGCCTTCTTTGGCCAGCTTTTCCAGCGCCTTTTCCGGGAAGGGGTACAGGGTCTTGGGCCGGAACAGGCCCACCTTTTTGCCCTTGGCGCGCAGGGCGCGCACCGCGTTCTTGGCGATGCGCCCGATGGACCCGAAGGCCACCACCACCAGTTCGGCGTCCTTCACCTCAAAAGTCTCGAAATCCACCAGCTTTTTCCAGGCGTCGTACTTGGCCTGCAGCTTCATGTTCTGCCCGGCCAGCTCGCCGTCCATGAGGAAGAGCGACTTGATGATGCGGTGGTCGCGCTTGCCCTTGCCGGAAGAAGGCGCGCCGATGAGCCGCCAGTCCGCCCCTTCCTCGGGGTCGACCTTTTTGGGCTCGCGCGGGGTGATGGGCTCCTTCATCTGGCCGATGATAGCGTCGCCCAGGATGAGCACCGGATTGCGCGAGGCGAACGCCAGGTCAAAGGCGTCATAAGTCATGTCGTAGGCTTCCTGCGCGCTGGAGGGCGCAAGCACCAGCAGGCGGTAGTCGCCGTGGCCGCCGCCGCGCGTGGACTGGAAATAGTCGCCCTGGCTGGGGCCGATGTCGCCCAGGCCCGGCCCGCCGCGGTTCATGTTCACCAGCACGGCGGGCACTTCGCTGCCGGCCATGTAGCTGATGGCCTCCTGCTTGAGGCTCATGCCGGGCGAAGACGAGCTGGTCATGGCGCGGATGCCGCAGGCGCCCGCGCCCAGCAGCATGTTCGCCGCCGCCACTTCGCTCTCGGCCTGGACGAACTCGCCCCCGGCCTCGATGATGGCCTTGCTCATGAATTCCGGGATGTCGTTCTGCGGGGTGATGGGGTAGCCGAAGAAGCACTTGCACCCGGCCGCCAGCGCGCCCATGGCGATGGCCTCGTTGCCCTTGACGAAAAGACGTTCCTTTTTGCCTGCCATGCGCCCTCCTATGCTGCCTTTTTAGGCTTCTTGCCGCGCCAGACTTCGATGGCCACGTCCGGGCAGATGGTGGCGCAGGACGCGCAGCCGGTGCACTTGTCCATGCTTTCGGCAGGGACCTCGGCAACCTTGTAGCCGTGCTGGTTGATGCGCTCGCTCTGCCGGATGATCTCCACCGGGCAGACCTGGGTGCACAGCAGGCACCCTTTGCAGCGCTCTTCCGATACGGTGATGCGGGACATTGAACACCCCTTCGCCGCACAGGCGGTACGCGCCAGCGGCTTTTTCAGAATCGATGTGGTCACACGATGAGCATGGCGTCGCCGTAGGAGAAAAAACGGAAGCCCTGGGCGAGCGCCAAAGCATAGGCGGCCATGATGCGTTCACGGCCCACCAGGGCCGAAACCATAATCAGGAGGCTTGACTCTGGCAAATGAAAATTGGTGATGAGCGCGTCCACAACATTGAAGTTTCGGCCAGGATAGATGTAGATGCCCGTCTCCCCGGCAAAGGAGGCCACGCGCCCCTGCGCGGCGAACATGCCCTCCAGGCTGCGGGCGCTGGTGGTGCCCACGGCGATGACCGGAAGCCCAGCCGCCTTGGCCTCGCGAATGGCGGCGGCAGTTTCCTCCGGCACCTCCACATATTCCTTGTGCATCTCATGGGTGCGGATATCCGCCGCGCGCACCGGGCTGAAGGTGCCGTAGCCCACGTAGAGCGTCACCTCGGCCCACTTGAAGCCCCTGGCCTCCAGACGCCCGCGCACCTCGGGCGTGAAGTGCAGCCCGGCTGTGGGCGCGGCCACGCTGCCCGCCTTGGCGGCGTTGGCGTAGGTGGTCTGGTAGCGTTCGCGGTCCGCGGCGTCGTCCTCGCGCTCCAGATATGGAGGCAATGGCATGTGCCCGATTTCATTTAATATCACACCAATGTCACCCTGCCATTCCAGGCGCAGACGGCAGCGGCCGTACTCGCCGCGCTCAAGGAGCGTGACGCTGAAGGCCATGCCCTGCGGCGCGTCGAACAATGCCGTCTCGCCCTCTTTCATGCGCTTGGCCGTGCGCACCAGGCCCTCGGCCTCGGCGCTTTGCCGTCCATCGGGCAAAGGTTTCACGTGAAGCAGCGGCAAGGGGGTCAAGAGCAGCAGCTCCACGCGTCCGCCCGTGGCCCTGCGGCCATAGATGCGCGCCGGGAACACGCGGGTATTGTTGGCGATGAGTAGCCCGCCTTGCGGAAACTTCGCGGCCAAAAGCTCCGGTAAATTGGCGAACTCATCCGCCCGCGGCGCTTCGGTCTGGCGGTCCAGGAACAGCAGGCGCGAGGCATCGCGCCGCTCCGCCGGGCGGCGGGCGATCTGACTTTCCGGCAGTTCATAGGCGTAGCTGCTCAGACGGAAGGCTTCAGGGATGCCGGACTCGTCCGGGGCCTCGTGCTGGGGTCGGGGGGCGCTCGTGTGCATGGTTGGCTGATGGTACCCAATCCCGCGCTGATGGCAAGCCCCGCCCGCACGTGAGCATTCGGCGCGCGTGGTGATGATCTGGCGCGCAGGTGGCGATCAACGCCACAAACCCACGAAGGACGCCAGTTTTTCCTTGATCTTCAGCCTGATCCTGGTATGCACCGGACATGGAACTGTTGGCACTGAGCGACATCGCGAAACTCACCGGCATTCCCGCGCCTACGGCCCGGCGCTACGCAGCCCTGTTCAAGGACTTTCTTTCCGGTCGCCGCCTGGGCCGCATGACCCGCTACCCTGAACACGCCGTTGTCGTGTTCCAACGCATCGGCGAGCTGTACACTGAAGGCCGCATCACTTCGGAAATTGAGGATATTTTGCGCAGGGAGTTTCCCCGCACCATCGAGGTCGGACCGGCCAGCGAGCCCATCGCCCTGCCCGCCGTGGTCCACGATCTGCCGGACAACCTGGCCGAGGTCCTCTCCGACGCCTTGTCCGAGGCTTTGTCCAACTCCATCACCCACTTCTCCGACGCGCTTGAAAAGCTGGCCGAGCAGAAAACCAGCCTGGACACCCACCAGACCGACATCACCAAGCTCAAAAACGGCTTTGTGCTTCTGGCGCGCAACCTGAAGCGCGTGGCCAAGCGCGAGCAGGCCGACGTGTCCGCTCAGGTGGACCGCCTGTCCGAGCGTCTCAAGAACATCGAGCCCAAACTCGCGGTGATGGAGGAGATCAGTCTGACCCTCACCAGCGACAATGCCGACCTGAAGGCCCGGGTGGCCGCCCAGGAAGTCGAGCTGCGCCGCCTGCGCGAAGACCGCGAACGCCTTGAAGATCTGCTGCGCCGCCAGGGCCTGCTGTAGGAACGTCCGGCCAGTTCTGGCCACGCCCGCCGCGTTGAGATTTTTTCCCATATCGGATACACAGCCGACGAATGCGACTCGTCGCGCCACCATTCATGCCACAACCATGAGGAAACGCCCCATGAAGTCCGCACCCTTCAAATTTCTTGTCGGCCCTTCTCTCGCATTGGCCTTGGCTGTGTCCCTTGCCGGCTGCTCCGGCATGAACAACACCCGCGCCACCAGCGAAGCCGGCCCCGCGTCTTCCGGCCAGGCCGAGACCTATGACAATCCGAACTACTACTATCTCTTCGACGACATCCTGGTGCCCAACGGCATGGAACACACCGCCAGCGACGATTTCTCCTTCGACACGCAGCAGTTCAAGGCCGGCATCCAGAACTTCGAGGGTCGCGTGGTGTACGACGACCTCATCAACTTTTTCCAGAACAACATGGTTAAGGACGGCTGGCGCAAGGTCTCGGCCGTGCGCTCGAAGAAGAGCATCCTGATCTTCGAAAAGGCCAACAAGGCGGCTATCATCGAGTTGGTGGACGGCTTCAAGGCCAAGGCCACGGTCTTCGCCCTGGAGTACAAGGTCGGTTCCTCCGCGCCCGCCGTGCGCAGCAGCAGCAGCCGCACCGGCAGCACCCGCGGCGTTCCCGCGCCCCCGGCCCCGAACAAGAGCAGCTTCTCCGAGAAGGACATCAATTGAGCACAGAGCACCTGCGCTTTCCCTGCTTTTTGGGCAGGCGCGTGCATCTGGGCGTCACAGGCAGCATCGCGGCCTACAAGAGCCTGGAGCTCCTGCGCCTGCTTGTCGACTCCCAGATCGCCGTGGGCGTGACCTTGACCGCCTCGGGCCAGCGCTTCATCGGGGCGGAGAGCTACCGCGCCCTGGGCGCGCAAACCGTGGACACGGTCCTGTTCGCCGAGGCGGAGACAGGCGACCCCTTCGCCCACCTGACGCCAGGTCGCGCCTCCGCAGCGCTCGTCATCGCCCCGGCCACGGCCAACATCCTGGCCAAGCTCGCCCACGGCCTTGCCGACGACATGCTTTCCACCCAGGGCCTGGCCTTCCGCGGGCCGCTCATCCTCGCCCCGGCCATGAACCCGGCCATGTGGGCCGCTCCGGCCACGCAGGCCAACTGGCGCACCCTACTGGGACGCGGCGCCATCGGCGTGGGCCCGGCCTGCGGCAACGTGGCCTGCGGCGATACCGGAACCGGACGCCTTGCCCCAGTGGAGCACATTTTCGCCGAGGTGTTGCGCGCCCTCTCGCCCAAGGATCTGGCAGGCAAGACCGTCCTCGTCACCCTTGGCCCCACGCGCGAGGCTTGGGACGCGGTGCGTTATCTTTCGAATCCCTCCAGCGGCCTCATGGGCGCGTGCCTGGCCGTGGCCGCCTGGCTGCGCGGGGCCGAGGTGCAGGTTGTCGCCGGACCCACGGCCTATGATTTTCCTCCTGGCATCAGCGTCACGCGCATCACCAGCGCGCGCGAGATGCTCGACGCCGCAACCGCGCTGTGGCCCAAGGCTGACATCGCCTGCTGCACGGCGGCCGTGTGCGACTTTCGTCCCCTGCCCCCGGCCACGGGCCAGGACCACAAGCTCAAAAAACGCGACCTGGGCGATGATCTGATGATCACGCTCGAACCCAACCCGGACATCCTGCGCAGCCTTGGCGCGGCAAAGCGCGATGGCCAGTTGCTCATCGGCTTCGCGGCCGAGACGGACGATCTGCAAGGTCAGGCGCGGCTCAAGCTTGCCGAGAAAAATCTCGACCTCATCGTGGCCAACCGCGTGGGCGTGCCCGGCAGCGGCTTCGACTCGGCCACCAATACCGTCAGCGTGCTGGACCGCTCCGGACGCAGTGAACAGTGGCCGGAACTTCCCAAAACCGAGGTCGCCTGGCGCATATGGGATCTTTTGCAGCATCTGTAGACTTGGCGGAACGGCTGCGCCCCTGGTCTGTGGCGGGCCTGGCGCACCTGTACCTGCCCGAGGGCGCGGACTCGTCCTTTGACGAGCCCGTAGCCCCCGCCACGCCCGAACAAGCGCTGGTTGACCAGGCTGCTGCCGCCGCTCCTGGCACCGCATCCGTGCCCATGGAATCCGCCGCCATCGAGCCGGTTGTCTGGCCCGCGCCCTGGAGCGTTCTGGCTGGGCGCGTGCGCTCCACCCCGCGCGTGATCATCACCTATGCCGCCCTGGCCGACGATGTTGCCGGAGCTGCCGATCCGGCTCGTCGCAAACTTTTCCAGACCATTCTGGCTTACCTGGCCTGGCCGCAGGGAACTACTCTGTTCTGGCCCATTACTTTCCCCGCAGGGGTCGAACCCGGCACGCTGTTCGCGTCCGACATCTTCGCCGCCGGAGTGCGCCACTTCGGCATCCGCCACGTGCTCTGCTTTGGCCCCGGCCCCTTTGAGCGCGCACGCACCCTGTTCCCACAAGAGGACAAAGAGGTTCTGCTCCACGCCGCGCCTGCGCCGGAGAGCCTCGTCTCACTCCTGCCCCACGAGCTGCATCAGGCCCTTTCCCACGTGAAGGGCCTTGCCATCGACTAAACTTGCCTTTGATCCGCTGGGCAGGTAAAGCTGCCATCTTCTCATTCACCCGCAACCAAGGATTAACGCCATGAAGGTACTTGTCACCGGTGCGGCCGGCTTCATCGGGTTTCACCTGTCCCGCCGTCTGCTGTCCATGGGCCACGAAGTTGTCGGTCTGGACAACCTGAACGACTATTACTCCGTCGAAGTCAAACTTTCCCGTCTGGAGATCCTGAAGCCCGAGCCGAAGTTCACCTTCGTGAAGCTCGATCTGGCCGACAACGAAGGCATGAAGAAGCTCTTCGCCGAGCAGGGCTTCACCCACGTGGTCAACCTGGCTGCGCAGGCGGGCGTGCGCTACAGCATCGAGAACCCGCGCGCCTACATTGACTCCAACGTGGTAGGCTTCCTGAACATCCTGGAAGGCTGCCGCCACAACAAGGTCGAGCACCTGGCCTACGCGTCGTCCAGCTCCGTTTACGGCCTGAACACCACCATGCCGCTCTCCGTGCACGACAATGTGGACCACCCCATGAGCCTTTACGCGGCCACCAAGAAGTCCAACGAGCTCATGGCCCACACCTACAGCCATCTGTACGGCGTGCCCACCACGGGCCTGCGCTTCTTCACCGTGTATGGCCCCTGGGGCCGCCCGGACATGGCGCTCTTCCTGTTCACCAAAGCCATCATCGCGGGCGAGCCCATCAAGGTCTTCAACCACGGCAAGATGCGCCGCGACTTCACCTACATTGATGACATCATCGAGGGCGTTGTGCGCGTTGCCCAGCACACGGCCGAGCCGAACCCGGACTGGAGCGGCGCCAAGCCCGACCCGGCCACCAGCCCCGCCCCCTATCGCCTGTACAACATCGGCAACAACAACGTTGTTGAGCTCTCCCGCTACATCGAAGTTCTTGAGGAATGCCTGGGCAAGAAGGCCATCAAGGAATACCTGCCCATGCAGATGGGCGACGTGCCCGCCACCGAGGCCAACGTGGACGACCTTGTCCGCGATGTGGGCTTCAAGCCCGCCACCAGCATCGAAACGGGCATCTCCCGCTTTGTCGAGTGGTACCGCGGCTACTTCAAGGTGTAGTTTTTTCCACCTCACCCCACCAACGACTTGATTTTGGGCTGACCTCGACATAGTCTGAAAATCAACCCGTGCTGTTTCACGTGAAACACGCCCCAAAGGCAAATGTTTCACGTGAAACGCCGGGAGATCGCATGACCTTGGAGGCTCTGTGGCACGCAGAATTGTCGTAGCGAATCAGAAGGGTGGCGTGGGTAAAACCACAACCGCCGTGAATCTTGGCGCTTCCCTGGCCGTCATGGAGAAGCGCGTGCTGCTGGTGGATTGCGATCCCCAGGGCAACGCTTCAAGCGGTCTGGGCTTCTACCCCGGTGATGACCGGGCCAACATTTACACGGCGCTGTTCGACCCGGACAATGTGCGCCGCTCCATCGTAGAAACGGCGATTCCGTATCTCTCCCTGCTGCCCGGCACGCAGGACTTGGTCGGCGCGGAGATCGAACTGGCGGACAAGCTGGGGCGAGAGTATTATGTGCGCGATCTTCTGGCGGCGGTTGAGGACGAATACGACTTCATCCTCATCGACTGCCCGCCCTCGCTTGGCATTCTGACAGTGAATGCCCTGTGCGCGGCGCGTGAGCTTCTGGTGCCGCTGCAGTGCGAGTACTACGCGCTGGAAGGCCTGTCGCAGCTTCTTATGACCTATGAGTTGGTGAAGAAGCGCTTGAACCCAGAGCTCAAAGTCCTGGGCGTGGTGCTCACCATGTATGATCAGCGCAACAAATTGTCCTGGCAGGTGAAAAACGAGGTGCGCAAGGCCCTGCCCCAGCACCTGTTCGAGGTCATTATTCCAAGGAATGTGCGGCTTTCCGAGGCGCCGAGCTTTGGCAAGCCGGTCATCACCTACGACATCCGCTCCAGCGGGGCCGAGGCCTACATGGCACTGGCCCAGGAAGTGGTGCGCTGCAAAGTGCGCGACTAGAAGGCCCAAAGGCCGTGGCTATTATTTGCCGCGGCCCAAGTTGCGGATGGACTTTTCAGGCATAAAGGGCTTCGCTTCGGTTTTGACGCAATCTTTGAAATGGCGCTTGAGGATCTTGGCCTGGCAGCTCTGGCAGCGGAAGGCCACCAGCCCGCCCAGGTTGGCCGCAGTGAGCATGAACTTGCGCGGCTCGTCCAGTTCCCAGGCGTTGGTGCTGTTGCCGCACAATTCACAGGTCACGTCATGGTCCACCGGATAGTTGAAGTCCCAGAACTGGACGAGATCGCGCCAGTCCTGGATGGGCTCCTCAACCGCAGGCGCGGTTTGCGGAGCGAAGTGCGCAAGCACGGTTTCACGCACCAGGGCCCAGGCGTCCGGGCCAAGCAATGCGCCAAGGGGCTTACCCGAGGCATCGAAGAGTTCCTGAAAGTCGTCAGTTTT
Source organism: Humidesulfovibrio sp. (assembly GCF_035560995.1). Classification (GTDB taxonomy): domain Bacteria; phylum Desulfobacterota; class Desulfovibrionia; order Desulfovibrionales; family Desulfovibrionaceae; genus Humidesulfovibrio. The sequence continues at coordinate 9,070 of NZ_DATMYK010000364.1, read as the reverse complement.
TGAAATCATGGCAGCTCCGTAGGTGAAGGGATGGCGTGTTATAGTGCCCAGGGGCGAACCTGGCAAGAACGCAATCGCGACACAGGGCTGAATCGATTTGGAGGGTATCAATGGCCATAGGTCAACGCGGTTTGGGTCGAGGATTAGATGCGCTGCTCGGCAGCATCAAGCCGGAATCGGTGAACACGGCGGAGGTGAAGCATCTGCCCATCGCCTCTATCCGCCCGAATCCGCATCAGCCGCGCAAGGAGTTCGATCCCGAAGCGCTGCAGGATCTCTGCAATTCCATCAAGAGCCAGGGCGTGTTGCAGCCTGTCCTGGTGCGTCCGGTGACGGGCGAAGCGACCCCGTATGAACTGGTCGCGGGCGAACGCCGCATGCGCGCCTCAAAGATGGCCGGACTGACGGAAATTCCGGCCTTGGTCCGCTCCCTCACGGACATGGAAACCCTGGCCATCGCGCTCATCGAGAATTTGCAGCGCGCCGACCTGAACGCCATCGAAGAGGCGCGTGGCTTCCAGCAGCTGCTGAAGGATTTCGGTCTGAGCCAAGAGGAACTGGCCCGGCAGGTTGGCAAGAGCCGCTCCGCCCTGGCCAATTCACTGCGCCTGCTCAACCTACCCGAGGACATCCAGGCCGACATTCAGACCGGCGTGCTCACCGCAGGCCATGGCCGCGCCATCATGTCCGTGGATGCGGACGCCGGGCACGGCCTGTACGAACGCATCAAGGGCTTCAACCTCTCCGTGCGCCAGGCTGAGGCCGAGGCCAGCTTCTTTAAAGAAAACGGGCGTATGGCGGACCCGGAAGAGTTGTACGGAAGCGAGAAGCCGCGCGGCAAGGCACCCAGAGGCGTACGCGGCACCAAGGTGCAGGACGAAGCCCTGGTGAACATCCAGGGGCAGCTGGCGGAAGTGCTGGGCGAAACGGTGAAGCTCACGGGAAGCGTGGAACGCGGCGTGCTCTCGGTACATTACCAGTCAGCAGAACAGCTTTCGGAACTGGCTCGCAAACTCGGCCTAGCCATGGCGTGATCGCGTCAATCATCAGATCATCACCACAGGCAAAACCATAATATCACAGATGTAATGCATGCCGCAACGTGAGCGGAAGCAGCGTTTAGAGGACACATGATCACACCCAATCTTACAGGTCTGCTCGCAAATCTCGCAGGCAAACGCGTGATGATCGTCGGCGACGTCATGCTTGATCACTACACGTTCGGGGCGGTCACGCGGATCTCGCCTGAGGCGCCAGTGCCCGTGGTTGAGGTGATCAGCGAAGAATACGTGCTTGGCGGCGCGGGCAACGTTGCGCTGAACATCAACGCTCTGGGCGGCCACGCCACCATGCTCGGCGTGATCGGCAATGATCGCGATGGCGAGACCCTGTCGGGGATCCTCGCCACCAACGCCGTGGACACGGTGCTCGTTCACGATGATCGCCGCCGCACAACGCGCAAGACCCGGATCATCGCCCAGAATCAGCAGATCGTCAGGGTTGATCGCGAAAACAGCGAAGCCTTGTCCCCGGCAGTCGTTGGTGAGTTGCTGGAGTACATCGCCAGGCACGGCCAACACCATGACATCGTTATTGTTTCAGACTACGGCAAGGGCGTGGTCACCAGGCCGATCATGGACGCTCTGCGGGCGCTCAAGGGGTCGGACGGCCGCCGCCCGCGCATCCTGGTGGACCCCAAGCCGCAAAACTACGACCTGTACCACGACGTGGACATCCTTACCCCCAATGCCAAAGAGGCGGGAGAAGGCGCAGGGCTGCCCTGCGTGTGGCCCAACGGCCCGGCCACGGTGGGTCAGGCCCTGTTTCAGCGCCTGAACTGCCGCGACCTGCTCATCACCCTCGGGCCACAGGGCATGGCCCTGTTCGAGGGCCGCGACAAGGCCCGGCACATCCCCACTTTCGCGCGCGACGTCTTCGACGTCACTGGCGCGGGCGACACGGTCATCGCCACCCTGGCGCTGGCCCTGGCCGCCGGGGCCGAACTGCTGGATGCTGCGGTGCTGGCCAATCACGCCGCAGGCATCGTGGTGGCCCAGGTGGGCGCGGCCACGCCAACCCTTGAAGGCCTGCGCCAGGCCGTGCAGGAGCGCCCTGCCCCGCCCATCGCTCCCCTGCCGGGAATGGGCTAGTCACAGGGGCGGACGCGGAAAAGCCGTCTGCATGGTTTACGCGGCCCGGCGAATTGGGTAGGACAAACTGTCGAACACCCGAGAATACCGGAGGAAACGCCATGTCCAAAGCCGCAGCCAAGAAATCCACGCTGGATTGCGCCATCCAGACCCTGGGCGTCGCCAAGATTCCCTCGCCCCTGAACTACTGCCGCTTCATCGGGCAGGAGGAGACCCTGGAGCTCCGCCTGACGGAAGAGGAAGCAGACCTTGCGGCCAACTCCGGCCAGCCCATGTGCTTTGAAAAGGCCGGCCCGCGCGGCAAGCTGTATTTCGACTCCTCCAAGGTCAAGTGCGCCATCGTCACCTGTGGCGGGTTGTGCCCGGGCATCAACGACGTCATCCGGGCCATCGTCATGGATGCCTACCACCACTACCGCGTGGCCTCGGTCATCGGCATCCGCTACGGTCTGCAAGGCTTCATCCCTAAATATGGCCACGACATCGTGGAGCTGACCCCGCACAACGTGAGCAATTTTCACGTGTTCGGCGGAACGGAGCTGGGTTCCTCCCGTGGTCCGCAGCCTGCAGACGAGATTGTGGATGCCCTTGAGCGCATGAACGTGGGCGTGCTGTTCATGATCGGCGGCGACGGCACCATGAAGGCCGCAGCCAACATCGTGAAGGAGATCCGGGCGCGCAACTCGCGCATCGCGGTCATCGGCATCCCCAAAACCATCGACAACGACATCAACTTCGTGGGCAAGAGCTTCGGCTTCGACACGGCCGTGGAGAAAGCCACGGAGGCCATCGCCTGTGCGCACGTGGAAGCCGTGGGCGTCTACAACGGCATTGGGGTCGTGAAGCTCATGGGCCGCGAATCCGGCTTCATCGCCGCCCAGGCCACCCTGGCGCTGAAGGAAGTCAATTTCGTCCTCGTGCCGGAGAATCCCTTCTCCCTGGACGGGCCCGACGGCCTGCTGAACCAGCTGGAAAAACGCCTGCGCGAGCGGCACCACGCGGTCATCGTGGTGGCCGAGGGCGCGGGCCAGCACCTGTGCGAGGCCAGCGGCCGCACAGACGCCTCCGGCAATCCCGTGCTCTGCGACATCTGCTCGCTCTTGATCGCGCGCATCAAGGAGCACTTCAAGGCCAAGGACCTGGAGCACACAATCAAGTTCATCGACCCGAGCTACATCATCCGCTCCGTACCGGCCAACGCCAACGACCGCGTGTACTGCGGCTTCCTGGGCCAGAACGCCGTGCACGCCGCCATGGCCGGCAAGACCGGCATGGTGGTCAGCCTGTTGCAGTCGCGCTACGTGCACGTGCCCCTGGAGCTGGTGACCATGGCCCGCAAGAAGCTGAACATCGAGGCCGATTACTGGCGCGCGGTGCTCGAATCCACGGGGCAGGAATCAATGAGCGTGCACGACCTGCCCGGATCGCCCTGCCCTGGCCCCAAAAGCTAGCCGCCAACACGAGACGCAAAAAAAAGACGCCCGGTTCGCCGGGCGTCTTTTTTTTAGGGCGTATGCAGCCTGAATTAGTCTTCGTTCACAGCCGGGCGCATGAGCATGTGCTCGCCGATGGCCTGGCGGGCGTCCTCGGCCTGCAGGGCCATGGCCAGAAATTCGAACATGTCGTTGACAGGGAGTTCCACAACATAGCTGCCGTTGTCGGCCAGCACGGTGTCGCCCTGCTCGTCCAGCAGGTAGGCGCGGCGCTCCCTGCTCTCCCCCGAGGCGGCGATGATGCCGTAGCCCACTTTGCCCTCGACGCTCTTGTAGAGCTTCTCCACGGTCAGCAGCCCGGTTGCGGTGCTGAAGTGGATGTCCTCGGCCACCATGGTGCCGGTGAGGCCGATGGGATTGCCGAAGTCGTTGGGCAGGGAAACGGGGCGGGGTCCGATGTTCTGATCAATCTGCGGCGTGCGGTTCATGCGCTCTCCTGGGGCCTTGTCTTCATAACGGCAGCTTGCACTGCCTGGGCCTGTTGCGGGCCGGTTCCGGCTTCCAATGCCTCCAGCCGCGCGCCACGTATTCATGCAGGGCGTCTTCCGTGACCCGCCACTGCGTGCCCACCCGGATGGCCCCGATGGCGCCATCCTTCACCAACCTGTAGGCGGTGCGGTAATGAATGCGCAGGATGTCGGCCACTTCCCGTATGGTCAGCAGCCTGGGGAGAAGCCCTCCCCCGTCCGGCGCGGGCACATCTGTGTCTATCATAGGACACCGATGTACAGCTGTATGCACCCGTTGTCAAAGAATGTCAACGAATGTCATTGCTGCACATCAAAGCATCACAAAATTCCGAGCCTGACGTCTGAGAAGCAAGCATTGGCGCGGCCAGCCGAGGCTTCTCCGCAGGAGGCCGTTTACGGCACGTTCTCCGGCTTTAGAAGGCGCCAGTATCCCGGAGCGGCCAAAAGCCCTTGTAGCCCGTGCAGAGGTAATAATAGAACGGTCGCACGGGTTCTCCGCGAAAGCTCGCAACATGTCGGTACGGCCCGGCCACGCGTTCGAACATTTCCGTGACCACGGGAGGCTGCCCGGGGGCGTCACCGCGCAGAACAAGTACGGCGTCCCAGCCGAGCTTGTCCTTGGGACCGCCCCAAAGGTCATACTGATTCATACGCCGTCCGTCCCACCACAGGCAATAGGCCTGCGGCTGGCCCGGCACGTAAAAAGCCAACTCAGCGGTGATGTCATACACATCGCTCATGAAAAAAACACGGGACGGATCAGGGAAGCGCGTATCGGCCACGTTGCGCATGTGGCGGCCCAGGTCGTCCCAGCCCTTGAGGCGGTGGGCCGGATTCAGGCTGGGCGGAATGGGCAGCAGCTGGTGCAGGTGGATCAGCAGCATGAGCCCCACGCTGGCCCAAGCCCCGGTCTTGAGCCAGAACAGGCCCCGGCGCGACACGCCGAGGCGCAGCAAACGCTCCAGCTCCGCTCCACAGAGCAGGCACCCGGCCACGAAGCTCACGGTATTCCAGTTGGCCAGCACCTTGGTGTGGAAGCTCCAGGCCAGGAAGAACAGCGTCATGGGCCAGAAGAACACGGCCAGCAAGGCCGACTGCTGCAGGGAGAGCGGCGACGGGTCGGCGGACGCCGCAGGCGCGGGCCGCCAGCAGCGCAGGGCCGCGCGCCAGCCGGCCACCAGCATGAACCAGAACCACCACGGCAGGGCGAAGCCCACCTGCGCGCCCACATACTCCGGCACGCGGGAGATGCGGAACAGGGTCTTGCTGCCCTCGCCGGACACGCCGATGAGGTGCAGCACATGCTTGTAGCCCACAAAGCCGTTCTGCATGTTCCAAATGAAGGTGGGCAAAAAGCCCAGGCACACGCCAATGCCCAGAGCCAGCACGATCCTGGGCCAGAAGCGCGGGGGCAAAGCATGCTGGCGCTGCAAAATATAGCCGTAAATCACGGCCAGGCCGGCCACGCCGAGCATGGTGTACTTGGCCAGAATGCCCACGCCGTAGGCCAGGGCCAACAGTGCAAAGGGCCACAGGCCGCGTTCGGCGCCCTGCTCGTCCGGCGTGGTGGCGGCATACAGGGCCAGCATCGCCACGGTCCAGCAGACAACAAAGGGGTTGTCCGTGGTCATGAGGATGCCCAGGGCCTGGAACAGGGGCGAAATGGTGATGATGAACACGGCCAGCACGGCCATGACCGGGCGCTTCCAGACCTTGCCCACAAGCAGCCACACCAGGGCCGGGAACACTGCAGCCCCCAGGATGGAGCCCATGCGGACGCCAAGCTCGGTGTTGCCGAACACGGCCGTGCACGCCCAGATGATCCAGGCGATGAGCGGACCCTTGGAATAATAGGTCAGCTGAAGGTGCCGGGTCCAATCCCAGTACTGGGCCTCGTCCTGCACCAGGCCAAGCTGCCCCGTGCCCACGAACCATAGCCGCAGCAGCAAGGAGCCGAAAACAAGAAGAAAAACCCAGCGTCCAGGGCTGCGGCGCAGGGAATCATACAGGGGCGAAGTGGTGGTGCTTTGCATCAAAAGATGTCCTGGCGCGATTTGCGCAGGGTCTGTCTAGCCTGGGCGCAAGGCTTTTGCAAGGAGCCCGGAAATCCGCCTCAGCGTGGGAGGAGAAAGGACGTCAGCGTATGTAGGTGGGCAGGTTCAGAAGCAGGTTCGTCGTGTAGGTTATCATCTTGTCCATGATCCATGGAAAGGCCAAAATAAGCGCAATGAACATGGCGATGAGCTTGGGCACAAGGGAAAGCGTCGCATCCTGGATCTGCGTCGCGGCCTGAAAAATGCTGATGGCCACGCCCACGATGAGCCCCACGCCCATCATGGGCAGGCAGATCACCAGGGTGAGTTCCATGGCCTCGCGCGCGAAGCCGACGACGAATTCAGGGGTAATGGCCACGGCGCGCCCCGTCAGGCAAAGGAGTTGACCAGGGAGCCGATGAGCAGGCTCCAGCCGTCAACCAGAATGAACAACAGGATCTTGAAGGGCAGGGCCACTGTCGCTGGCGGCAGCATCATCATGCCCATGGAGAGCAGGATGCTGGCCACCACCATGTCCAGGATGAGGAACGGAATGTAGATGAGGAAGCCGATGGAGAAGCCGGTCTTGAGCTCGCTGATGGTATAGGCCGCCACGAGCATGATGGTGGACACCTGCTCCTTGTTGGCCGGGCGCTCTTCCTTGGAGATGGAATAGAAGATGGACAGGTCCTTCTCGCGGGTGTGCTTGAACAGGAACTCGCGGATGGGCACCTGGGCCTTGTCCATGGCCTCCTTGAAGCCGATCTTCTCCTCCATGTAAGGTTGCAGGGCCTGCTCGTTCACGTTCTTGATCACCGGGCCCATGATGATGATGGTCATGAACAGGGCCAGGGAGGCCATGATCTGCGAAGGCGGCATCTGCGGGGTGCCCATGGCCTGCCGCAGGAAGTGGAATACGATGATGATGCGCGTGTAGCTGGTCATGGTCAGCACGATGCTCGGCGCGATGGTCAGCACCGTGAACAGGAACATCAGTTCCAGGGCCACGGCCACCTTGCCCGGCTCGGACTGGCCCGCGGAAAGCTGCATGGTGAGCGAAGGAACCTGCGTGACCGTGGCGTTGGCCGGGCCGCTGGAAGCCGCCTGCGCGAACGCGGGCAGCAGCACGAACAGAAAGAGGACGAGGAGGCCCGGAAGGCTAGCGCGGAGGACGTTCGCCAGGAGCGAAGAGGCTCGGACCTTCACCGGGGTCGTCGGTGCGCACGGGCTTTCTTTCGCCGCCAAGGGGGCGGAAGGACAAGGAGTCTCCCGCAGGCTGCGCAGCAGCGGCAGGCTTGCCGGAACCATTGCGCTGAGCGGCTGCGCCGTCCTTCCGCAAGGTGAGGAGATCGGCGAAGATTTTCGGATCATCGGCTTCCTTCTGTGCGGCGGGCTGGGCCGGGGTCAATTCGGCCAGGGTGTTGATGGACCCCTCGGTGATGCCGACCACGAGGGTCCGCTCCTGCACGCGGATTACCGCCACACGCTGGCGGGAACCGACGTTGAGCTGCCCCAGCACCTGCAGGTCCACACGCTCCGCCCCGGAGCGGATGGCGCCGGGCAGCAGGCGCTTGAGCACGAACACCACGCCATAAATGAGGCCCACGATGCACGCGAGCGCCACAACCATCTTTACGATGTCAAAAAATAGCTGATCAGGCAAGCTGCTTCACCCTCTCGATGGGGCTGATGATGTCCGTCAGGCGGATGCCGAACTTCTCGTTGATGACCACGGCCTCGCCACGGGCGACAAGCTTGCCGTTGACGAAAATCTCCATGGGCTCGCCAGCCAGCTTGTTCAGCTCCACCACGGAGCCCTGGCCAAGCTGCAGAAGCTCATTGATCAGCAGGCGCGTGCGGCCAAGCTCGGCCGAGACCTCCAGGGGGATGTCGAGGATGAAGTCCAGATCGCGTTTGGTGCCGGGATTCTGACGCTGGGCCTTGTGCTCGGCCGTCATGTCGCGGAACTCGGGCTCGTGCGTCTGGGTGCGCAGGAAGGACTGTTCCTTGTCCTTTTTGACGTCATCGGCCTCCTGGGTGGCCAGGGCCTTGGCCCACTCGTCAGCCAAAGCCTCATCGGAAGAAGCAGGCGCAGCGCCGTCGGCCGCAGGCTCCTGCTCCAGCAGGGCGTTGGCCCATTCCTCGGCGAGTTTGTCCTGGTCTTTGTCGTCGGCCATGCTGACCTCTCTGTTGGGCTGTAGGTTCGGCCCGCAGGGTCACGGGGAAACGCCGCGGGTCTTTGCAGCACGTACTGCAAATCCCGTGCAGGCGCAACTGCGCAACCACCCGCGAACACGCTCCGCAGCTACTGAATCACAATCTCCGTGATATATACGCGCAACACCTTCTGTTCGCCAAGGACAAGCGTCAGGCGCTCCACGATCTCCTTCTTGAGCAGAATCTTGTTCTCCAGGCTCCCCAGGTCCTCATACGTCTTGCTGGAAAGCAGCAAAAGCAACGAGTCCTTGACCTTCGGCATGCTCTTGTTCAACTGGTCGGCCGCGGCCTTGTCCTTGACCTCGATATCGAGCGCTAGCTTGAGGTACCTGCGGCCCTGCGGCTCCGCCAGGTTGACCAAAAGCGGCGGGATGCTCACCAGCTCGCCCGCGCCCTCCACGGCCGCAGCGCCAGCGCCACCCTTCTCGTCCTTCTTGTCGCCATGGCCGCCCTTGTCGTCCTTCTTCTCTCCGCCATGGCCTTCCTCGGCCTTCTGCTCGGTGGCGTTGTCCGATCCGGCCGCGGCCTTCTTGCCCATCCACCACTTATAGCCAAAGAATCCGCCGCCGCCGAGCACGCCAAGCAGCACCACAATGAGGCCGATCATGATGAACAGCTTCTTCTTGGACTTCTTGGGGGCCTCGCCGTCCAGGGCGACTTCCTCGGCAGGAGCCTTTTCCGCTTTCTTTGCCATGAAACTCTCCGCC
>NZ_DATMYK010000363.1:0-3900 GCF_035560995.1 Humidesulfovibrio sp. | reverse complement strand
GAGCGATCTCCGGCCCCAGGCGCTTAAAGAGAAAGTCCTTCACCAGCGTGGTGGAGGTGATGCCGTCCACGTCATAGTCGCCCCAGACGCAGAAGCGCGCCCCGGCGTCGATCTCCCGCGCCAGCACGCGGGCGGATTCCGTCAGGCCGGGGATGGCCTCCGGCTTGGGCAAATGGCGCAGGCCGGGGGAAAGAAAGCGGTCCATGGTCTGGGCGGAGGTGAACCCGCGCCGCCACAGCACCTCGGCGATGACCTGGGTGATGCCCAGATCCTCGGCGATCTGGCCGATGTTCGCGGGGACCGGGGCAGTGGAAAGCAGCTTCCAGTTGCAGGGCATGGCGGGCCTAGGCCTGGGCCGCGGCTGTGGCCATGCGGCGCAGGATGTCGCGGGCGGCGGCCACGGGCCCGCCCTTGTCCTGGGCTGCGCGGGTGACGGGCCTGCCCACCACCAGGAAGTCCGATCCGGCGGCCACGGCGGCTTCCGGGGTCATGACGCGGCGCTGGTCGTCGGCGGGAGCAGAAGGGTCGGGCACGCGGATGCCCGGCGTGAGGCAGAGGAACTGCGGCCCACAGGCTTCCTTGATGCGCGCGGCCTCCTGGGCGGAACAGACCACGCCGTCCAGCCCCGCGCCCTGGCTCAGGCGCGCCAGTTCCAGCACCACCTCGGCGGCCGGGCGGCCGCGCAGAATGGGGTTGTCCACGTCCAGCATGCTGGTGAGCACGGTGACGGCAAAAAGCAGCGGCTTTCCGGTCAGGCCGCACTCGTCCTTGTATTCTAGGTAGGCCTCGTCGCGCGCGGCAACGGCGATGCGGCCCATGTCCGCCCCGCCGCAGGCGTGGATGTTCAGCATGTCCGCGCCGCTTTTGACGGCGGATCGCACGGCCCCGCGCACAGTGTTGGGGATGTCCAGGAATTTGAGGTCCAGGAAGATCTTGAAGCCCATGGCCTTCAACTCGCGAACCATCTGCGGGCCCTCGGCCACGAAGAGCTCCAGGCCCACCTTCATCCACAGGTCGGGCTGGCCGGGGGCGACCAAAGGAGCCAGATTGCGGGCCATGGCCAGGGCCTCGGCCCCGGTCTGAAAGTCCAGGGCGACGACGAGCTTCGGCAGCGGCTGACTCACTGGACGCATCAGGCGCGCTCCCACTGGGACATGAGGCCGGGCAGCAGGCCCGGACGGCAGATGGCCCGGGCGCGGCCCGCCACATACACGGCGCGCAGCTCGTCGGCCGCCTCCTCCAGGTCGTCGTTGACGATGTGGTAGTCGAAGTGCCCGGCCTGCTCCAGTTCGCCCAGGGCGTTCTTCATGCGCCGCTCGATGACCTCCGGGGCGTCGGTGCCGCGTCCGCGCAGGCGGCGTTCAAGCACCTCCCTGGAAGGCGGCAGGATGAACACGTACAGGGCCTGGGGGAACACCTGCTTCAGCTGCAACGCGCCCTGCACGTCGATGTCGAAGAGGATGTCCTCGCCCTTGGCGAGCATCTGCTCCACCGGGGCCTTGGGCGTGCCGTAGAAATTGCCGTGCACCTCGGCCCATTCGGCGAAGTGGCCCGCATCCCGGCGGGAGATGAAGGTCTCGCGCGTCAGGAAGTGGTACTGGACGCCGTCCTCCTCGCCCGCCCTGGGCGCCCGCGTGGTGCAGGAGATGGAATAGCCGAAGCCGGGAAATTCGGCCCTGAGCCGGGCCACAAGGGTGCTCTTGCCCGCGCCGGATGGGGCGGAGAGCACAAGGCACAGGCCTTTGCGGCCGCCGTGCAGATTGTCGAGCGGTGCGTCCGTGGGGCGCATTATTCCTCCTCGCGCGTCTTCGCGCTTTCCTCGGCCAGGAAACGCTGGCCGATGGTCTCCGCCTGGATGGCCGAGAGAATGACATGGTTTGAATCAGTCACGACGATGGCGCGGGTCTTACGGCCCTGAGTGGCGTCGATGAGCCGCCCCTCCTGGCGCGCGTCTTCACGCAGTCTGCGCATGGGCGCGCTGGCCGGGTCCACGATGGCGATGATGCGGGCCGCGACAACGAAGTTGCCGAAGCCCAGGTTCACCAGCCGCTGGCGCGGCGACGTCTTCTGCGTGATTTTGTCCATGGCGTTACTCGATGTTCTGCACCTGTTCGCGGCATTTTTCCAGCTCGACCTTGAAGTCCACGGTCAAGCGGCTCACTTCCACATCCTGGGCCTTGTTGCCGCAGGTGTTGATCTCGCGGAAGGCCTCCTGGATGAGGAAGTCCAGGCGCTTGCCCGCTTCGCCGTTTCCGGCCACGGCCTCATCCAGGCGGTCCAGATGCGCGGCCAAGCGGGTGATCTCCTCGGAGACGTCCAGACGGTCGGCCAGCACGGCCACTTCCTGGGCCAGGCGTTCCTCGGTGAAGGTCATGCCGGCTTGGGCCACCAGGGCGGTCAGACGCTCGGCCGTGGCGGCCTGCTTGTCCTTCAACACCACGGGCACGCGCGCGGCCACGGCGGCGGCCAGCACGCGCAGGCGGGCGAAGCGCGCGGTGAGGTCCTTGGCCAGTTCGCCGCCCTCAACCCGGCGCGAGGCGTTCCAGTCGTTCAGGGCCTTCTGGAAGCCCTGCTCCAGGCTCTTGGCCAGGCCGGGGTCCGGCTCGGCGGAGTCGTCGCGCCAGAGATGGGAAGCGGACAGCAGGCGGTTCATATCCGGGGCGAAGTCCACGCCCTGGTCCTTCGCCAGGGCGCGCAGCTGGTCCAACATGGCCCCGGCCTGGGCGGCGTTCAGGCTCACGCCAAGAAGCGCCGCGCTGCGGGTCTCCACGCTCAGGCTGATGTCCACGCGCCCGCGCGAGGCGTTCTTGCGCAGGATCTTGTCGAAGCGCGTCTCCAGGCTGCGCAACACCGAGGGCATGCGCCACTTCACGTCCAGGAAGCGGTTGTTCACGCTGCGGATCTCCCAGACGTGGCTGAATTCCTCGGCATTGGTCTCCACACGGCCGAAGCCGGTCATGCTCATGGGCACGGTGATTCTCCTTGCTTGGGGCGGCCGTCTTCGGCGCACATCGCCTCGCCGCCCTCTATGGTTGTTTTGTACAGGCTGCGCAGCGCAGTCAAGCGCCGTTTCATGTCTTCGGTCGCATAGTCGGGGAAGGTCCAGGGCAAATCCACCCAGCCCTGGCGCTTGTTGTAGATGAGCGTCAGGTCGGCCCAGATGCCCGACCCCAGGTACACGCGGTGCGTAAAATTCTTGCCCGAGGCCAGCACCAGCCGCTCCAGGGTGAGGAGTCCGGGATCCAGGTTCACCCGGCGCGTGCCGTCGGGCCGGGCGTGAGCGCGCTCCAGTTTGTTGGTGGCCAGCTTCATGTCCCGCAGGCCGTCCAGGGGCACCAGGCGCTCGAAGCCGAGCAAGCGCCGGAACAGCGGCCTGCCCAGCTCCTCCTCGTAGTAGCCCGTGTGGTCGAAGGGCAGGAGCCCGGACTTGTAGTCCACCGGGCCGAAGCGCTCCACCAGCTCGGCGTGCAGGGGCAGCCAGCCGTCCTTCCCGCCCGCGTCCCACCAGGATTCCTGCGCCAGTACGGAAAAAACGGCCTTGCCCGGCTGGGGCTCGCGCGGGATGCTCATTCGCCCGCCTCCGCAACGCCGCTGACGCGGACGACGATGCGGCCGTCCACCACGCCCTGCGGCCGCGCGACCACCAGGGTGCCCGGGCGGAAGGCTGGCGCGTCCTGCGGCATTTCCACCTGACAGGCGGCGTAATACTCGCACACGCCCTGCCCTCTGTCGTTGTTTTCCATCAGCACGGTAAGCCGCGGCAGCGCGCACAGTTCCTTCTGGAAGGCGCGCCTCTTGGACTCGGCCAGGCCGCGCAGCCGGGCCGCGCGCGCCGTGCGCTCGGCCTTGGGCAGCGGGTCGACCAAGCGCGAGGCCGCAGTGCCCGGCCGGGGCGAATAG
>NZ_DATMYK010000362.1:0-2726 GCF_035560995.1 Humidesulfovibrio sp. | reverse complement strand
CTGGCGGCCCCGGTGATCTCTTTGTCGTCATGCTCCATGGAAAATCAGCTCCCGCGCGTCTGGCCCGGCCCGAAACCCGTGGGGGCTCCGGCCTCCTGGCCTCTCGCGCTCTGGTCGGTTGTTGAATGGGTGGTTGCCTGTATTCTGGTCCCGCGCACCCCGTCCACCACGGCCAAAGCCGAGGCCACGAGGCCGGAGACATCGGCCACGTTGGCCGGAAGTATGAGCGTGTTGTTGGCCTTGGCCAGGTTGCCGAACTCGCCGATGTATTTTTCGGCCAGGCGCACCTTGGCCGCGTCCATGCCGCCCTCGTTGCCCAGCGCCACCGCCACGCGGCGGATGCCCTCGGCCGTGGCCTCGGCCACGATCTCAATCTCGCTTGCGCGGCCTTCCGCTTCATTGATGCGCTTCTGCTTCTCGCCCTCGGACACGTTGATGGCCTGCTGGCGCTGGCCCTCGGCCATATTGATGCGGGCCTGGCGCTCGCCTTCGCTGCGGGCGATCTCGGCGCGCTTCTCGCGCTCGGCCTTCACCTGCAGCTCCATGGCGGCCATGATGCTGGCCGGGGGATTGATGTCCTTGATCTCGTAGCGCAGCACCTTCACGCCCCAGGTGGTGGCGGCCTCGTCCACGGCGGTGATGACCTGGTGGTTGATAGCCTCGCGCGTTTCAAAGGTGCGGTCCAGCTCGATCTTGCCGATGGCCGAGCGCAAGCTCGTTTGCGAAAGCTGGATGGCCGCCTGGTAGTAGTTGGCGATGCCGTAGCAGGAGAGCTGCGCGTCGCGCACTTCGAGATAGATGAGGCCGTCGATGCTGACGGACACGTTGTCCTTGGTGATGCACACCTGGGGAGGAATCTCGATGACCTCCTCCTTCATGGAGCGCTTGTAGGCCACGCTGTCCACAAAGGGGATGAGGATGTGGAAGCCCGCGCCCAGGGTGTTGTGGTACTTGCCCAGGCGCTCCACGATGAATTCCGATTTCTGGGGCACCACCACGGCGGACTTGGCGAACACGATGATGGCGAGCAGGGCCAGAATGACCAGGATGACGATGTTGCCGTCCAGCATGGAATCCCCCTTGCAGTCCGCCGCGCCTAACGCTCCGCCTTGGCGGAGCGCACCAGATATGCGCCGGAGTCGTTCTGGGCCAGGCCGATGATGACCACATTCTCGCCTTCGCCGATATTTTCCCCGGACTGGGCCCGCCAGAAGCTGCCCCGGAACTTTATCTCGCCGGGCTGGCCCGGACCCATGGCCCGCGTGGCCACGGCGTGCTTGCCAACGCCGGTGTCGGCTCCATCGCCGGCGGATTCGCCCTGCGCGCCATTTTCCGCGCCCTCGGCCGCGGGCGAATGGGTGCGCCCCCGGAACACGCGCAGAAACATGCGCCGCAGAAGCGCCATGCCCGCCAGGGAGGCCGCCAGGAAGACGACGAACTGCCCGCCCGTCCCCAGGCCCAGGCCATAGGCGCACAACGCGGCGGCGTAAGCCCCCAGGGCGAAGAACAGCAGCACGAAGCCAGGCAGGGCCAGCTCCGCAAGGAGCAGGACCGTTCCCGCCAGGAACCACATAAGGTGCGCCGTCCAGAAGCCGTCCATACAACCCTCCACGCTCTCTTGCCTGCAATACGCCAATGCCGGGCCCACGGCAAGGGCGGCGCAAAGGGGCCGCAAACGGCGGAAGGCAAGGGCGGCGCAGAGGCCGGCCCGACCGTCGCGCAACCGCGCGGACGCCCAAGTACGGCCAAATGCTCCCGGTGCCGCGGGCGCGGCAAAAATACGTACCGCCAGCCCTTGCGCGCGCCTGTGCGCCCGGCTAATGCGCCCTGTTCGCCGCGCCGATAAGACGCGCAACAGGAGTTCACATCATGAGCCGCCGCCTGCACGACGCCCTGACCCACCACCTGAACCCGCTGCATCTGTACTGCCGCCTGCGCGACCTGGGCCTGCCCACGTCCCTGGCCCGCAGCCTGACCAGGAGCTACGAGCGCGCCCTGTACCGCCCGCTCACCGGGCCCGTGGCCGGATAAGACCCGACCCGACACCCTGCGGTCTCCCTCTTCAGCCGCGCCCTGCTCCATGCCCTGCGCACGCCCTGCCGCACCCCGCGATTCTTGACAGAAACGCCCCCCTCGGCGATTGTCCGCCAGACATTTTTCGCCTGACGTTTTTCAGCCGCGCCCGACGCCCCGTCCCGGCGCGCCATATCGCCCGCCGGAGGTTTCCATGAGCACGCCCGACGATTCCAAGGCGGCCTTCGCCTGCCCCACAAGCACCCCGCGCGACCTGAGCCAGGACGCCGAGCGCGCCCGCATGATCATCGAGATGCTGCCCTACATCCGCGAATTCGCGGGGCAGACCGTGGTCATCAAGTACGGCGGCAACGCCATGATCGACGAGACGCTGAAGCAGAGCTTCGCGCGCAGCGTGGTGCTGCTCAAGTACGTGGGGGTCAATCCCATCATCGTGCACGGCGGCGGCCCGCAGATCGGGCAGATGCTGAAGGCACTGAACATCGAGAGCCACTTCCGCCAGGGTCTGCGCGTGACGGACGACGCCACCATGGACGTGGTGGAGATGGTGCTGGTGGGCAAGGTCAACAAGGAGATCGTGAACCTCATCAACCTGGCCGGGGGCCGGGCGGTGGGCCTTTCCGGCAAGGACGGCATGCTCATCCGCGCCGAGAAGAAGGAACTGGCCATCAGCCGCGACGACGCCCCCACCG
>NZ_DATMYK010000361.1:0-6794 GCF_035560995.1 Humidesulfovibrio sp. | reverse complement strand
AAAAAAAAGCCCCGCGTGAAACCGCCCGCGTGGATGACTTCGATTTCGACATCGACATCGACCTGAGCGACACCCCGCCCGCGGCCTTCCCCACCCCGGCGCGCCCGGCCAAGAACGCCGGGGACGTGGCCCAGCGCCCGCCCCGCGCCCGCGCCGAGAGATCGGACAGAGGCGACCGGCCCGAAGGCTCCGCCCGGCCCGGCAAGTTCACCAAGACCGACCGCTACGACAAGCCCGGCCGCCCCGGCCGCCCCGATCGGCCTGAACGCCCGGACGCCGCGCCGCGCCCCGCAACGGCGGCGGCCGCGGAGCCCGAAGACGGCAAAAGCGTCACCGCCGGGCGCAACCCCGTGCGCGAGCTGCTCGAGGCCGCGCCCAAGCGCATCGACGGCATCTTCGTGCGCAAGGGCCAGCGCGACGCCAAGGTGCAGGAGATCGTGGCCCTGGCCGACGAGAACCGCATCAAGGTGCAGTTCGTGGACGACATGTTCCTGCGCCGCCTGTTCGCGGGCACGCACCAGGGCGTCGTCGCCGTCACCGCGGCCGTGGAATACGCTGACCTGGACACCCTCATCGCTTCAGTGGCCGCAGCGCCGCTGCCCGTGCTGCTGGCCCTCGACGGCGTGCAGGACCCCGGCAACATGGGCGCCATCGCCCGCACCGCCTGGGCTCTTGGCGCGGCCGGACTCCTTGTGCCGCGCCACGGCGGGGCCTACATCGGCTCCGGAGCCATGCGCGCCAGCGCCGGTGCGCTGCACCACCTGCCGGTGGCCCGCGTGACCAACATGAGCCAGGCCCTGGACGCCTGCGACGCGGCCGGTTTATCCATCCTGTGTACCGATGCCGAGGGTGACGACCTGTACAAGGCCGCCATCCACCTGCCCGCCGTGCTCGTCATGGGCGGCGAGGAAAAAGGCGTGCGCCACGGCGTGGGCAAGCACTGCCAGCAGCGCCTCGCCATTCCGCTGAAGCGTAGTTTCGACTCCCTGAACGTGGCCCAGGCCGCCGCCATCTGTCTGGCGCGTTTGGGCCAGCTGTAAGGCAAGGGGATATCTGGGGGCTCTGCCCCCAGACCCCCGCCAGAGGGCACGAGGCCCTCTGGACTCCCTGTGGCGTGGGGTCTTTGCCCGGCGCGGAAGCCGCCGGGCAAAGACCCCACGCAGGGTGGCCAACGGGGGCGTCTCCAGCGCCTTTCCTGGCGGATTCGGAAACCACTTCATCCTTGTGCCCGTGTCCCAAACGAGAAGCCCCGGAGCGCTCTGCGCTCCGGGGCTTCTCGTTTGGGGCAGGACTGGGTGAGGCGGCAGGCCCGTAGGACTTTCGCATGTTCGGCGGGCACACGGGTGAGGACGCCGGGGCCGACGCATGCCCCAGACCTGGGCCCCTTCCGCCCGATCCACCGCGCGGGGTTTTGCTGTGACGGCGTCTTTGCGCCGTCACAGCAAAACCCCGCGCCACAGGGAGTCCAGAGGGCCTCGTGCCCTCTGGCGGGGTCAAGGGGCAGCGCCCCTTGCTCTTCTCCTAGTACAATTTCTTCTTCGGAACCGGCGTGCCGGACAGACGCTGCTGGGTCTTGCTGGCGGGCTGCTCGGCCACCTTGTCGGTGGGTATCTCCGCGGCCTTGTCGGCCACCTTGTCCTGGGCGCCCTCCTTGGCCACGGCGCCCGGCTTGGGCACCAGGGTCATGGTGCCCAGGGCGGCGAAGGTCGTGGCCTGCCGCAGGGAGAAGAGCATGGGCTTGCCCGCTTCCACGCGGAACTTGTCGCCCGGCTTCACGGGCCTGTTGCCTGCAAGGGGCAGGATGCGGCTGGCGGGGCCGTTGCTGGTGGTCTCGGCCACGGTGTACTCGCCGGGAGCCAGGGAAATCTCGCCGCCGCTGGCCCAGTGCACGGTGATGGTCTGGCCCTTGGCGTCCAGGAGCTTCAGGGTCTGCACCTTGCGCGGCTCCACGTCCACGTAGAACGAGGACGGCCGGGCGCCCACGGTCTCGCGCACCACCTGGTAGCGGGCGGCGCCGGGCGTGGGCGAGGGCAGGCGGTACTTGTCGATGAAGGCCTCGGGGTCGAGGATGATCTCCCAGCCCATGTCCTGGCCGTCGTTGTCGTGCGGGCGGGCGGTGTAGCCCTTGAAGTTCAGGATTTCCTTCCACTTGCTGCCCAGCACGCCCTCGATGACGAGCTGGTCGCCCACCACGGCGCGCAGGGTCTCGCCCTGCTTCACCTGCACGGGCTTGCCGTTCAGCCAGCAGACGAACACCGGCGGACCGGCGGGCAGCGGCGGGGGCATTTCTCCGGCGAAGCGCACGGTGGTGGTGCCCACCTTGCGGCCGTCCACGCGGGTTTCCAGCTGCTGGAAGCGCTCCAGGGCCATGCGCGGCGAATCCACAAGGTTCACGCCCTGGCGGTCGGAGGCGAACACGGCCACCACCTGCCCGTGGGCATCGCCCTTGCCGGTGGAGCCCGGATCGACCTTGATGGTGCCGCCCGGGGCTATGGCCAGGGGCTGGCCGTCCAGAGTCTTGCCGTTGATCTTGGGCTTGCAGTCGCGCTCGTACAGGCGCTGCACCTCGTTCTCGTCGATGCGCGGGGTGACGACCTCGACGCCGCAGTGCTTGAGCAGGATGCTGGTGGCGTAGACCTGGTGCTTCACCTTCCAGCCCAGCGCCCCGATGTTCTTGCTGACCTCCACGGCCATGGCCGGGATGTTCAGGTTGGCCAGAGCGTAGAAGGTGAGGGACTTGCGCATTTCCTGGGCATAGCGGCTGTCGGCCTCAAACGTCCGGGTGTTGAAGAGCTTGAACTGGTAGTCCGGTTCCTTCACGCTGGCGTTTATCTCGGCCAGGGCGGCGTTCACCAGCCGGGCGAGGTCCAGGCGGTCGTGCACGTTGGCGTCGATGATGACGGACTGGCCCCAGCGCGTGGGGTTCCGGAGCGGGCTCACGTACACGGGATCGTAGAAGCCGGAGCCCTCGTGCAGGTGGATGAGGGCGCTTGATTGCGAAAGCAGGAAGCGCACGGCCCGGGCCAGGCGATCCTCATAGAACTGGTTGTAGTCGCGGTCGAAGCGGCGGTTCATGTCCACGTTCACCGCGCGCTGGTGCACGTGGATGCTGGGCACGTTGGCGCGGGGCACCACGATGAGGTTGCCCTTGACCACGCGGCTTTCGGCCAGAAGCTGGGCGGCCAGGAAGCCCGTGGGCTCGTCGCCCTGGATGCCGCCCTGGACCATGACCGTGGGTCCGGGCTGCTCGCCCTGGATGAAGACCACGGGCAGCGGGTACTGCGTGCCCTCGAAGAACACGAAGCTGGAGCGGCTTGCGGCCTGCGCGGGCAGCGCGGCGGCCAGCAGCAGCAAAAGAAGGCTAGTTGCCCAGAGAGTAGGTTTCGCCAAGGATCACTTCCCCGTCGGAATTCTTGATCTCGACCCGCAGCCCCAAAGCTTCCCGGCGGGTGACACCTTCCGGCACGCGGGCGGCTGCGGAGATGCGCTTGAAGCGCTGGATCTGGTAGGTCAGGTCAGAGGCGGTGGCGGCGTCGAGTTCGGTGAGGGAGCCGTCGTTGCGCAGCAACAGCAGGTTGATGGAGCCGGAGGCCGATCCTTGCGCCTTGTTGTTCAGGTCGAAGGTGGTGGAAAGCGAGCCCCCGGAAAGCTGGGCCTTGAAGTTCTCCACCCCGATGGTGCCGCTGTTTATTTTGGCAAAGGCGCGGCCGGCCGCCTGGGGCGACTTGTCGGGAGCGTGCCCGGCTTCCTTGCCGTTTTCCTTGGCCGAGGGCGCGCCGCCCTTTTGCAGCTTGTCCAGGTTGCCCAGGCGTTCCAGGTCCACCTGGACCTCGGCCAGCTTGACCTCCAGGTCGCGGCGCTCGGAAAGCAGGCTGCGATAGCCCACAAAGGAGCGCAGGCCCACGATGAGGCCGATGAGCACCACCACGCCGAGCCCGGCGGAAACCCACAGCAACAGCCTGAGCCTGCGCGGGCTCACGCGGAGCGTCTTCACGTCCGCGTCATCGCGCATGAACAACACGCTGTAGCTGGCGTTTTTCATCAGCTCTTGCCCCAGTTCTCGCTCAGGATGACCCAGCCGTCGCCTCTGGGAGCGATGACAAGGGTCTTCGGGCCCTTGTCGGAATGGCCGGAGGAGTCTTCATAACTCTGCTGGAAGCTCACCTTCAGGCCCTGCTTATGCATGGAGACCTCGACCTTGTCGGCCGCGATGCGCACCGGGGTCTTGCTCGCCCACAGGGCCTTCTTGAAGTCGCGGATGGCCTTGGCGCTCGACTGCTTGCCGTTGCTGGCGTCGTCCGCGTAGTAGGCCATGTACTTGTCGATGTCGGCCGCGAGCCAGGATTCCATCCAGCCTTTGAGCATCTTGTCCACCTCGCCCTTCTTGGAGGACAGGTAGCGGGTCTCCAGGCTGGGCGAGGCGTCGGTGTATTCTCCGCCCACGATGCGCCAGGCGCCGTCCTTCTCCTTCTGCCAGTAGAAGCGCTTGCCCACGGCGGAAACGAGGTCCTGGGTGCGGTAGTACTGCTCAAAGGTGGTGACGACGTAGTCCGGGCCCTGAATGACGCGGATGTTGTCGACCATGACGTGGATCCAGGGCTGGCGGTTGAAGATGCCCTGCTTGTGGCTCTTGAACTGATTGAAGGGCATGCCCTCGGTCTGGGAGAACTTCTCCGGCTGGAAGTAGTCGAAGAAGCGCTCACGCTTGTTCTGCCAGTCGCTGGCCCACTGGCGCACGCGCTCCGCCAGCTGCTGGGAGGTGGCGTCGTTGCCCTGGTCTTTGCTCCAGGTGAGCTTCTTGGCGATGATGACCGGCGTGCCGGAGGGGATCTGCCCGTCCAGGCTCTTGATGTCCTGGGCGGTCAGGGCCACGCAGCCGCGCGTATCCTGCGAGACGAGCTGCTTGCCGCGGCCGTGGATCCAGATGCCGTGCCCGGTCTTGCCCTTCAGGCGGTCCACGGGGTTGGGAAAGTTCAGGCTGAAGGCCCGGTCGCCATAAAGCTCGAAGTCGAGCTTGCCGGGGACCTTGTCCTCCACGAAGTACACGCCTTCCGGCGTGCGCTTGTCGCCTTCGCGGGTTTTGTCGCCCTGGGCCTGTCCTGTGGCGCAGGTGAGCTTGCGCAGCACCTCGAGCGGACTCTTCTTCCCGAACATGAAGAAGGTCTGGGAGTCCTTGTCGATGCCCAGGAACATTTCAGGGCTGGTGGGCTGGGAGGAGACGTGCGTCTCCCAGCCGGTGCCCGCACCGAGTGCGAGGGCCGGAGCCAGGGCAAGGCTTGCCAGAAAGAAAATGGTGCGTACGGTTTTCAAGGCTCTTCCGCGTCGGTTGCGGCGCCCGTTCGGTCCCTGCGCGATGGCGACCGGGACGCCCGTTTTCACCTAGCCTTTGGCAGCGGCCAAAAGCTCTTTGCGCGTAAAAATGGACTTGAGCTCAAGCCCGGCACCCGCCAGGGCCTCGCGCCCGCCTTCTTCGCGATCAAGCACACAGAGCACGGAACCGACGGTGAAGCCGGCCGCGCGCACACGCTCCGCCACGGCGAGAAGCGAGCCGCCGGTGGAGACGACATCCTCCAGCAGGGCGATGGTGTCGCCCTGCTGAACATTCTTGAGACCTTCGAGGAACTGGTTGGTGCCGTGGCCCTTGGACTGCTTGCGCACCACGATGGCGGGGATGGGACGGCCCTCGATGTGCGAGAGCACGGCCACGGAGGACACCAGCGGGTCCGCGCCCATGGTCATGCCGGCCACGGCGCGTGCGCCGGAGCCTTCAAGCATCTCCAAAAACAGCTTTCCGATGAGATAGCAGCCCTCGGGGTTCAGGGCGGTCTGGCGGCAGTCGAAATAATAGTCGCTCTTGCGGCCGGAGGTCAGGACGAAATCCCCCTCGGAATAGGACAAAGCCATGAGCAGGCGCGCAAGTTTCGCTTTGGAATCGTTCACGATCACTCCTGTCCCTTGCCGAAGACCCGCTCGAAGATGGCAGCCACGTAGCGCAGGTAATAGCAGGGGTCGAACAATCTTTCAAGAGTTTCTAGACTTAAGTGTTCGCGAATCTGCGGGTCGCTCAACACTTCTTCCTTGAAGGAATGGCGGGTGTCCCAAGAGCGCATGGCCGGGGCCTGGACCATCTCGTAGGCCTTCTGCCTGGGCAGGCCCAGGTCGATGAGGCCCACCAGCACGCGCTGCGAATAGAACAGCCCATAGGAGCCTTCCAGGTTCCGCGCCATGTTCTCCGGAATCACGCGCAGGTTCTTCAACAGGCCCGCCAGGCGGTTCAGGATGTAGTCGGCCAGGATGGTGGAGTCGGGCATGATGACGCGCTCCACGGACGAGTGGCTGATGTCGCGCTCGTGCCACAGGGGCATGTTCTCCATGCTGGCGATGGCGTTGGTGCGCAGCAGGCGCGACAGGCCGCAGAGGTTCTCCGCGCTGATGGGGTTCTTCTTGTGGGGCATGGCGCTGGAGCCCTTCTGCCCCTTGGCGAAGCCCTCCTCCACCTCCAGCACCTCTGTGCGCTGCAGGTGGCGCAGCTCGGTGCACAGGCGCTCCACCCCGCCGCCGAGCAGAGCCAAGGCGGTGAAGTAGTGCGCGTGGCGGTCGCGCTGGATGATCTGGGTGCTCACGGGGTCGACCGCGAGACCGAGGAGTTCGCAGGCGTGGGCCTCGAGCTCCGGGGAAAGGTGCGCGTAGGTGCCCACCGCGCCGGAAATCTTGCCCACGCGGATGTTCTCCACCGCGGCGGCGAAACGTTCCTTGTGGCGGGCGAACTCGGCGTAGAAGCCGGCCATCTTGAG
>NZ_DATMYK010000360.1:0-5649 GCF_035560995.1 Humidesulfovibrio sp. | reverse complement strand
GACGAGATCGGCCGGGGCACCAGCACCTTCGACGGCCTGGCGCTGGCCTGGGCCGTGGTGGAGGAGCTGTCGCGCCGGGGCAGGAACGGCATCCGCACGCTGTTCGCCACGCACTACCATGAGCTGACCAGCCTGGAAGGCCGCATTCCCGGCCTTCGCAACATGAACATCGCCGTGCGCGAATGGAAGGGCGACATCGTGTTCCTGCGCAAGCTCATCCCCGGCCCGGCGGACAAAAGCTACGGTATCGAGGTGGCGCGGCTTGCCGGTGTGCCCCAGCCCGTGGTGCAGCGCGCACGTGAAATACTTGCGTCCCTCGAGGAAAAATCGCAGAGTGAACGCGGCGGTTCGCCCGTGCTGGCGGCGCGGCAAAGCCTGCTGCCCGGAGTTCCCGCTCCTCAGGAGCAGAAGGCCCCGGAGCCGGAGCACCCGATGCTCGTCGAACTCAAGCGTCTTGATGTGAACGGCCTGTCGCCCCTGGCCGCCCTGACCCTGTTGCACGAATGGAAAAAGAACGTGAGCGCCACATGACCGGCAGCCCTC
Organism: Humidesulfovibrio sp.; assembly: GCF_035560995.1. GTDB lineage: Bacteria > Desulfobacterota > Desulfovibrionia > Desulfovibrionales > Desulfovibrionaceae > Humidesulfovibrio. The sequence continues at coordinate 5,106 of NZ_DATMYK010000360.1, read as the reverse complement.
TCTTTCGTCTTCGCCTTTCCCGAATCCTGAGCGCCACCCTCTTGGCTGCGCTGGCCCTTTCGCTCGTCTCCTGCGGCAAGCGCGAGTGGCCCGCGCCAAAGCTCAGCGAGGACCGCTTCCGCATCCGCAGCGTGAACGTGCAGCGCGCTCAGGGCTGCCTCATCGTGGACGCCGAATTGGCCGGTGCCTGGGACAATCTGGACAGCGTGCGCCTGCACATCGAAGCCATCGGCGACGGACCCGGCGACGGCTGCGCCACCTGCCCCTTCGTGCCGCGCATTTCTCGGCTCTATGGTCCCGGCGCGCCCGAGATGCGCCGCGACATGAACCGCCTCATCATCACCACCTGCGAGCTGGACCCCAAGAAGACCTATCGCCTGCAGCTGGTGGCCAGCAACGTGTACCCCGCTCTGCAGCTTGTCACTTCAGAGCTTGTGATTTCGGCGCCGCAATAACCATCCCTTTGTAGAGGAGTACCGTCCAGATGCATCATTTCGAGATGAAGAACGGCACCTTGTATGCGGAAGGCGTGAGCGTGAAGGAACTCGCCCAGCGCTACGGCACCCCCTTGTACATTTATTCTTCGGCCACGCTCAAACGCCACTTCCAGGCCTTTGATTCGGCCTTCGACGCAGTGCCGCATCTGACCTGCTACTCGGTGAAAGCCAACTCCAACCTGGCCGTGCTGCGCCTCCTGGCGTCCCTCGGCGCGGGCATGGACATCGTCTCCGGTGGCGAACTGTACCGCGCGCTTTTGGCGGGCGTTCCGGCGGAGCGCATCGTCTACTCCGGCGTGGGCAAAAAGGCCCCGGAGATCGCCCAGGCGCTGAACGCGGGAATTCTCATGTTCAACGTGGAATCCGTGCAGGAACTCATCCGCATCAACGACGTGGCGCGCGACATGGGCAAGGTCGCCCAGGTGAGCTTCCGCATCAACCCGGACGTTGACCCCAAGACCCACCCGTACATTTCCACGGGCATGAAGAAGAACAAGTTCGGCCTGAACATCGAAAGCGCCCTGGACGCCTACGCCATGGCGCGCGACCTGCCCGCCATCGAGCCCGTGGGCATGGACTGCCACATCGGCTCCCAGCTCACCACCATCGAGCCCTTCCTGGAAGCGCTCGACAAGCTGCTGGCCTTCTACGAGAAGCTCAAGGGCATGAATCTGGACATACGCTACCTCGACCTCGGCGGCGGCCTGGGCATTCCCTACAATGAAGAAGAACCGCCCCACCCCAAGGAATTCGGCGCCGCGCTGACCAAGGCCCTCGCGGGCATCCCGCTCAAGGTCGTGCTGGAGCCCGGCCGCGTCATCGTGGGCAATGCGGGCATCCTGGTGACCGAGGTGCTGTACACCAAGCAGACCCCCAGCAAGAGCTTCGTCATCGTGGATGCGGCCATGAACGACCTTGTGCGGCCCTCGCTGTACGGTTCCTTCCACCGCATCGAGGAAGTGACGCCCCAGGGGCGCGGCCCCCAGGACGTGGACGTGGTCGGCCCCATTTGCGAGTCCGGCGACTTTTTGGCCAAGGACCGCATGCTGCCCGAGGTGCGCCAGGGCGAACTGCTGGCGGTGTATTCCGCCGGAGCCTACGGCTTCACCATGAGCTCCAACTACAACACCCGCACCAGGGCTGCGGAGCTTCTTGTGGACGGCGAGAACGTCATCGTCGCCCGCCGCAGGGAGACCTACGAATCCCTGGTGGCCCACGAAATCTAGCCCGAACCCCGGGCCGGGACCTCACGTTCCGGCCCGGCTTCACCGGCACACATGACCCGACTCAACTCCTACCACCTCCCGCCGGAGAACTGGCCCGGCCCGGACGGGGCGGCCACGCTCGACGGCCCGGAGGCCAAGCACCTGCTGGGCGTTCTGCGCGCACGCGCGGGCGAAACAGTGCGGCTGTTCGACGGCTTCGGCCGTCACGGTCTGTTCGAGATCAGCGCAATTACCGGCAAGGCCAGGGCTGAGCTGCGCCGCGTGTCCGAAATGCTGGAGCCAGCGCCCGCGTGCGGCGTGACCCTGGCTCTCGGCTGGAACAAGGCGTCGAGGCGCGACTGGCTGCTGGAAAAGGGCGTGGAGCTTGGCGCGCTGGGCCTTGTGTTCTGGCAGGCCGCGCGCAGTCAGGGCGACATGCCGAAGGAGCCCAAGGAATCCTGGCGGGACAAGGGTGTGCAGGCGGCCAAGCAGTGCCAGAGCGCCTGGCTGCCGGAGCTGGCCGTGGTCCAGGGCGGTGTGGACGGTCTGATCCGCGTTGCGACGGAACACGACGGATGCTATGTGCTGTATGAGGGCACCGGCCCGGAGGATCTGTTGGAGCCTGGGGAACTGGCCGCCGGCCGCGTACTCGTTGTGCTTGGCCCAGAGGGCGGGCTTGAAGAGCGCGAGGTGGCGCGTCTGCGCGAGGCCGGGTTCAAGACCCGCAGCCTCGGCCCCCGGCCCCTGCGCTGGGAAACCGCAGCCCTGTCCTGCCTGGCCCTGGCGCACCACGCCCTGCTCAAAACCTAACGCTCAACACGCCGGACTCGCGCATGCGCATAGAAATTTCCGAAAAGCAGCCCCTGGCGGACAAGATCCGCCCGCAGACCCTGAACGAGTTCGTGGGGCAAAGCCATCTGCTGGAGCGCATCGCGGCCTTTGCCAACGGCCCGCGCCTGCCCAGCCTGCTCTTCTTCGGCCCGCCGGGCTGCGGCAAGTCCACGCTCGCCATGCTCATGGCCAAGGCGGCCAACAAAAAGTGGATCCGCGTCAGCGCGCCGGAGGCCGGTCTCACCGCTCTGCGCAAGCACCTGCAAGGGGCCGAGGTGCTGATCCTGGACGAAATCCACCGCTTCTCCAAGGCCCAGCAGGATTTCTTCCTGCCCATTCTTGAAAGCGGCGACATCGTGCTCTTGGCCACCACCACGGAAAATCCGAGCTTCAGCGTCACCCGGCAACTGCTCTCACGGCTGCATGTGCTGCGTTTCCGCGGCCTGACGCGCGAGGAACTGGTACGCATGGCCCGGCGCGGAGCCAAGGTGCTGGGCTGCGAGTGGCCGGACGAAGTCTTTGATCTGTTGGCGGGCATGTGCGCGGGCGATGGCCGGGCGCTCTTGAATCTTGTGGAACACGTGTCCAGCCTGCCGCAAGACAAGCTGAGCCTGGACACCCTGCGCCAGGCCCTGCCCGAGGTCATCATCCGGGGAGACCGCGAGGGCGATTCGCACTACGAACTGGCCTCGGCCCTCATCAAGTCCATACGCGGCAGCGATGTGGACGCGGCGCTGTACTACCTGGCCTGCCTGCTGGAGAGCGGCGAGGACCCGCGCTTCATCTGCCGCAGGCTTGTGCTTTCCGCGTCGGAGGATGTGGGCCTGGGCGACCCGCAGGCCCTGCCGCTGGCCGTGGCCTGCCAGCAGGCCGTGGAGTTCGTGGGCATGCCGGAGGGCTTCATCCCTCTGGCGGAAACGGTGGTCTACCTGGCCCTGGCGCCGAAAAACAACGCCAGTTACGGCGCGTACTTGAACGCCCTGAAGGAAGTGAGGGAAAACGGCATGCAGCCCGTGCCCCTGCACCTGCGCAACGCCAGCACCAGCCTGCACAAGGAATGGGGCTATGGGCGGGGCTACAAATATCCGCACGCCTTCCCCGGCTCCTGGGTGGACCAGGAATACCTGCCCCACGACTTGGCCAAGCGCGGCGCGCAGTTCTACGTGCCCAAGAATGAGGGGGCCGAGGCGCGCATGCAGACCTGGCTGTCCACGCGCAAGCGGGCCGTCAAGAAGTCCTGAGCCGTCGCGATAGGCTCTCAGCCCTTGCGGGCGTAGAGCTTGCGCCACTCATCCAGAAACAGCACCGCCGCGTCCAGGCCGCCAAGAGCGCCCTGCTGCTGGCGTACGGCCCAAACCAGATCGTCGAAGCCGGTATCCGAGGGCAAGCCCAGACGTTCCAGCAAGGCCGTGATCTCCTGCGCCAGTTCCGGCGGCAGGCCCTCCAGGGCGCTGCCGGTCGTACGAGGCTTTGGCCAGCCGGGTCTGCGCGAGGCCACGAAATCGAGCAGAGTGCGCATGCGCGCGGCGTAAGTGTGGTCCGCAAGCACGCGGGCCTGGCCGCGCTTGGCGATGGCGATGCGCTCCTCAGGGTTGGCCAGGTAGTGCTCAATACGCGGGGCCAGCTCCTCCATGCTGTCGAAGATGGCCAGCTCCCCTTCCTCAAACAGTTCGGCCATGAGGCCGCGCCTGTCCACCAGCTGGAAAGCCCCGCAGGCCGCGACCTCGAAGGTGCGCGGGTTCACGAAGTCCCCGCCGCTGACCAGCTCCTTGGCCTGCATGCTGGAGTGCAGGTTGATGTTGATCGTGGTTGCATTGAAGATGCGCACGCAATCCTCGCTGGAGACGCGGGCTCCGGCCATCTGCACATACGGCGCAAGGATGACGTCTCCGTCCCATTCCGTGCCCCAGAGCTTGAAGTCGAAGCGCACCAGCTCGCGGAAGGCCATGCGGCGGTTGGGGTAGCCCGCGCCCATGAAGGATACGGCGGACCCGAACTTGCGGCGCTCAACGCTGGAAAGTTCAAGTCGTTTATGAACATCTGGCTGGGCAGCCAGGGGCAGGTACAGGGCATTCTCCATGCCAACATGCTGCAATTGCGAAAGGAAATCGTCTTTTTGGATCACGGCGAAAAAGTCATAGTGCGGGGCGAAGGCCTGCCAGTAGGTGAACAGGCGGTAGTCTTCAACGAACCACATGGCCGTGGCCACGCCATCACGTTTCAGACGTTTCAAGGCCTGGATGGACAGCGGAGCCTGGGCCATGGCCAGCACCAGATCCGGCTCAAAGGTTTCCGTCTTGGCCAGGATAGCCTGGGACAGAACCTGCAGATAGCTGTTCTCAAGGTATTGCAGCCGGTCCGAGGTCACCTTGAGCCCCTTGAAGGCCTGGAACGAGGCATAGAACTCCGGAGCCTCGAAGACCTCGACCAGGTGCCCCAGCTCCCGCAGGGCGGAAACGCAATACCGCCCCACCGGCAGGGAGCCGCCATACAGCGGCAGGATGACCAGTACCCTCATGAACGCCTCCACATCCTGTTTCAGATCTGAACCTGACTGCGGCAGTCCCTTGTGG
>NZ_DATMYK010000359.1:0-2117 GCF_035560995.1 Humidesulfovibrio sp. | reverse complement strand
TTTCGTAGATGTTCTCGGCGATCTGCTGGGCCGCGCCGGGGTAGTCCTCCACCGGGTACGCGCCCGGCGTGGACACGTAGGCGTGGATGGGAATGTTCTCCTGGGCGGCAACCTTCATGTACTTCAAGGCCTTGGCGTTGCCCCAGGGTTTGATGGAGCCGCCGTTGCGGAACTCCTGGCCGTGGCCCTTCTCCTGGCCCACCACCATGACGGGGTGGTGGATGACGCGCTTGCCCACCCGGCGGGTGATGTAGGCGCGGGCGATGAGCATGCCGGGGTCGATGGACACTTCGTCGCGTCCGCCGATCTCGGTGTAGTTGTCGTAAACGTTCTCCAGGATGTCCTTCAGGCAGACGCGCTGCGGGTGGCGCACCACGCGCACCTTGTCCATGGGGGAGAGCAGCTGGTCCAGGTCCTCCTCAAGGGTGGTCATGCGCCGAGAGAGTTCCTGGGTCTTGTCGATGGCTTCGTCAACGCTCAGAGAGTCGGCCTTGTGTCCAAGGCTGATGATCTCCTGGCTGATGGCCTCCAGGCGGTCGCTGACGCGGCTGCCCATGATGTCGCGCGCGTAGGCCACGCGCTGAGAGAGAGCTTCGAGACTTTTTTCAATATCCATGCGGCCGTCCCTGGCTGGCTAGAATTCCAGCAGATCCTTGGTTTTCTCGCGCAGGAAGGCGATGTTCGATTTCAGAGCCACACCCTGGGCGTCCACGCCTTCAAGGACGAAGTCGTCCAGGAAGGCCGCGCCGCGCGCCTTGGCCTCTTCCAGATCCTTGCCCCAGATGATGGCCAGCGCCAGGTTGGGGTCGTATTCCGTGGGGATCTGGTAGGGGCGGTCCTGGGGCACGTGGGTGTGCATCTTGAGCCATTCCTGCTCGTGCCAGGATATTTTGTCGATGCGTCCGGTCCAAGGTGCGAAACGGTTTTGCGTGTCCTCGGCGATGATGCGGTACTCGATGCCCACGCCCGCGAAGGTGACGTCGTCCTGGCCGTAGCCCATGGGCTCGCCCAGGCCGAGCCTGAGCTGCTCGCGGATGAGGTTCACGCCATCCTGGCCCTTGATGCGGGCGATGGCCGCGGAGACGCCGTTCTCCACCTGGATGCGCGTGTTGACTTCCATGAGGAAGGGCTCGCCCTTGGGCGTCACGATCCATTCCCAGGTGCCGACGCTGTCGTACTTGACCTCGCGGGCGATGCTCAAGGAATGGCGCACGATGTCGTCCATGACCTTGCGGGCGTCGAACGCGTAGGTCAGGCCTTCCGGGAAGAAGCCCGGCGCGGTCTCGATGCGCTTCTGGCGGCCCGGGCTCTGCACGGAGCAGTTGCGCGTGCCGAAGTGCACCGGATTCAGGCCGTCGCGCGAGGAGACGATCTGCACTTCCAGGTGGTTGTAGTTGAAGATGCGCTGTTCGATGAGCACGCCGGGGTCGTTGAACTGGCGCTGGGAATAATTGCGGATGCGCCGGTACGTCTGACGGAAGCGGTTCATGTTGTGCACTTCGTCGATGCCCATGCCGCCGCCGCCCGCGCTGGCCTTGACCAGCACCATGGGCCGGGCCACGCCCTGCTTCTCCTGGTAGTCGAAGAGCTGCTGGGCGATGGTCTCGGCCTCCAGCTCGTCGTAAATGGCGCGGTCGCTTCCGGGTACGGTGGGCACGCCCAGGCTTCTGGCCAGGCGCTTGGTGTTGATCTTGTCGCCCAGTTCGCGGATGACGCGCCAGGAGGGTCCGATCCAGATCATGGGGCGGGAGCGCTCCACCACGCGCCGGGCGAAGCGGTAGTTCTCCGAGAAGAAGCCGTAGCCGGGGTGGATGGCCGTGGCCCCGGTGGCGTCGGCGGCGGAGAAGATCTCTCCGGCGTCAAGATAGTTGTGGATGCGCACCAAGGACTTTTCCCCGCCCAGGTCACGGGCGGTGGAGACGTGGCCCGAGGCGGCGTCCTCCTTGGTGTATACGGCAACGAAGGCCAGGCCGAGGTCGCGGCACGCCTGCATGATGCGCACGGCGATTTCGCCCCGGTTGGCGATGAGTACTTTGTGCTGGTCCCTGCTCACGTCGTGGTGTTCCTTCGGATGTTCGTGGGGGGAGTTGGACAGCGCCCTTTAGCCGTTCTTGGGG
>NZ_DATMYK010000358.1:0-13642 GCF_035560995.1 Humidesulfovibrio sp. | reverse complement strand
CCCCGGCCCGCCAGCAGTATGTGCAGGCCCCGGGCCTGACCCAGGTGCAGAAGGCCCTGCTCTTCGCCCAGGAGCAGGCCAAGGCCCCCCGGGCCGAAGCCGTGGGCGAGATAGCCCCGGAGGACGCCCTGCCCGAGGTGCGCCTGGCCGACCTGCCGCCGCTTCTGCAGGAGGCCTGCGGCCGCGCGGGCTGGGGCAAGCTCATGCCCGTGCAGGAACAGGCCCTGCCCTACATGCTGGCCGGGCGCGACATCATGGTCCAGGCGCGCACGGGCTCCGGCAAGACCGGGGCCTTCCTGCTGCCGCTTCTGGGACGCCTGAAGGCCGCGCACACCTCCTGCCAGGCCCTCATCCTGGTGCCCACGCGTGAGCTGGCCCAGCAGGTGGCGGCCGAGGCCGAGACCCTTTTCGCCGGCACGGGCGTTGAATGCGTGGCCGTTTACGGCGGCGTGGGCTACGCCACCCAGCTGGAGGCCTTCAAGCGCGGCGCGCAGATCGTCGTGGGCACCCCGGGCCGCGTGCTCGACCACCTGCTCAAGCGCTCCCTGTCCCTTTCGGAACTCTCCACCCTCATCTTCGACGAGGCCGACCGCATGCTGTCCATCGGCTTCTACCCGGACATGAAGGACATCCAGCGCTACCTGCCCCCGCGCAAGAAGATCCACGGGGCCATGTTCTCGGCCACCTTCCCGCAGCAGGTGCTGCGCCTGGCGCAGGAATTCCTCACCGATCCGGGCCGCCTGTCCCTGTCCGAAGGTCAGGTGCACATCGCGGACATGACGCACGCGTTCTACGAGGTGCCCAGCATGGGCAAGGACCGCTGCCTCATGCGCATCATCGAGATGGAAAGCCCGGAATCGGCCATCATCTTCTGCAACACCAAGGCCGACGTGCACTACCTGACGGCGGTGCTCTCGCGCTTCGGCTACAACGCCGACGAGCTCTCCGCCGACCTGACCCAGTCGCGCCGCGACCAGGTGCTCACCAGCGTGCGCGCCGGGCAGCTGCGCTTTCTCATCGCCACGGACGTGGCCGGGCGCGGCATCGACATCCCCGGCCTGTCCCATGTCATCCTGTACTCCCCGCCGGAGAACCCGGAAAGCTACATCCACCGCGCTGGCCGCACGGGCCGCGCCGGGGCCGCGGGCACGGTCATCTCCCTTGTGGACGTGATGCAGAAGATGGAGCTTACGCGCATCGCCCGGCAGTACGGCATCCGGCTTGAGGAACGCCCCCTGCCCACCGAGGCCGATCTGGCCGCCCACGTGACCCAGCGCATCGCCACCGTGCTGGAGGCCAAGTGGCGCGCCAAGGACAGCCTGGAGCAGGAGCGCATGCGCCGCTACGTGGACGTGGCCCGGGCCATGGCCCAGGACGACGACCAGGCCCTGCTTCTGGGCATGCTTTTGGACGACGCCTACCAGAAGGCCATGCACACCCCGCCGCCCCTGCCCAGCGGCCATAGGCCGGAGGCCGCGCCCGGGGACCAGGAGCGCGGCAGAGGTTCCGACCGCCAGGGCGACCGCCAGAATGACCGCCAGGGCGAGCCCCGGCAGGGGGGCGAAGGCCAGCGCCGCCGCCGCCGCAAGCGCTAGGGGCGGCACGTGGCTTCTCTGCCTCCGGCCCGCGCCGCAGCGCTGGACTGTCTCTCGGCCTGCCTCATAGAAGGCCGCGACCTCCAGGCCGCGCTGGACACCACCCTCTCCTCGGACCCCTTGTCGGACCGGGACGCCGGGCTGGTGACTGAACTCGTGTACGGCTACTGCCGCCTGAAGGGGCGTCTCGACGCGCTGTTGTCGCGCTTTCTCGACCCCTCGCGCCGCCTGCCGGACGAGGCCATGCTGACCCTGGGCCTGGCCGCGCACGAGATCATCCACCTGGACCGCGTGCCCGCCTACGCCAGCGTCAACTGGGCTGTGGACTGGGCCAAGGGCTACACCCGCGCGCACCTTTCCGGCCTGTTCAACGCCGTGCTGCGCCGCGTGGCCGACATGGCGGAGGCCGCGCGCACCGTGGGCCCCTACAAGGAGGGCGCCAAGGACGAGGCCGAGGTGCTCTCGCGCTACTACTCCTGCCCGGAGTGGATCGTGCGCCTGTGGCTCAAGGAATATCCCAAGGAAGACGTGGCCCGCTACCTCAAGGCCCAGGCCCGGCCGCCCGCCATGGGTCTGGCCGTGGAGGCCGAGAGCCTGGGACCGGAGGCCGCCCTGGCCCTTTCGCGCCGCCTGGGCGCGCATCCCGCCTGCCTGGGCAGGCAGGGCCTCGGCCTGGCCTTCCAGTCCGGCACCGGGCTTGATACGTTGACCGAGGAACTTGCCCTTTCCGAGGCCGAGCGCGCCGCCCTGTACCGCCAGGGCTTTGCCGCGCGCCAGGCCCTGGCCGCCTTGAACCCGCAGCGCTGGGCCGCGCCCGTGTGGGACGCCTGCTGCGGCCGCGGCGGCAAGACCCGCCTGATCCTGGAGGCGGGGCCCTTTTCTCCGGACGGTCCCGTGCTCGCCAGCGACACGCACCTGGGCCGCCTGCGGGCCCTGTGCCGCGAGCTGGCCCCGGCGCTGGCCTCGGGGCGGCTTCTGGCCTTCCGCGCCAGGGCAGACCAGCCCGCGCCCCTTGCCGTCCGGCCGGGCTCCATCCTGCTCGACGCGCCCTGCACGGGCCTGGGCACCCTCTCGCGCAGGCCGGACATCAAATGGAAGCGCACCCCGGAGGACGTGACCGCCCTGGCGCGCACCCAGGCGGCCATGCTTGCGCAATGCTTCGACGAGCTGGCGCCCGGCGGGCAGCTCTTCTACCTCACCTGCACCCTCTCGGCCGAGGAAAACCAGCGCCAGGTGGTTCGGTTCCTGGAATCCCGGCCGGATGCGCGCCTGGCTGGAACCTGGACAACCCCGCCGGACGTGGCCTCGGGCGAGTTCTTCTACGCCGCCACCCTGCACAAAGTGGAATAGCGGCCGTTTTTTATCAGAATCCGTTTTACAGCTCTGCGAAAGGCGGGTATACGTAATTATAGCCCCCTAAGAGCACGCATGAACATACCTGACAACGACATCCCGCCCGAAGACTGGGCCAAGGAGCTGCCGGACGGCAGCGTCTTCCGTGTGGCCTTCGAGTCCAGCCAGACGGTGATGTTTCTCATCGACCCGCTAACGGCCAAGGTCATCGGGGCCAACAAGGCCGCCTGCGAGTTCTACGGCTATCAGCCTGAAGAGCTGGAAGGGCTCTCCGCCGCGGACATAAGCCTGCTGTCCAACGAGAATCTGTGCGCGCTGCTGCAGGGCATCAACCAGGGCGGCAGCAAGCGCTTTTCCAGCCGCCACCGGCTGAAGACCGGCCAGCTGCGCGACATGGAGCTGGACGCCGCGCCCATCACCCTGCACAACGGCCGCTCCTGCCTGTTCTTCATCGGCCATGACGTGACCCCCAGGCTCCAGGCCGAGCGCTCCCTGTACCAGAGGGAAAGCCTGCTCAGGGCCATCCTGGAATCCGCCGTGGACGGCATCGGCTACAAGGACGCCCAGGGAATCTACCGCGAGGCCAACAAGGCCTTCTGCCAGCTTGTGGGCCGCCCCTGCGAGGAAATCATCGGCCGCAGGGCGAAGGATTTCTTCGACCGCCGCGCCGCCGACCGCCACGTGGAGATGGACCGCCGGATCATGGACCAGCGGCAGCCCGTGGCCTACGAACTGACCCAGGAGAGGCCGGACGGCACGCGTTACCTCAGCGTGCACAAGTCGCCGGTGTGCGACGCCGCGGGCGAGTGCCTGGGCGTGGTCTCCGTCAGCCACGACATCACCGAGCGCCGCCTGGCGGAAGCCGCCCTGTCCAAGAGCGAAGGGTTGCTGCGGGCCATGCTCCAGTCCGCCCAGGACAGCATCTTCGTCACCGACGAGCACGACGTGCTGCGCGAACTGAACCAGAGTTTCTGCGCCCGCCTTGGCCGCAGGCGCGAGGAGCTGCTGGACCGTCCCTTGAGCGAGGTTTTCAGCGGCGACGAACTGCGCATTCAGCTTTCCACCAACTCCCTTGCGCGGGAGACCCGCGAACCCGTGAGCTTCACCCAGCGGCTGGCGGCAAATGAGCAGGAGTGCTGGCTCAGCGTGGTCAAGACCGCCGTGGTGGACGCCGAGGGGCGCTGCCTGGGCGTAGTGGCCATGGGGCGCGACATAACGGCCCAGCACGTGGCCGAGCTGGCCCTGCGGCAAAGCGAGCGGCGCCTGTCCGGGCTCATCCGCCAGGCTCCGGTGGGCGTGTTCGAAACCGATGCCAAGGGCATGCTGGTGTTCGCCAACGAGCGCATGCAGCGCCAGACCGGCCGCACCCAGGAGGCTCTGGCCGGGAACCGCTGGCTGGAGAGCATCGTGCGCGAGGATCGCGAGGACTTCCTGGCGCTCTGGCATGAGACCCTGGCGGACAAGCGCGAGCTGGAGAGCGAGGTGCGCATGCTGGATGCGCGCGGCGTGCGCCAATGGATGAGCTGCCGCATACGGCCCATGACCGACGCGGCCAACCGCTTCAGCGGGTATCTGGGTGTTCTGGGCGATATTTCCGAGCGCAAGAAGGCCGAAGCCCTGCGCACCGATGTGGAAAGCGTGGTGCGCCACGACTTGAAGAGTCCGCTGGGCTCGGTGCAGAACGCCATGGAGCTGCTGGAGCTTCTGGGGCCGCTGACGCCGGAGCAGACGCAGGTGCTGACCGAGGTGCGCATCCTGACCCGGCGCATGCAGGACCTCATCTCCCTGTCCCTGGATCTGCACGCCATGGAGGCCGGGGCGTTCAAGCCCGTGCTCGGACCGGTGGACCTGTGCGACGTGGTGGAGACGCAACGCGCGGAGCTGCGCCCGCTGGTGGAAGGCAAGGGCCTGCGGCTGAATCTGGTTTCGGACTGCCCGCAGGGGCCGTTCTATGTAAGCGGCGAACGCAGGCTGCTGGACGCGGTGTTCTCCAACCTGCTCAAGAACGCGGCCGAGGCCTCGCCCGACGGCGCGGAAATCACCGTGCGGCTGGAGAACGAGAGCCCCCTGGCCGAGGTCTTCATCCGCAACAAGGGCGAGGTGCCCAAGGGCATCCGCGAGCGTTTCTTCGAAAAGTACGCCACCTCCGGCAAGCCCCACGGCACGGGCCTGGGCACCTATTCGGCGCGGCTCATGGTGCGCACCATGGGCGGCACCCTGTCGCTGAACACGGAGGAGCCCGGCGCCACCACCCTCATTCTGCGTCTGCCCGCGGCCGACCCGGCCAAGGTGTGTCTGCTGGCCCCGGAGCGCTGCCCGGTCTGATCCGACGCCTTCTCCCCGCCGTCTTTCCTGTCAACGCTGGCCGCTCGTTCGCGTGGCCGGCGCTTTTCCTGTGCGCTCAGCCCGTCTCGCCCCGGCCGAGGAGCCGCAGCAGGCCGTCCAGGATGGTCCAGGGGTGGGGCGCGCAGCCCGGCACGTAAAGGTCCACAGGCAGGAAGGATGCGCCGCCGTCATTGGTCTCGGCATGGCCCGCGTAGGGTCCGCCGGAAATGGCGCAGGCCCCCACCGCGATGCCCACGCGGGGCTCCGGCGTCGCAAACCAGGTTTTTTCCAGGCCCAGGCGCATGTTCTGCGTCACCGGCCCGGTGACGAGGACGCCGTCCGCGTGGCGCGGCGAGGCCACGAACTGGATGCCGAAGCGTCCCAGGTCGAAGACCAGGGTGCCCAGCACGTTGGTGTCGGCCTCGCAGGCGTTGCAGCCGCCCGCGCTCACCTGCCGGAGTTTGAGGGAGCGCTTGAACAGGCGCAGGCGTTCCGGCGGCAGGGGCCGGGCCAGTTCCAGGGGCTGGCCGCGCAGGACCAGGGCCTCGCGGCTGCTTGCGGCCAGGCGGAAATCTCCGGTGAAGCGGATGGCTCCGCGCGGGCAGGCGGCCGCGCAGTCCGTGCAGAACAGGCAGCGGCCCAGGTCCAGGGCCAGGCCCGTTTCCAGGCTGATGGCCCCGGTGGGGCAGGCGGCCGCGCAGGCCCCGCCCGCGTCGCAGCCCGCACAGGCGGACGGGTCGATGTCCGGCCTGCCGGGATAGCGGTCCGGCAATTGCGGCAGGACCTTGGGGTAGGCCAGGGTGCGGTGCCCCTGGCGCAGGCGGGCGATGATATGCTGGATCACTTCCGCGCCCCCTTACAGATCGTGCCCGCAGTAGGACAGGTTGAAGCTCTTGTTGCAGATGGGGAAGTCCGAGATCTGCTGGTTGCGCAGGGCCATGGAAAGCCCGGCCCAGTTGTGGAAGCTCGGGTCCACCACCTTGTAGGCCGCGAAGCGCCCTGCCTCGTCCGTTATGGCCACGTGGCAGATCTCGCCGCGCCAGCCCTCCACCAGACTTACGGCCAGATGCTCCGGGGCCAGATTGCCCGGAGAGGCCTGGAAGCCGCAGGCCGTGGCGCAGCCCGGCAGGTGCGTCAGATGTTCGGTCAGGAATTTTTCGGAGTGCAAGAGCTCCATGTGGCGCACAAAGGCCCGGCCCGCCACGTCGCCCGTCTGCGACACGGCCACCGGGATGTGCGAGTAGGCGTAGGCCCCCACCGGGAAGTCCTGGCGCACGTCGATCTCCACGTCGCACGCGCGCGCGGCCACGCCCACCAGCCCCAGGGCCAGGGCGTCCACGCGGGAAACCACGCCCGTGCGCTCGAAGCGCGAGACCACAGACGGCGTGCTCCACAAAAGCTCCACCGCTTCCACGCACTGGGGGAAGACCTCGGCCAGGTGCGCGCGCACGGCCTCGGCCCTGGCCGCGTCCAGATCAAAACCCACGCCGCCGGGCTTGATGAGCCCACGGCCGAAGCGGCTGCCGCAGAGCCTGGCCGTCATGTTCAGGAAATCGCCGCGTATGCGCCCCAGGAACGACGAAGTGGGCAGGAAGCCGACATCAAGCGCCAGCGCGCCCAGGTCCCCGGCGTGGTTGGCCAGGCGCTCCAGCTCAAGGGCGATGGCCCGCAAAACCAGCGCGCCCGCGGGCACCCGGCAGCCGGACAAGGCCTCCAGGTTCTGGCAGGCGGCGGTGCTGTGGCCGATGGTCGTATCGCCCGCCAGGGTCTGCATGTGCTGCAAGAAGCGCGGGCCCGGTCCGTTCACGAGCGCGCGCTCCACGCCGCGATGCTGGTAGCCCAGGGAAATCTCCAGGTGCAGCACATCTTCGCCGTGGCACAGAAAGCGGAAGTGCCCGGGCTCGATGATGCCCGCGTGCACCGGGCCCACGGCCACCTCGTGTCCGCCCTCGCCCAGGGCCTCCATGAAGCGCGCCTGGCCGATCTCCGGCCCGATGATCTCGCGCCCTTGCGGGTCCAGCTGGGGGAAGCGCACGGGCTTGAGCCACGGATGGCCCAGGGGCGTCACGCCCCAGGTCTCCCAGATTTCCCTTTCGAAGAGGTGCGCCTGGGGGCAGTCCGGCGTCAGCGAGGGGTAGGCCTGGCCCGCCGGGGCGGAAAGCACGTGCAGAGTGCCCAGGCGATCCTCGGCCAGCACGGCGAAGAGCCGCAGCTCGTCGTTCCCCAGTTCGTTTTTCACCGGCGCGCAGAACAGGGCCGAGAGCCGGGCCTCGTGCAGCACGGCCTCCAGCACCTCCACGCAGAATTCCTCCGCCGGGAGCACGGGCACCGCGCGCAAGGGTATGGCCTGGGCGTTGCGCATGGCTAGAAGCCTCCCGTGAGCCGCGCCGAGGCGGCCAATACGGCGGCCAGGGGCGCGGGCTGGTACAGGCCCAGCAGCAGGGCCGCCAGCAGCAGGGCCAGGGGCGGCCAGGTGGCGCTCATGGGCTCGGGCCGGGCCGGGGTGGTGTTCTCGCCCTGGGCCATGCGCAGGGCAGCGGTGGTGATGCCGATGAAGGCCGTGGCCAGCAGCAGCAGGAACAGCACGGCCAGGATGGGCCGGTCTCCGGCCAGGGCCGCGCGCAGGATGGCCAGCTCGCTGACGAAGGCGCCGAAGGGCGGCATGCCGGTAAGCGCCAGCACCCCGGCCACCCACAGGGGGCCGGAGAAGGGCAGGGCGCGCACCGCGCCGCGCACGCCGGAAACGTTCTTGGTCAGGTACGCGGCCAGGATGTTGCCCGCCAAGAGGAACATGGCGCCCTTGGCCACGCCGTGGGCCAGCACGTGCATCAGGCTGCCGTGCATGCCCGCGCCGCCTATGCCCGCGCCAAAGGCCAGAATGCCCATGTGCTCCACGCTGGAATAGGCCAGCAGGCGCTTGTAGTCCGTCTGCCGCAGCAGGAACACCGCGGCCCAGGCCATGCTGGTAAGGCCCAGGAACACCAGCAGGTCGTTGCCGAACTGCGACTGCCCGGCTGCGGCCAGCACCTGGCGCACGCGCAGAATGGCCAGGAACGAGACGTTCAAGAGGCAGGTGCTCATGAGGGCCACCACCGAGGGCGACTCGCTGTACACGTCGGGCAGCCAAGTGTGCATGGGCGCCAGGCCCATCTTGGTGCCGTAGCCCACCAAGAGGAACACGAAGGCCGCCTTGAGCAGCACGGGGTCGAGGCTGGGCCCGGCGGCCATGAGGGCCTCCAGGTGCAGGGAGACCTCGCCTCCGCCGGCCAGGGCCAGCATGTAGGTGCCGAAGAGCGCCAGGGCGATGCCCACGGAGCAGAGCAGCAGGTACTTCCAGGTGGCCTCGAGCGACCTGTGGTGGCGGTGGAAGTAGATGAGCGGGGCCGAGGCCAGGGTGGTGGCCTCCACGCCGACCCACAAAAGACCCAGGTTGCGCGCCATGCACACGAAGCTCATGGCCGCCAGGAACAGCAGCAGGCAGCCGGTGAAGCGCGCCTCGGGCGAGTTGGAGAAGAGCTGGCCTTCCACCATGTCCGGCCGCGCGCCGCGCATTTCGCGCTCCAGGTAGCCTCCGGTGTAGAAGGCCGCAGCGGCGAAGAGCACGCTGGTGATGAGCAGGAACAGGCGTCCGGGCTCGTCCAGAAGCAGCGCGCCGTCGAACATGGGCCGCGAGGGGCTGGCGAAGGTGCCGAGCGTCAGCAGCAGGTGCGCCACGGCCGTGGCCGACAGGAGCAGCCGCCGGGTGCGGTGCTCCGGCAGGATGAAGGCGGCCACTCCGGCAAGGGCGGGCGCGAGGATGGTCAGCGCGTCGAGCATCCCCGCCTACTCCTTCAGCGACGCCAGCCGGTCGGCGTCGATGTGGTCGAATTCACGGTTGATGCGGAAGATGGCGATGCCCATGACGAACACGGCCACGAACACATCGAGCAGGATGCCCATCTCCACCAGGAACTGGGCCTTGCGCAGGGCCACCGCGCCAAAGGCGAAGATGCCGTTCTCCAGCACCAGGTAGGCCACCACCTGGCTCACGGCCTTGCGCCGGGTGACGATGCCGAAGAGCCCCACCAGGATGGTGAAGAAGGCCACCGGGGTAAGCAGCAGCGGCACGCCGGGGCCGGGCAGGGGCATGCGTCCGCCCAGCCACACGGAAACGGCCAGCGCGGCCACGCCGAAGAGCAGGGAGCTGGAATAGCCCACATAGGGCTCCACCTCGGCCCGCACGTGGGCGCTTTCCAGCGAGCGGAACAAAAGCCAGGGAAAGGCCCAGCCCTTGAGCAGGGCCGTGGCGGCGGAGACGGCCACCGAGGACAGGGCCAGGTCGCCGTGGCCCAGCAGGGGCAGAAAGGCCAGGCCCACGCCCTGGAAGGCCACCATGCGGATGCACAGGCCGATGCGGCTGGTGCCCAGGAGCACCAGGTTCGTCAGCACCAGGCCGACAAGGATGAATTCCACCAGCGAGAGCATATGCGCGCTACCTCAGCAAAAGTATCAGCGCCAGGCCGGAAAGGGCCGTGGCCCCGACCAGCAGCCGCGGCACCAGCAGCAGGCGCAGCCGGGCCATGCTCGATTCCACGATGCCCATGATGAGCGCCAGGGCGAAGATTCCCGCCGCGCCCAGGGCGGCGTCGGCCAGCGGATCGCCGCGCGTGGGCACCAGCACCCCGGCCAGCACCGCGCCCAGGGCCCACATTTTCACCCCCTGCCCATAGAGGATGAAGGCGAAATCCGGCCCGGAGTGATCGAGCACCATGACCTCGTGGATCATGGTCAGCTCCAGGTGCGTGTTGGGGTCGTCCACGGGGATGCGGCAGGTCTCGGCCAGAAGCACCAGGAACAGCGCCGTGGCCGTAAGGGACAACACCGGCCCGAAGGCGGCCCAGCGCGCCATGTCGATGCGCGCCAAAAGTTCAGCCAGGGAGTAGGTGCCCGTGGCCTGGGCCAGGGCGGCCAGGCCCAGGATTTGCGCCAGCTCGGCGGGCACGGCGAACTGCATTTCGCGGCTGGCGCCCATGCCCTCGAAGCTGGAGCCGGTATCAAGCGCGGCGGCGGCGGTGGCGAAGCGCCCCAGGGAAAGCAGCCCGGCGAAGAGGAACAGGTCGCCCTCGAAGGACACGAGCCCCGGCTGGCCGCCCAGGGGAGCCAGGGCGAGCGCGCACAGGGCGCAGGCCAGGCCCAGCATGGGGCCCAGCGGGAAGACCCATGTGGTGGTCTGGCTGTACACCGCGCCCTTTTTCAAGAGCCGCGCCAGATCGAAGTAGGTTTGCAGCAGGGGCTGGCCCGTGCGGCCAGCGAATTTGGCCTTCACGCGGTTTATGACCCCGAAGAGCAGCGGGCACAGCGCAAGGCCCACGGCCATGCGCGGCAGGGCGTCAAGGTGGAGGAAGCCCGCGTCCATCACCACAACCCCCAGGCCAGAAGCGCCACCAGGGTGGCGGCGATGTAGAGCACATACACGTGCACCTGGCCCTGCTGCAGCCGGTGCAGGGCCTCCAGCCGGGCGTCCAGATAGCCGAAGCCCGCCAGGAAGGCCGTGAGGATGCGGTCCTGGGCCTCGGCAAAGTAGCCCGCCCGCGCCGGGAACAGGCCCCAGGGACGCGTGGTGCTGCCGGTCTTGCCGGTCAGGGAGCGGAACATCTCGGCCAGGGGCTGGGCGAAGGACGAATAGGTGTACTGGATGCGCGCCGTGGGGTTGATGTAGCCGCAGTCCCAGGTGGGTCCGGTGCGTACGTCGCGGCCCTTCAAGAGCGCGCGGCGCAGCAGGAAGAGTCCGCCGAACACCGCCAGCAGCAGGCCGAAGACGAAGGACGCCGTGGTCAGGCCGTCCACCAGGGGCGCGCCAAGGACCGGGGCCCCGGGCAGGCTGGGCTCCAGGGCGCGCAGGGCGGTCTCCAGCAAGAGCGGCGCGGCGAAGCCGAGCAAGAGGCCCAGGCCGGCCAGCAGGATCATGGGCCAGCGCATGAGCGCCGGAGCCTCGTGGGCGGTCTTGGCGATCTGGCTGCGGGGCTCGCCCAGGAACACCGCGCCGAAGGCCCCGGAGAACACGGCCGCGGCCATCCCGGCGCAAAGAATCAGGGCGGCCAGCGCGCCCAGGCTGGGGATGTCCAGGCTGGCCGTGGGCAGCAGCAGGCCCTTCACCGCGCACAGGCCCAGCACCAGTTCCGAGGCGAAGCCGCCGAAGGGCGGCAGCCCGCAGATGCCGACGCTTCCAGCCAGGAAGGCCGCGCCGGTGACGGGCATGCGTTTCAGCGCCCCGCCCAGCTGGTCCATGCGGCGCTCGCCCGTGGCGTGCAGCACGCTGCCCGCGCAGAAGAACAGCAGGGACTTGAACACCCCGTGGTTGACCATGTGGATGAGGGCGGCGCTGAAGCCAAGCGCGGCCACCAGCGGCGCGTCGCAGGCGCGGCCAAGGGCGCCCAGGCCCAGGCCGATGAGCATCAGCCCGGCGTTCTCCATGCTCGACCAGGCCAGCAGGCGTTTGAGCTCCGCCTGGCCAAGGGCTCCGGCCACGCCGAGGATGGCCGTGACTCCGCCCAGGCCGATGAGGGTCCAGCCCCACCACGCTTCCGGCTGGTAGGCCAGCAGCACGCGCAGAATGCCGTACACGCCGGTCTTGATCATGACGCCGGAGAGCACGGCGGACACGTGGCTGGGCGCGGCCGGGTGGGCCTCGGGCAGCCACACGCCGAGCGGCGCCAGGCCCGCCTTGGAGCCGAAGCCCACGAGCGCCAACAGGAAGACGAGCCCGGCCGGAGCGATTCCTTCCACCAGGGGCATGGACGCGCCTGCGGCCAGACCGTCGGCGGGGGGCCAGGATGCGCCCGGCAGCAGGCAGAGCACCAGCAGGAAGGCCGCGCCCAGGTGCGAGGCCACCAGATAGATGCGCCCGGCCCGGCGCACGGAGCCGTCGCCGTCCTCCATGCTGACCAGGAAATAGGACGAAAGGGCCATGCCCTCCCAGAACAGCAGCAGGAGCATGGGGTCGCGCGCGGTGAACACGCCGGTGATGCACGCGGCCAGGATGTTGTAGAAGAACCAGGGCGGGCCCGCGCGCTTGCGGCCCTCCATGTGCGCCAGGTAGCCCCGGCCGTACACCGCGCCCAGCGCCATGAGCACGAAGGCCGGAACCAGGAACAGGGCCGAGACGCCGTCGATGGCGAGCCTGCCCAGGCCCCAGGGCGGCGGCCAGGAGAGGGCCAGGGTCCAGTCCTGCGGGGCGATGAGCGCCTGCGCGGCCGGGACGAGGCCCAGGGCGCAGCCCAGCACCGCCAGGCCGGAGCCCAGGGAGTTGGCCGCGCGGAAGGAACGCGGCAAAAGCGAGACCACGGCCCCCAGAAGAAAGACGGCCAGACAGGCGGCGAACAGGATCACGGACGCCTCCCGAAGCGCTTGGCGGCGGACTGGTGCTGATGCTCGGCCGCGGCGGCGGATTGCAGGATGGCGGCCTCAGGCGCGCGGGAGAGCACGGCCTGGCGGAAGTCCGCGTCGCGCAGGGCGGCGGCGAGCAGGGCCAGGAGCGTCAGGTGCGCGCGCACCGTGGGCGAGGCCAGCACGAACACGGCCTGGATGGGCTGGTCGTCCGGGGTGTGCACGGCGGCTTCCGGCAGGGGCGCGGCCGGGTAGATGAGCAGGATGCGCGGCGCATCGCCCAAAACCAGCGGCGCGCGCACATGGGGCACCAGCACGCCCCCGCCCACGGCGGTGACGCCCGTGGCCTCCCGCGCCAGCAGCATGGCCAGCAGCAGCTCGCGGTCCGTGGCCAGATCCGCGGCTGCGGTATCGGAGCTTTCGGGGAGCAGGCGTTCGACGGCGGAGCAGAGCACCTCGGGCAGGGTCGTTCCGGGCGCATCGGCCATGATGCCGCCCGCGCGCAGGGCCCCGGCCAGGGCCGAAACCTGGGCGCAGTCGCCGTTCTTTCCCTCCGGGCCGCCAGGGCCGTCCTGCTCGGGCTCAAGCTCGCAGGACAGGGCGGTTGAGCCGATGCCGTGGTGGATGGCCCATTCCATGAGCTCCGCGCGGTTGAAATGATACAGCCCCCCCAGACGCACCGTGGGCAGCCCCGCGTGCGCTATCCAGCGCAACACGGTCTTCTCGGTGCAGTTCAGGGCGGCGGCGGCCTCCCTCAGGGTGAGCCTCATGGACGTACCTCGCGGCGTGTTTGTGACCAAGCGGTCAAAACGCGCGCCTGACGCATCCAGGCTTTGCGCGCTCCTGCTGGCGTGACCGGATGGTCAAACGTCGGGCGTCGCAAAGCTGGCGGTCAAAACGCTACGAAAACGGACCAACAGAAAACCTTCGGACCATATTTGTCAACAATGAATTGAGTCCGGCCGGTTACTGGGCGCGCCGGCCGGAGGGCTCCTGGCAATAGC
>NZ_DATMYK010000357.1:0-12365 GCF_035560995.1 Humidesulfovibrio sp. | reverse complement strand
CACCGGGGTCTCGTCGGCCAGGAACACCTGCGAGCCCAGCAGGCGGTGCAGGTACTCCTCGCCCTCGTCCGGGGGCGGCAGGTCGGCCTCGGCGATGAGCACCTCGGCCCCGCGCAGGGCCTCGGCCGCGTTGCGGTCGGCCACGCCCTCCAGAACCAGGATGAGCCTGCCGTTGTGGTCGCGGGCGCTCTTCACCACGTAGGGGCGCGGACGCCCGCCTCCGCCCCTCTGGCCAGGAACGGCAGCGGGTGCGAGAAAGAGCGTACTGCCGGGCGCGAAAAGCAGCGGGGAGTCGGCATGGATGTCCATGCACAACTCCCCACGGATGCCGTGCGCCTTGGCCACGCGGGCCACGGCGACCAGTCCGCGCCGGTCGGTACCCGCTATGCCCGGCATGGCGCTATTCGATGATCTCGAGCACTGCGCGCCGCTTGGCCTTGGCCGAGGCCGCGCCAAGCAAGGTGCGCATGGCCCGTGCCGTGCGGCCCTGCTTGCCGATGACCTTGCCCAGGTCCTCTTTGGCGACCTTGAGTTCCAGCACAGCGGTCTGCTCGCCCTCGATCTCCGTGACCTTCACCTCGTCCGGGCTGTCCACAAGCGACTTGGCGATGTACTCGATCATGTCTCTGAGCATGGCGAAACCCCCATGGGAATTAAATGCGCGGGAGACGTGCCGTGAACCCCTGCCGCGAAACAGGCCATAGAAGCGGGCTTAGGCGCTCTTCTTGCCCACGAGCGAACGGACGGTGTCGCTGGGCGTGGCGCCGAGCTTGATCCACTTGTCGTAGTTGACGGTGTCGATGACGACCTCGGCGGGATCGGTCATGGGATTGTAGTGACCAAGGAACTCCAGCGGACGGCCGTCGCGGCGGCTGGCGCGCTCGAGCACGACCAGACGGTAGAACGGACGCTTCTTGGAGCCCATGCGGGTCAGTCGGATAGTAAGAGCCATGTTGTCTTTCCCCCTGAATTGAGTTGTTATTCGGTTTCAGTCCAAATGGCAAGCGCACGGGGCGCCAGCCGGTTCCGGCGCGCCACGCGCCGTGCTCCGTCAGCGCTTGTTGCGCTGCTTCTTGTTCAGCTTCTTCTTCTTGCGTTCGGCCAAAGTCTTCTTGGAAAGTTGTTTCTTGCCCTCGCCCTGCATCTGCGGCATCTCCGGGAAGCCGCCCATGCCACCGAGCGCCCCCATGTCGGGCATGCCCTGGGCCATGGAGTTCTGCATCATGGAAGGCGAAAGCTTGCCCTGGGGCTTGGTGCCGGGCATGGTGTAGCCTGCGGGCATGCCGGGGATCTTGGGCATCTTCGGCATTTGCGGGGCTTTGCCGCCGCCGCCCAGCATCTGCTGCATCATCTTGTTCATCTGCTCAAAATTCTTGATGAGCGCGTTGACCTCGCCCACGGTCTTGCCGCAGCCCTTGGCGATGCGCTCGCGTCGGCTGGGATTGATGATCGCGGGCTCGCGGCGCTCCTTCTTGGTCATGGAGTTGATGATGGCCTCGGCCTTGTCGATCTCCTTCTCCGGCACCTGCATGTCACCCAGCTTCTTCATCATGCCGCCCATGCCGGGGATGAGCTTCAGGATGCTTTCCAGCGAGCCGATCTTGCGCATGCGGCGCATCTGGGTCAGGAAGTCCTCGAGGTCGAACTTGGCCTGCTGCATCTTGGCGGCCAGCTTCTCGGCCTCGGCCGCCTCCATGGTGTCCTGGGCCTTCTCGATGAGCGTCATCACGTCGCCCATGCCCAGGATGCGCTGGGCCGCGCGGTCCGGGTGGAAGGGCTCCAGGTCGGAAAGCTTTTCACCCACGCCGACGAACTTCAGCGGCTTGCCCGTGACGCTCTTGATGGACAGGGCCGCGCCGCCGCGCGCATCGCCGTCCATCTTGGTCAGCACCACGCCGGTGACGCCCAGGCGCTTGTCAAAGGCCTCGGCCACGGTGACGGCGTCCTGGCCGGTCATGGCGTCGGCCACGAAGAGGATTTCGACGGGCTTGCAGCGCTCCTTGATGGCCGAGAGCTCCTGCATGAGCGGCTCGTCCACGTGCAGGCGGCCCGCGGTGTCGAAAAGGATGGCGTCGCATCCGGCCTCGGCGGCCTTTTTCAGGGCGTCGGCGCAGATGTCCACGGGGTTCATGTCCGTGGTGCTGGGATAGGCGGGCACGCCAAGCTGCTTGGCCAAAACGTGCAGCTGCTCGATGGCCGCCGGGCGGTACACGTCCGCCGGGACCAGGTAGGGCTTCAGCTTGTGTTTGGAGCGCAGCAGATTGGCCAGCTTGCTGGCCGTGGTGGTCTTGCCCGAGCCCTGCAGGCCGACCATCATGATGGTCACGGGCTTGCGCTTCAGGTCCAGGCCGGTCTGGGAGCCGCCAAGCAGCTCGACCAGCTCGTCGTGGACGATTTTGACCACCTGCTGGCCGGGGGTGAGGCTCTTGAGCACATCCGCGCCCAGGGCCCGCTCCTTCACGCGGTCAACGAAGTCCTTGACAACCTTGAAGTTGACGTCGGCTTCCAGCAGGGCCATGCGCACTTCGCGCAGACCGTCCTGGATGTTTTTTTCATCCAGGCGGGCCTGGCCGCGCAGATTGCGGAAGGCTTCTGAGAGTCGGTCGGTGAGGCTGTCGAACACGTGGTTTTCTCCAGGCAAAATCAATCCGCGCCGCCGGTTCCGCTTTCGCGGTCCGGTGCGGCCCGGCGCAAAAAGAGATTGTGTGTTACATAAGCGGTCGGGTCAAGTCAAGGAATTGTACAGGGGGCCCTGCGATGAACGCGGAGCTCATCCTCCGGCTCCCTCCACCGCTCCCGGCCCCTTTTCCTGGGCCAGGGCCAGAGCGCTCTTGAGCCGGCCCACAAACTGTTCCGGCGAGTCGTCCGGGTGGGCCTGGGCCACGCCCACGCTGGCCGTCAGGCGCACCTCCTGCCGGAAGGCGTGCGCGGCCACCAGAGCCGCCAGCTTCTCGGCAAAGCTCGCGGCCTGCTGCTCCCCAATGCCGGAAGCAAGAATGAGGAAGCGGCCGCTGCGCCAGCGGAACAGGAAATCCGCCCGGCGCACATGCTGCCGCAGCAGCTGGGCCAGTTCGTGCAGCACCAGGTCGCCGGTCTCGTAGCCCTTGGTCTCGTTCACCTGGCGAAAGCCTTCGGCGTCGAGCATGATGCCGCACACGCTCAGCCCATAGCGCCGCAGGGCGTCCAGCTCGCGCACGATGAGCTGGTCGAAGGCCGTGCGGTTGAGCGCGCCGGTGAGAGCGTCGCGGTGGCTGTGCTGGTCCAGGGCGTGGGCCAGGTGCTCCACACGGATGACGGCCTCGCGGTAAGGCCTCACAAAGGCGGAGTAGACCACCGCGGCCTGGATGCCCAGGGCGGCGAGCCCCACGGCCAGGGCGCCGTACATCTCGGAGGCCAGGGCCGGCCCATGGTCCGGGTGGTCGCGCAGCAGGGAATAGGCGGCCAGGAATTCGGCCGCCAGAGCCGCGGCCAACACCGCAACGGTGGCCAGATACACAAGGCTCGCGCCGCGTCCTTGCGGCACGGCAGACGTGGGACTGCTGTCATCCTGCGGCATGGCGAGTCTCCCTTGCGCCAATGCCAGGCGCATGTGGCCGGCGGGCTCCTACTTTTTCGCGGGGGGCTCGTAGGTGTAGCGCAGCTCGCCCAGGCCGTTCTTCAAACGCAGGTCGATGTTCACGCTGTCCCAGGTCCAGCCGTAGCGGTCGCCCACTTGGCGGCCGGGGCCGTACAGCTCGATGAGATGGTCCTTGATGAGGAAGAAGTTGGCCTCGCCCTCGAACATGATGCCCGCGCCCATGAACTGTCCCTTGGGGAAATAGTAGGCCACGGTGCGCACATCGGCCTGGCCGAGCTTCAAAAGCTCGTCCGGGCGCTGAAAGGTGCCGGGCAGGGGCTTGGGGCTGGTGACCGGAACCAAGCCGAGGGCGGCCTTGGCCTGGTCCAGGCTTGCGCCCCAGGGCAGATCGCGGAAGCCTTTGGGCGCGGGCCGGGTGGCGTAGGTGTTGTCCGGGCGCACGGGCTGGGGCGACCGTTTGGGACGCTGGACAAAGGGCGGGGGCGTGTCGGCGTCAACGGCGCCAGCGCCGTTACCGGGCGCCATGGGAGCTCCGGACGCGTCCGACGGAAGGGTTGGAGCGCCGGGCGTCTGGGCGGAAAGAACGCCGGGAGCGCCGAGGCATATCGCCGCCAGGGCGAGGGCGGCCAGAAATGAACGCATGGAGCCTCCAGGACGCGAATATGCGCCTAGGAGATTCTCCCCTGTCCGGTCCGGGAAATCAAGGGGTGCCGGCCCGGTATTTACAAGTACATGGCCTGGGACTGCGCACGGGCCAAGGCCAGTTCGCGCGTTTCCAGCACCATGCGCCCCAGGCGCAGCAGCTTTCGGCCGGAGCTGATGTCCTCCAGCAGGCGCTTTTCCCGCGCCAGGCGCAGGGTCAGACGGTACGGAGCCGCGTGGAAGGGGTCCGTGACCTCGTACACGCGGAACAGGTCAAGGGGCAGCAAGGCTTCGTGGTTGTGGTTTGCGTGCGCCATGGCGTCCTCCTGGCGGTTTGCGGCGGGCTGACGGTTTTACGGCTGTCGTTCCTGCCTGACGCAAATGATGCACAAAACGCGCCCGCCACGAATTGCCGTGCTCCACCATGGGCTTGGCGAATGCGCTCTTGGCGCGCCCCCTAGGTCCTGCCGGAAAACGGACAAAATAAAGCCCCCCGCGCCGAAACACGGGGGGCTTTATGCGCAAATTTCGCTAGGCCAGCGGGTTCAGGTTCTGCATGACCCAGACCACACGCCCCAGAGTGCGTGCGGCCATCTCGGCGGCGGGCACGTGCAGGTCGGCATGGCTCTTGTCCTCGGCGCGCAGGACGAACTGGCCGTCCTGATAGTACACGCGGCGGATGAGCAGGCCCTGGTGAGGAAAGTGCACGGCGCAGAGATCTCCGTCCGGGTGCTGGCGCTGGGCCATGTCCACGCCCACAAAGGCTCCGCGCAGGATGACCGGCTCCATGGCGGCGGAATCGACGCGCAGCACGGCCAGCTCCGGGCGGTGGTAGGATTCGGGGATGGACAGGTCCTCAGTCGGCTGGGGCGCCCAGACGTTAGGATCGGCGCTGGATCCGGTCATGGTGGACACCTGCACCACACGGCCGCGGGCATTGGCGCGGCCATAGCTGGCCGGGGCCTCGCGCAGCAGATTCTCGGCCGCGACGGCTCCGCGGCTGGCGTTCAAGTACACGGGCTCCTGCCCGTCGGAAAGCCAGTTGGGATTCAGCCCGTGGCTGCGATAGAGCTTCAGGAACCAGTCCGAAGGCACGGAGCAGCGCCGCTTGGCGTCAGAGATGCTCGACTGCCGCACCTCCAGAACCTCGGCCAGCTGCACCTGCGTGCGGGCGCCGGTGGCCTTTTTGATGCGCTCCATGGCTTCCTCGAACCAGTGTTCCAGGCGCTCGTCGCATTTTTTCTTCAGCTTTGCCACTGCAGTCCTCCGTATTTGTCTTCCTGTATCGATAACCTGCGAGATAGAGAGTCTCTATTTTCCCAATCGGACACAAGGTCACCACAGCGATACTATAGTTGTTCGAAAATGCTGCCGTCAAGCAGAAACATATAAGTCACAGAGCGGCCCCCAGGCCTTCCGCAATTAGTAGTGCGGGGTTGCAGTACCGCACTACCCACGCACTCAACACTAATACATCTTATATCACGTCCCTACTCTGTCAATATGCGTTCACAAAAATTAAGTAGAATCAGTATGCAATACCCTTCTCCGGCACGGGGTAGCTATCACAAGCGGGGGCCGATGTTCTTTCGACGTGGGTGCTTGCCTGCTACTGCACTACCGGGAACCCCTTCCGCCTCATGTCTTCCCAGGCGGCTTCAGCTATGCTAACAATCCCCAACGCGTGCAAAGCACAGACAATATCAATCTGGGGTAGGCCCTTGGCCGGGCATACCCCGGCCCCGCGAGAACCGATGATGAACACAACCGCCTCACGCATATTCAGGGCTTACGACATCCGCGGCATCGTCGGCCGCGACTTCGACGCCGACTGGGTGGAACGCCTGGGCCGCGCCTGCGGCGCCTATTTCTTGTCCTGCGGGCATGCCCGCGCCGTGGTGGGTCACGACTGCCGCCTCACCTCGCCGGAGTTTCAGGAGCGTCTTGTGCACGGCCTGTGTTCCACGGGCGTGGACGTGCTGTTCCTCGACATGGTGCCCACGCCGGTGTGCTATTTCGCCATCCGCCACCTGGGCTACCAGGCCGGGGTGATGATCACCGCCAGCCACAACCCGTCAGAGTACAACGGCTTCAAGGTCTGGGCGGGCAAGAGCACCATCCACTCCGGCGAGATACAAAAGCTCGCGGGCATGATGGAGCTGGGAGAATTCCCGCAGGGCGCAGGCATGGCCACCCAGCACGACATAGCGCCCGCCTACCTGGAGACCGTAGCCCCGCTGGTGCGGCTGAACCGCTCGGTGAAGGTGGTGCTCGACGGCGGCAACGGCGCGGCCGGGCTCATCGCCCGCGACCTGCTGCGCCGGGCCGGAGCCGAGGTCATCGAACTCTTCTGCGAGCCGGACGGCCGCTTCCCCAACCACCACCCGGACCCGGTGGAAGAGAAGAACTTGGGCGCCCTCAAGGCCAAGGTGTTGGAGACCGGGGCCGAGGCGGGCATCGGACTCGACGGCGACGGCGACCGCATCGGCGTGGTGGACGAGAAGGCCCAGGTCATCCACGGCGACCGGCTGCTGGCGGTGTTCGCCCGGCAGGTGCTGGAGGAAAAGCCCGGCTCGGCGATCATCGGCGACGTGAAGTGCTCGCACCTCCTGTTCAACGACATCGCCCGGCATGGCGGCCGCCCGATCATGAGCGCCACCGGGCACTCGCTTATCAAGGACCGCCTGCTTACGGAAAACGCCGCCCTGGCCGGAGAGATGAGCGGCCACATGTTCTTCGCCGACCGCTACTACGGCTTCGACGACGCGCCCTACGCCGCCCTGCGCCTGGTGGAGATACTCTCGCGCTCGGCCGCGCCCGCCTCGCAGATGCTGGACGACTGGCCGCAGACCTTTGTTACGCCCGAACTGCGCGTGGACTGCCCGGAGCACAGCAAGTTCGCCGTGGCCGACAAGGCCCGCGAGGAATTCGCCAAACTGTACACCCTGGAAGGCGATGACGGCGCGCGGCTGGTGTTCCCGGACGGCTGGGCCCTGGTGCGCGCCTCCAACACCCAGCCCGCCCTGGTGCTGCGCTTCGAGGCCGAAAGCGCCGAGCGCCTGGCCGAGCTGCGGCAGCTGGTCGAGGTGCCCCTGGCCCGCTGGATCGCCGAACTGTCCTAAGCGCCAAAACGGCAACCATCCACTAAGCCCCGCTGGAAACTTCCGGCGGGGCTTTTCTTTGGCATAAATGAAAATCATGCTGGAGCTGCTAAAAGCAGCGATATTGATGTTGACATTCATTTTCAATTTTATCATAAAGGGGCTGCGCGACGGGACGAACCCCGGAGGCGCAGCACGATGGCCAAAAACGCAGAGCAGGAGACCGGCATGTACACGCAGAACCCAGGAACAGGCACGAAACGCGCGGCCACAAGGCCCCGCAAGAGCGAAGCGTGCGGCTGCTCCGGAAAATGCGGGGGCATGGGCGCCTGCGCCACGAAAACCGCCCACGAACTGGCCGAGAGCCTTGGCCGGGCGGTGGACGCGCGCGACCGCCGGCTGTTCCAGCACTCCACTGTGGTGGCCGACCTGTCCAGCCTGCTGGCCCAGGCCCACGGCCTGACCCCGCGCCAGGCCGAAATGGTGCACATGGCCGCCCACCTGCACGATGTGGGCAAGATCGGCATCCCGGATTCGATCCTGCTCAAGCCCGGACCGCTGACGGACGGCGAGTGGCAGATCATGCGCCGCCACCCGGTCATCGGAGTGGAGATACTGAAGCCCGTGACCGTGTTTTGCGGCAGGCCCGGCGTGTGCGAGATCGTACTGGCCCACCACGAGCGCTTCGACGGTACAGGCTATCCCTACGGCCTGAGTGGCAACGACATCCCGCTGGGCGCGCGCATCGTGGCCGTGGCCGACGCCCTCTCAGCCATGACCGAGGAGCGCCCCTACCGCCGGAGCCTCAGCCTGAGCGAGGCCGTGGCCGAGGTGGCGCGCTGCTCCGGCACGCACTTCGATCCTTGCGTGGTGCGCGACCTGTTGTCCCTGCGGGGCGTGCTGGAAGGACTGCTCCAGACCGCCGCGACTGAGCCCTGCATGCGCGCCGAGGAAACCCTGGCCCCCCTGCCGGATGTGTGCCGCAGCTTGGCCAAAAGCGCCTAGCCCACAAATTTCACAGCCCACCTCCACTCCACCGCCCACGCTCCATTCCTCCCTCCTTACGCAGAGGCGGCCCGGACGACGAACATCCGGGCCGCCTCAAGCCGTCTGTATGCGGAAGGAAACTAGTTGGCTGGGGTCTTGGAGCGCATGACGAGTTTCTGCGCGCCGATGCTGGCGAGCTTTTCCTTCAGGGCGCGGGTGTCCGTCGGCGTGCCCTGAAAGAACACCACCACGCGGTGCCAGTTCTTGCCGTCGGCCGTGCCGGACTCGATATCGCCCTTGAGGCCCAGGCTTTTCACACGCTTCAGGTAGCCCTTGGCCGATTCGGCGTCCGGGAAAGTGGCGGCCTGATAGGCATAGTCGTAGCGGCGGGTGTCGGGGTCTGGCTTTTCGGCGGCCTTCTGTTCCGTGGGCTTGGCCGCGGCCTTGGCGTCTTTTTTGTCGCCGGGCTTTTCGCCGGGCTTCTCGGCGGGCTTGGCGGCAGCCTTTTCAGCCGCCTTTTTGTCCGCCAGCTTCTCCGCAGCCTGCTTGGCGTCTTTCTTCGCGTCCTTCTTCTCGGAAGCCTTGTGCTCCGAGGAATCTATGGGGCGGGACGGGGACGGCCCCTCGTGCTTCTTGCCCAGCTGCTCACTGTAGCCAAGCTCCTCGGGCTTCAGCACCTCGGGCATGGGTTTGGCCAGGCTCTCCCTGGGCATGATGCCTGCGACCACGGGCACGGCGGTCTCCGGCCTGTGGCCGCGCCCCACCAGCACCCCCAGCACGAAGAACAGGCACAGGGCCAGGGTGAGCCCCGTGACCAGGACGGCCATGCCGCCAAAGCCCAGGGTGAAGGAATACTGTCTGCCCGAGCTGTTCGGGTCCTTAATCCTGATGGGCGCGTTCATCTGCCGGGGCTCCTTGGGGTGCTCTTGGCGGCGCGGACCGGCCTAGGCCGCGTCCTCGCTCACCTGATCCATGCGTTCCGGCGCGCTTACGCCCAAGAGGTCCAGCCCGGCGGCCAGGGTGGCGGCCACGCAGGACAGGAGCAGCAGGCGGGCGGAAGCCACGTCCGGCCCGGCGGAAAGCACATGGTGCTGCGTATAATATTTATGCAGACCTGCGGCAAGCTCGGAGAGATAATGGCTCACCATGTGCGGGGCCAGGGTCTCGGCCGCGGCGGCCACCATGTCCGGGAAGCGCTCCATCAGGCGGCAGAGCTCCAGGTCCTCCGGGGTGTCCAGGTGCGCGCAGGCGGCGGCGCCCGGCGCGGCCGGGCTGATGCCCGCGTCCCGCGCCTTGGCCAGCATGGAGTGCACGCGGGCGTGGGCGTACTGCACGTAGTACACCGGGTTGTCCATGCTCTTCTTGCGCACCAGCTCCAGGTCGAATTCCAGGGGCGAATCGCTCTTGCGCGAAAGGAACAGGAAGCGCGCGGCATCGGCCCCGACATAGGACACAACGTCGGCCAGGGTCTCGAACTTGCCCGCGCGGGTGCTCATGGCCACCTGCTCGCCGTCCTTCAACAGGCTCACCAGCTGCACCAGGATGACGGTGAGCGCGCCCTTGCGGCCCAGAGCCTCCACCGCGCCCTGCATGCGCGGCACGTAGCCGTGGTGGTCCGCACCCCAGATGTCGATGACGCGGTCGAAGCCGCGCTTGAACTTGTCATGGTGATAGGCGATGTCCGAGGCGAAGTAGGTCAGCTCGCCCGAGGACTTCCGGAGCACGCGGTCCTTGTCGTCGCCGAACTCCGTGGTCTTGAACCACAGGGCGCCGTCCTGCTCGAAGGCCAGGCCGCGCGCGGCCAGATCGGCGAAGGTTTCGGCAATGCGCCCGGCGTCCACCAGGCTTTTTTCGGAGAACCACACGTCGTGACCCACGCGGAAATCGCGCAAGTCCTGCTTGATGCCCGCCAGGATCTCGTCCACCGCCTCCTTGAAGCAGATGTCGATAGCTTGCGATTCCGGCAGGTTGAGAATGTCTGGATATTGTCTGTGCACACGCGCGGCGATATCCTTGATGTAATCGCCCCGGTAGAAATCCTCTAGATCGGGAATGTCCTGCCCCGCGAGCTGGCGCAGGCGCAACCACACGGAATCGCCCAGAATGCGCATCTGCCGGCCCGCGTCGTTGATGTAGTATTCGCAGGAGACCTCGTGCCCGGTCTTGCGCAGGAGGCGCGCCAGGCTGTCGCCCAGGGCCGCGCCCCGGCCGTGGCCGATGTGCAGCGGCCCGGTGGGATTGGCGGAGACGTACTCCACCTGCACCTTCTGGCCCTTGCCCAGGGAGGATGCGCCATAGGCCGCGCCCGCCGCGCTCACGTCGCCCAAAATGGAGTGCCAGAAGCTCTGGGCGAAGGTGACGTTCAAAAAGCCCGGCCCGGCCACCTCGATGCGCTCGAAATGCGAGGACTGGCCGCGCAGGTCCGCCGCCAGGGCCTCGGCCAGGTCGCGCGGCTTCTGCTTGGCCGGACCGGCCAGCAGCATGGCCACGTTGGCGGAATAATCGCCGAACTTGCGCTCGCGCGGGGGCTCGATGAGCGTCTTCTCCGGCCAGGGCAGGTCCATGCGGGTGAGCGCGGCGCGCAGGGCATCTTCGAAATATTGCTTGGCTTTCATTGCTTCCCCTTCAAAAAAACTGCACCTGCCTACCAGATTTCCCGCGCAGAGCAAAGCCCCGCGCCATGGGCATTCCCGCAAGGGGGCCCTACTCCGCGCACAGGGCCAGGTCAGGCTCGTCCCACAGGCGCAGGGCCAGGCCAAGGGCCGCGTATTCCGGCGCAAGGGCGTTCTTCTGGCCCAGCGCCTCGCCCTGCAAGCGGCGCGGGAGGTTCAGAATCATCTTCGATGAGGGCGCGGGCTCCGGCAAGGCCGTAAGCTGCGCGGCCACATGCCGCAACAGCGCACGGCCGCGCGCCAGCTGCCCAAGGGCCGGGTGCCGGGGCCCGGCCAGGATGGCAAGCCCCTCCTGCTCCGCCAGGCCCATGCGCGCCGTGGGCACGCCAGCGGCCCAAAGTTCCAGCAAGGCCAAAGCCAGGGCGTCCACCGTGGCCTCCAGCTCCCAGGGCGCATAGCCGCCTGCGCGCCACAGCGCGGCCAGGGGCGTGCCCTCCAGCACCAGGCAGGGATACAGGCGCGCCAGCTCCGGCCGCAAGGCCGCGGCCTGGGCCACGTCCGCCCGGAAGGCCTCGGGCGTGTGCCCCGGCAGGCCGGGCATGAGCTGGATGCCCAGGCCGAGGCCCGCCTCGCGCACCGCCGCGCAGGCGGCCAGCACCGTTGCGCCGCCGTAGCCGCGCCGGCTGGCCAAAAGGGCCGCGTCGTCGAAGCTCTGCACGCCCAATTCCACCAGCGACAGGCCAAGGGCCTTCAGCTCCGCCAACTGCGCGGGGTCCACGGCGTCCGGCCGCGTGGAGCAGCGGATGCGTGAAAGGCGCCCGCTGGCCAAGTGGTGTCCTGCCAGCGCGACGAAGCGCCGGGGCCAGGGTGCGGGCAAGGCCGTGAAGGTCCCGCCGTAAAAGGCCAGCTCCGGCGGGTCGGCCGTCGCGGGCAGCTCGGCTAATTGCGCCTCCAGGCGGGCGTGGATGTCTTCCAGGGGCTGCGGGGTCTGGCCGGTCTGCGCGGCCTGGTCACAGAAAATGCAGCGCTGCGGGCAGCCCGCAAAGGGCAGGAACACGGGCAGGATTTTACGGCGCGTGGGCCGTGGCGGTTCAGGATGGGGGAAGCGCAACAGGATGTGCCCGCCAGAGGGCTCGGACGGGGACGGGAGCGGTGACCGGCGCGGGCTCATGCGCCTGCGGGCGCGGGATTCGCCGCCACGCCCGGCGCGGAATCGGACACCAGCCGCCCGTCGGCGATGCGGATGATACGCCCGGCCTGGGCGGCCACGCCCTCGTCGTGGGTCACGAGCACGATGGACGTGCCGGTGGAGTTCACCTGGGCGAACAGACGCATGATCTCCGCGCTGGTGGCGCTGTCCAGCTGGCCCGTGGGCTCGTCGGCCAGGATGAGCCGGGGGCGGTTCAACAGCGCCCGGGCCATGGCCACGCGCTGCTGCTGCCCGCC
>NZ_DATMYK010000356.1:0-19025 GCF_035560995.1 Humidesulfovibrio sp. | reverse complement strand
GCACGGGGCCCACCAGCCGGGAAAAGTCGATGCCGAGCCGGCTGGGATCGCGGCGCGTGCCGTCCTGCACGATTTCGAAGTGCAGATTCGCGCCCGTGGTGCGCCCCGTGCGTCCCACCAGCCCGATGACCTGGCCCGGCTCCACGTCCTGCCCTGCCGCCACGGCGGCCCGCTTGAGGTGGGCGTAGCGGCTGACCACGCCGCTGCCGTGCAGAATGTCCACGGTGAGGCCGTAACGGCCCCTGCGGCCCGCATTCAGCACCACGCCGCCCAGCCAGGCGTACACCTCGGTGCCCGCGGGGCGCGTTATGTCCACGCCCTTGTGGAAGCGCCGCCCCCGCGTGATGGGATCACGGCGCGTGCCGAAGCTGGAGCTCACTTGGGCGCAGTCCCGGCAGGGCGTTGCGGCTTCGTCCGGGACGAGTCCGCCCAGGCTTTCGTCGCCTGCCAACGGGGGGCACGGGTTGCTCTCCCCGTTGGCGGCGGCGGCGTAGTTGATCCCCAAGCCCTGCCCGGCGGAGACGGCGCCGGGCAGGAGGGAGACGAGGGCCAGCAGCAGAACCGGCACGAGGATATGGATGCGGCTCATGCCTGCTCCTCACTGTTTCATGGAAGCAAGCTCCTTCTTGATTTCCGCCGCCAGCTCGCGGTCATCCGGGTTGCCGCCCAGCGCCTGCTGGAAGTGCTTCTTCGCGACGTCCTGCTTCTTGAGGCCGTACTTGTTGATCATGCCCAGGTAGTAATGGGCGGCGGAGTCCTTCGGATCGGCCTTGAGGATGGCCTCGTACTGCTCCACGGCCTCCGGGAAGCGGTTGAGCTGCGAAAGCGCGAAACCGTAGTGGTAGCGCGAGCCGATGTTCTCCGGCTCCGCCGCCACCAGCTTGCTCCAGAAGGGCGCGGCCTTCTCCCAGTTCTCCGACTTGGTGAAGATGTGCGCCAGGCCGCTCACGGCCTCCTTGTCGTTGGGGTCGTCCTGGAGCCTGGCCATGAGCGGGGCCACTGCGTCGCTCATCTCGGCGTCCTGCCGCGCGGCGGCGCCGCGTTCCTTGGCCGGAGGCGCGCCCGCGCCGTTGATGAAGGCCGTGAGAAAGATCGCCAGCACGCCAAAGGCCAGCAGGGCGATGATCATCTTGCGCAGGGAGTCGTCCTTAATCGCGGTCATCGTGTTCGTCCTCGTTTTTCACGGCGTGGGAGTTCTCGGCGCGGCGGCGCAGCGCCAGCAGCGGCAGCAGACAGATGGCCAGACTGCCGATCCAGACCCAGTTCACCATGGGGTTGATGCTGATCTTCAGCGGCTCGACACGGTCGCCGTCCAGGTCGTGGATGGTGGCGTAGAGTTCGTTGCCCAGGCTGAAGAGGATGGAGACCTCGCTGTTCGGGTGGTCGTAGTTGCGGTAAAGGCGCTGCTGGGGAGTCAGCTCGCCCAGGTGTTTGCCGTCCCTGGTCACCTCCACCACGGCCTCCTTGGCCGTCATTTCCGGGGTGGTGATTTCCCGGACGCTGTCGAAGCGGAACTCGTAGCCTTCGAAGGAGACCGTCTCGCCCGGCGAAAGCGGCACTTCAAGGGTCTTCTGAAACGGGCCGGACACGGCCACGCCCATGACGATGCAGGCGAAGGCCAGATGGCTGCCGTGGCTGGCCCAGAAGCCCCGCGTGCGCAGCAGCTTTGGCGCAAGGCACGCCTGGATCAGCACCGTGGCCCCAACGGCCGCCGCAGCGCCCACACCGGCGGCGGCCAGCAGGGGCCGCACGCCAAGCCACAGGCCCGCGCCCACAGCCGCCAGCCACACCAAGACGGGAATGACGGCCAGCCTGGGCCGCTCCACTCCGCCGCGCCAGCCGAACCAGGGCGTCACGGCCAGCAGCAGGGCCAGCAGCGTGAACAGCGGCAGGCACACGGAGTTGTAGAAGCCCTTGGTCAGGCCCACGGGCTTGGACTCCCACAACTGGCTGATGACCGGCCAGACGGTGCCCAGCAACACCACGGCCCCCAGCGCCACCAGCAGCCAGACCGAGAGCGCCATGGCCCCCTGCCTGCTGCCCAGCTCGGCCAGAGCCGGGGTGCTCCCGCGCGGCATGGCCGTTATGACCGCCAGGGACAGCGCCAGGCCGAAGACCA
Source organism: Humidesulfovibrio sp. (assembly GCF_035560995.1). Taxonomy (GTDB): domain Bacteria; phylum Desulfobacterota; class Desulfovibrionia; order Desulfovibrionales; family Desulfovibrionaceae; genus Humidesulfovibrio. The sequence goes on along the minus strand of NZ_DATMYK010000356.1, from coordinate 16,906 downwards.
GGGACAGGAGAAGCGGACGGCCCACCGTGCCGGAACCGAAGGCGTGCAGGCTTTCCACCACGCCGCTGCGCACCAGGTAGGTGGCAAAGATGCAGAGAAGAAGCGTCAGGCAGGCCAGAAACACATTGGTGCGCGGCAGCACGCCGAAACGGCGCTCAAGCAGCGCCGTGTGCACAAGAGCCGTGGCGGCGAACCAGGGGATGAGCGAGGCGTTCTCCACCGGGTCCCAGGCCCAGTAGCCGCCCCAGCCCAGCTCCATGTAGGCCCACCAGCCGCCGAGCAGAATGCCCGCCGTGAGCAGCGACCAGCCGGGCAGGAGCCAGTTGCGCGCCGCTTCCACCCAGGGCTTGCGCTCCCCGGAAAACGCGGAGGCCAAGGCCAGGCAGGCCGGAATGGTGAACAGGGCATAGCCCGCGAAAAGCAACGGCGGGTGCAGGGCCATGCCGATGTTGCGCAAAAGCGGGTTCAGGCCCTGGCCGTCCGGCGGAACGGCGGCCGACTGCGCAAAGGGATTGCTCATGCCCGTGATGAGCAGCAGAAAAAAGGCCTGCACCGGCAGATAGAACAGCCAGAAGTGCTGCCGCGTGCCCGGGGCGAGTTCCTGGTAGGTCCGGGAGTAGAGGAAGGCCGCCACGGCCAGGCCCATGCACAGCGCCCAGAACAGCAGCGAGCCCTCCTGCCCGGCCCAGAAGGCGGCCACGGTATAGACCAGAGGCAGGGAGCGGTCCGTGAACTTCGCCACGTAGGCCAGGGAAAAGTCGTGGCCCACCAGGGCCTGCAGCAGCATGGACGAGGCCAGGACCATGAGCAGGACGGAAACGAGATGCGCCCGCTCCAGCCAGGGCGCGCTCCTGTCCTGGCCGGACCAGGCCTGGACGCAGGCGAAGCCGGCCCCGGCGGTGGAAAGCAGCAGGGCGAGGATCAGGGACCAATGGGCGATTGTGTACATGGCACCTCCAGAAATGCGGGTAACGGGCGCGGAGCTCCGGCTCGCCTGTGACAGCGGCCGGGCGACCCCCGGAAAAGGGGCGGACCGCGCGCGGCCCGCCCCGAGACAAGGGGAAGTGTGGACGGAAGGCTAGATGCAGCCCGCGCCCATTCCTGCGCCGCCCATGTGGTGGCCGCCCATGCCCATGGCCGAGGCGGGAACGCCCTCCTTGGCCAGCTGGCCGCGCAGGTTGGCCTGGGCCTCGTACAGCTTGGCGTTCAGATCGGCGACCTCGCGGGAAAGAGCCTGGTACTTCTTGGTGTCGGGAGTTCCGCCGTAGTACAGCGCGTTCAGCTCCGCCTGCTTGGCGTAGAGCTGCTGGCGCACGGGGCCGGTGGCGGCGTTGAAGTCGTTGTACAGCTTCTGCACCGCGGCCTGCTTCTCGGGGGGGAGGTTGGCGGGCATGGCCATGCCGTGGCCGTACATCATGCCGTTGCCGCCATTCATCATGCCCGCGCCGCCCATCATGTGGTTCTGGGCGCTGGCCAGACCGGCCAGACCGAGGACGGCCGCCAGGGCCAGGGAAAGGGTCAGGATCTTCGTGCTCGTCTTCATGTTCGTCTCCTTATGTGCGTGGTGTTGAAGGAATCCGCATTACCAGCCGCAGCCGCCGTTCATGGGGCCGTGGCCGCCGCCGTGCCAGGCTGTGGACGTGGCGATGGTGACCGCCTGGGCCTGGGGAGCGGCGATTGTCTGCGCCTGGGAGGGCTGGGCCTGGCCCAGCAGCAGGGCCGCGCTCAGGGCAACGGCGGCAAGGAAGGTTCCGCGTGTGGTGCTGGTCTTCATGGTGTTGTCCTCCTGATCGGTTTCGGCCGTGGAAGGCCTGGTTGGGCCGGTCACAGCACCCGCTTGAGGGTGTCGAACTCGGCAAGGGTTATCTCTCCCCTGGCCAGACGTGACTTCAAAATCTCCAGGGAGTCCCTGCGGTCCGCGGCGTGCCCCTCGGTGTTCTTGGCTCCGAAGGCCCGCACTGCCCGCCATACGAGCAAAGCCAGCAGGGCCAGGACAAGCAGGCCGGGCAGCATGCCGATGCCGCCGTGCCATCCCATGCCCTGGCCCATGCCCCAAGAGCTGAACGAAGCGGACGAGCATCCCCACATGGCTGGCCTCCTGGTTGCGGTGGTTCCGTATTGCGGCGTCTCGCAGCCGTCCGCGCTTCGCCGGTCCGGCTCGCATCCGGACAAATCCTGTAAGGCAAGAGCCGTGCCGCCCAGAACAGACAACACAACATGTTTATATTAAATGATATTTGCATGAGTTAATTGCCGGACCGAAAATCTTGTGCAGCCATTGTGTATAAAAAGTATCCAGGCGCACTGGACGGATTGGGGAGATTGGTTACACTTCGCCCGGACCAGCCACTGCAAAGGAGCCACCATGTCATCCACCGCGCCGACGGCCCAAAGCCGCCACAGTTTCCTCCGCTTCTCGCCCTGGCTGCTGGTGGGACTGGCCCTCATCCTGGGCCTGGTCATCGCCGTGCTGGCCGTGCGCAACGCCCAGCGCGAAAAGCAGCACATGTCCCAAAGCCTCATGGCCAGGGCCGAGTCGCTCATCTGGGCATTGGAGGCCGGAAGCCGCGCCTGGATGGGCATGGGCGGGGGAGGAAACCTGCAGACGCTGCTGCAGGAAACCGCCAAGCAGCCGGACGTCGTCTTCATGATGGTGACGGACCGCAGCGGCATTGTGCTGGCCCACAGCGACCCGGAAAAAGTTGGCCTGCGCCGCGTGGCCGAAGGCGAGGGCACGGAGCCGGACGCTGCGAAGAGCCCCATGTGGAGGCTCATCGACGATCCTGGCACGGGCAAGGTCTTCGAGGTCTATAAGGTTTTCGCTCCCCTGCCGGGCCTGGGCCACGAGATGTGGCACCGGGGCTCACAGGATGGTTGTGATGGCCAGGCCCCAGGAACGGGCCGGCGCGGCGGCATGGGTATGGGCATGGGCATGGGCATGGGGCGAACGGGCGCGCCAGCTCCGGCCGCAACCAGGGCTGGCGAACAAATCGTTTACGTGGGCCTGGATGTGCGCCCCTTCGAAGCCGCGCTGGACGAGGACTTCCGCAACACCGTGGTCACGGCCCTGCTGGCCGGGCTGCTGGGTTTCGGCGGGTTCGTGTCGCTGTTCTGGGCGCAGAGCCACCGCCGCACGCGCCGCCTGTTGCAGGATGCGCGGGCCCTGGCCTCCGAGGTGATCACCAGCCTGCCCCTGGGCCTCTTGACCACGGACCCCGAAGGCCGCGTGGCCCTGGCCAACGAGACGGCCTCGGCCCTGCTGGGCGCCGGCCAGCTTTCCGGCAAGCCGCTGGAAACCGCCGGAGGCCTGCCCTGGGCGGCCTATGCCGCGGAACTCGCCCAAGGACGGCCCGTGCTGGAACGCGAGGCGGAACTGGCCGACGCAAGCGGCGCGCGCGCGCCCGTAAGCCTCAGCGCCTCGCGCATCGTCAACGAGGAAGGCCTGTTCCTGGGCAACCTGTTCATCCTGCGCGACCTGCGGGAAATAAAGCGCCTGCAGGAGCAGGTGCGCAGAAGCGAGCGGCTCTCGGCCCTGGGCAACCTGGCCGCGGGCATCGCCCACGAAATCCGCAACCCCTTGAGCTCCATCAAGGGCTTCGCCACCTTCCTGGCGGCCAAGGTCCAGGGCGAAGGCCCTGAAAAGGAAGCCGGCAAGGAGGCCGCCAAGATCATGATCCAGGAAGTGGACCGCCTGAACCGGGTGGTTTCCGAGCTGCTGGAGTTCGCCCGCCCTGGCCAGCCGGTGCTGAAGCCCGGAGACGTCAACATGGTCATCAACCAGGCCCTGCGCCTGTGCGGCTCGGACGCGGCGGCCAGGGGCGTGGACGTGCGCTTCGAGCCGGGCGTCTCCCTGCCGCCCATCCCCCTGGACGCAGAGCGTCTGACCCAGGCCCTGCTGAACCTGTTCCTCAACGCCATCCAGGCCATGGACAAGGGCGGCGCGCTCACGGTCTCCGCCCGCGTGGAGGGCGACCCCGCCCGACTGGCCCTGCGCGTGGCGGACACGGGAACGGGCATGTCCCCGGAGGTGCTGGCCAGCATCTTCAATCCCTACTTCACCACCCGGCCCACGGGCACGGGGCTGGGCCTGGCCATCGTGCACCGCGTGGTGGAAGGCCACGGTGGGGAGATCAAGGTGGAAAGCCAGCCCGGCGCGGGCACCGCGTTCACCATGCTGCTGCCCCTGGCCGAACGCAACGGAGAGGAGGCCTGATGCCGAAGCGCGGACGGACAACGCTGCTGGTGGTGGACGACGACCACGGGCACAGGAACATGCTGCTGACCCTGCTGGCGGACTGGGGCTACCGCGTGGAAGGCGCGGAAGACGGCGCCGCCGCCGTGGCCCTGTGCCGGGAGCGCCCCTTCGGCCTCATCCTCATGGACGTGCGCATGGCGGGCATTTCCGGCATCGAAGCCCTGCGCGAGATCAAGGCCTACAACCCGGCCATCCCGGTGCTCATCATGACCGCGTATTCGAACGTGGAGTCCGCGGTGGAAGCCATCAAGGCCGGAGCGTACGACTATCTGACCAAGCCGCTGGACTTCGACGACCTGCGGCTGACGCTGGAGCGCGCACTGGACCACACCTCCCTGCGCGACGAAAACCGGGCCCTGCGCGAGACCCTGGCCTCCTCCTTCGACGCCGGGGGCATCATCGGCGCGAGCAAGCCCATGCGCCAGCTCCTGGACATGCTCTCCACCATCGCCCCTTCCGAGGCCACAGTGCTCATCACGGGAGAGTCGGGCACGGGCAAGGAGCTCATCGCGCGCGCACTGCACGCCAATAGCCCGCGCAGGAAGGGACCTTACGTGGCGGTGAACTGCGCCGCCCTCACCGAAACCCTGCTGGAGAGCGAACTCTTCGGACATGAGAAAGGAGCCTTCACCGGGGCCGAGCGGCGGCGCGACGGGCGCTTCCAGGCCGCGGACACGGGCACCATCTTCCTGGACGAGATCGGCGAGATGTCCCTGTCCATGCAGGTGAAGCTGCTGCGCGCCATCCAGGAGCGGGAGATCCAGCGCGTGGGCGGCGACCACCCCATCAAGGTGGACGTGCGCATCCTGGCGGCCACCAACCGCGACCTGCTGCACGAGGTGGAACTGGGGCGCTTCCGCCAGGACCTGTACTACCGGCTGAACGTGGTGACCCTTTCGCTGCCGCCCCTGCGCGAACGCGTGGAGGGCATTCCCCTTCTGGCCATGCACTTCCTCAAGAAATTCGCGGCAAAGAACGGCAAGCAGGTCAAGGGCTTCACCCCGGAGGCCATGGACCGGCTGCTCAAGCATCCCTGGCCGGGCAACGTGCGCGAACTGGAGAACAGCGTGGAACGGGCCGTGGTGCTGCTGGCGGGAGAGTATATCGGCGTCCGCGACCTGCCCGCGGCCATGACCATGGGCGGCGAGGAACAGTCCCAGGCCGGGGCGCGGCTCCAGGGCCTGACCCTGGACGAGGTGGAGCGGCTGGCCATCCTGGAGGCCCTGGAACAGGCAGGGGGCAACAAGAGCGAGACGGCGCGCAGGCTCGGCATCACGCGCAAGACGCTGCACGCCAAGCTCCAGCGCTACGGCGTGGAGTGAGGCCTGGTGCCGCCGCTACACGAAGCACCCGGCCAGGCGCGCGTCCTGGTTCAGCAGGCGCTCGGCCTCTGGCAGGCAGTCGCGGTCGGAGAGGATGGTGAAGAAGTCCTCCTTGATGCCCGGCGCCAGGCGCAGGGCCTCCAGCCACTCGGAACGGCTGAAGGGGTCGGCGCGCACCGCGTCCCAAAAGCCGGTGGCACGGAACAGCGCGTCCACGGTCTCGGCCTGCTGGTTTTGCAGGCGGCACATGAGGTAGGTGGCCACGCCCACCTGCAGGCCGTGCAGGCGCGGCCGGGCGGAATGCGCGTCCAGCGCGTGGGATACCAGATGCTCGCTCCCGCTGGCCGGGCGCGAGGAGCCGCAAATCTCCATGGCGATGCCGTTCAGCATCAGCGCGGTGCCCAGCATGGCCATGCCTTGGGCGTCAAAGCCCGGCCGGGCCAGGAACTGGTGCACCGTGGCGTCGGAAAGCAGCGCCGCAAGGTCGTCCACCAGCTCGCCGCGCCGGTGGAAGGCCAGCTTCCAGTCGAACACCGCCGAGAGCTTGGACACCAGGTCGCCCACGCCGGAAAGCCACAGCAGGCGCGGCGCGGCAAGGCACACGTCCACATCCACCACGATGCCCTGGGGCAGCGCCGCGGCCAGGGAACGCCGCTTGCCGCCGATGGTCAGGCTGGCCTGGGGGCTGCAGAAGCCGTCGTTGGAGAGCGAGGTGGGCACGGCGAAATAGGGCAGCCGCGCCAGAAAGGCCAGGTACTTCGCCATGTCCAGGGCCTTGCCCCCGCCCAGGCCCACAATGGCCGTGAGCTTGTGCGGCAGTTCGGCAAAGGCGGCGGTGGCGATTTCGAAACTATTGTCCGCCACTTCGACCCAGCCCGCGGCCTCCACGCCCTCTGCCGCAAGGCCGGCCTTGGCCGTGGCGATGACGGACTCGGGCAGGCCCTGCCCGGCCAGCACCAGCACGCGGGCATGGCCGCCGCGCCGCAGGTACAGGCCCAGGCGGCCCAGGGCTCCGGGCTTGATGCGCACCAGTCCGGGTACGGAAATCTGTCGGGCTCGGTTCATGGGGGGCTCCTTCACTCTACAGGGGCAGGGGGTCGGCCAGCAGGGCCTCGGCCACCTGGGACCAGCGTTCAAAGGGGCGGAAATCCTGGCCGCGCCCGCGCAGGGCCTGGGCCAGATCCGCGCGGGCGAAACGCCGCTCCGCCGGAGTCTCCAGTGCCGCAGGCAGATCGGCGAAGCCGTCACCGGCAAAGGCCACCCGCGCGCCCCGCGCCAGATGGAAGCGCACCAGGGCCGCCTTGTCCACGCCGGTTTCCGCGCAATAGAAGGGCGAGTCCAGCGGGGCCTCCATGCGCAGGCCCGTTTCCGGCTCGTAGCTGCCGGGATTGGTGTGCACCTCCACCTGCCCGGCGAGGCCCAGGCCCTCCAGCACGCGGCTGATGTACCAGCCGCACCCGGCCGAGGCCACGGCCACCACCCAGCCCGCCGCGCGCAGCCGCGCAACGGACCGTGCCAGCAGCGGGTCCGGGTCCATGGCGGCCACCAGCTCCAGCAGGGCCGATTCCGGCGCGCGCAAGCGTGCGAAGATGTCGCGCAGGGCCTGGAAGTGCGTCAGCCGCCCGGCGCGGTAGCCGTCCCAGGGGGTCAGGGCGTCCGGGGGCAGCAGGCGCTCCGCCGCAAGTTTATAGAAGTCGTTGGCGGTCATGGTGCCGTCGAAATCGGTGACGAAAACGGCCTTGGGCATGGAGGCTCCTTCGGGGGGGATCGTTGCTCCGGGCGGCCTGCGGCCGGGCCCCAGTGTATGCGGTTGTAGCCACACGCGAGCGGGGGTGTCAATGGACGCCGGCTGTCACGCAATGTCATGCCGCCGTGACCCGCACGCAGGATACGCAGGGTGCGCTGGCGGCATTGAAGCAGTGGCGCTCCCGGATGCGGCGCAAGAACGGCCGCAGCGCAAAGCAACGAAAAAACAGCGTCCACCTCTGCGCCAGTGCGCGCTGCGCCGGTGCAACCGCTGTCCAGGCGGCGAACAGAACAGGCCTTATCCCGGCATTTGTCCCTGCGCAAAAGCAAAAGGCCCGCGAATATCCTCCGCAGGCCTTTTCCACGACGGCCACGCCGCCGCGAGCGCCAGTTCTTCTTCAGGCCAAGGGCAGGCGCGGCACCCCGGCCGCATAGCCCGCGCCGTCCGGTTCTTCGGCCTGCGTGATGCCGAACAGGGTCTGCAGCGAACCCAACACGGCGAAGAGCACGTCAAGCTCCATGGCGGACAGATCGGACAGCTTGCCCGTGAACACGGACACGGCGGCCGCGCGCGCGGCCACAAGGTGCCGCAGGCCGTCGTCTGTAAGGGCGATGGCGATGCGGCGGCGGTCGCTTGCGCAGGTCTCGCGCGCCAGCAGCCCCCGCGCCACCATGCCCTCGGCCAGCTTGGAGGCGGCGGGCAGGCTCAGGCCCAGATGTTCCGCCGCCTGGGTAAGCGGCGCGCCAGGGTGGATCTGAAAGAACACCAGGATGCGGAACTGCGGCACGGTGAGGTCCGCAGAGCGTCCGGCGCGCATTTCCACCCGCAGGGCCTGCATGAGCGTGGGCACGATGGCCAGCAGTCGTTCGGCGCACAGCCGGGCTTTTTCAGGCACAGGAACTCCAATAATGCTTGCTTTTATACAAGTGTTTTCCAAAATAATAATGACGGCTGAACCCACCTTACGCCGAAACTTCCCGCAGGGGAAGTCCAGGACTGGCGCAGCTGCGATTAGCAGAATAGCAGGGCAAAATATGCGTCCGCAGCATCGTGCATTTGTGCAGTTTGTGCAAATTTTTCCGTGGTATTTGCACTTGAGAAAGTGCGAACTCCCGGTGTATTGGTTTTCCAAGTTAACTAATTGACGGCACGCCTGGGCACGCGTTGCGGCATTTTCCCTGGCTGGCCCTGCGCTCCTGGCTCCGCCCTTTGCCGGGCGCCCCGCGTCCGGCACGGCCCTGGCGAAGGAAAGGAACGCAAAAACAGCTGGGTACGCATATTGCATAGATCAGTACTGATGAAATAGGCGCACGTAAAGAAAATCGGCAAAACGCCGTTAAGCAGAGACACAAGACCGTTCCGGCACAACAACATCCGCGCCCGCCCGGCCAACTATCCCGGGCGCAAGCGCCAGCAGGCGATACACATGAACGAAGCCGCCCCGAACCAGGCGACCCAGGCGCACCAGCCCGAAGCGCCGAAGAATGAGACCTCCCTGCCCGCGCCGGCCGCGCCCGGCCGTTCCAAACGCGTCTTCAGCCTGGCTTTGGCCCTGTGCCTGGCCCTGGGCGGCGGAGCCTACTGGTACAAGACCTACGGCCCCGGAGCCAAGGCGGCCGCGCCCAACCAGGCGCGCAAGCTGCCCGTGGCCGTGGCCGAGGCCAAGACCCAGGACGTGGAGGTTTTCCTCACCGGCCTGGGCACGGTGAGCCCGCTCAATTCCGTCACCATCAAGAGCCGCGTGGACGGCCAGCTGATGCAGGTGCTCTTCCGCGAGGGGCAGCAGGTCAAGGCCGGAGACCTCCTGCTGGTCATCGACCCGCGCCCCTTCCAGGTGCAGCTGGCCCAGGCCGAGGGGCAGCTCAAGCGCGACATGGCGCTTCTGGAAAACGCCCGCCTGGACCTCCGGCGCTACAACGACCTCATCGCCCAGGGCGCCATCGCGCGTCAGCAATACGACACCCAGCAGTCGCTGGTGCATCAGTACGAGGGCGCGGTGGCCACGGACAAGGCCACGGCCGACAACGCCCGCCTGCAAATCACTTACTGCCGCATCACCGCGCCCACCTCCGGCCAGGTGGGCATGCGCCTGGTGGACCCCGGCAACATGGTGCGCGCCAGCGATACCGCCGGCCTCTTGGTGCTCAACCAGATTTCGCCCATCAACGTGTCCTTCACCCTGCCGGAGGACCAGCTGCCCCGCGTGCTGGCCAAGCTGCGCGCAGGCGAGAAGCTGCGCGTGGACGCCTACGACCGCGAGCAGGTGAAGAAGCTGGCCCAGGGCGAGCTGGCCAGCCTGGACAACCAGATCGACACCACCACGGGCACCGTGCGCCTGAAGGCCGTATTCGCCAACACCGGCCCGGAACTCTACCCCAACCAGTTCGTCAACGCCAAGCTGCTGCTTGAGGTCATGAAGGACGCCGTGGTCATCCCGGCCTCGGCCGTGCAGCGCGGCCAGCAGGGCGCGTACGTGTATGTTCTTTCGGCCGAGGGCACCGTGGCCCTGCGCCAGGTGAGCGTGGGCGAGGCCGCAAACGGCATGAGCGCCGTGCTTTCCGGCCTCACCCCCGGCGAGAAGGTGGTGGTGGACGGCGCGGACCGCCTGCGCGACGGCGCGGCCGTTGAGGTCAAGGAACGCGGGGCCAAGCCAGCGGACGCCGCCGCAGCCGCCCAGAACGCCACCTCGCAGAACGCGACCTCACCGAACGCGATTAGCCCGGCCGAGACGGCCGCCACGACCAGCGCGGCCACCAACGCCACCATGCAGAGCCCTGCTCCGCCCGCGCCTTCCAAGGCCGAGAGCAAGCCCGAAGCCAAGCCCAATGCCAAGCCGGAAGCCAAGAATGAAGCCAGGCACGAAGCCCCGAAGGCTTCTGCGGGCAAGCCTGACGCGCCCAGGCAGGGCTCCGGGGGCATCGCCAAGCCGGAGGCGGTCAAGGCCCTCACCGGCCAGCCAACTGCTCAGAGCGTCGGCCAGAGCGCCGGGGAAAAGCCGCAGCCGGAGAAGACCGCGCGGCCCAAGCCGGACCGCACACTGGTCTACAAGCCCGAGGCCCCCGGCCAAACCAACAGCCAGACCAGCGCCACGACCGGCGCCACGACAACAGCCACAACCAGCGCGACCACCAGCGTAACCAGCGACGCCGCAGCCAGCGCCAAGCCATGAACATCTGCGAGCCCTTCATCCGCCGCCCGGTGGCCACCGCCCTCTTGATGGTGGCCGTGGTGCTGGCGGGCATGATCGCCTACAAGCAGCTGCCCGTGGCCGCGCTGCCCCAGGTGGACTACCCCACCATCCAGGTGCGCACCTTCTATCCCGGCGCCAGCCCGGACGTCATGGCGACCTCCGTCACCGCGCCCCTGGAGCGCCAGTTCGGCCAAATGCCCGGCCTGACGCAGATGACCAGCACAAGCTCGGCCGGAAGCTCCATCATCACCCTCCAGTTCACCCTTGAGGTGAGCCTGGACGTGGCCGAACAGCAGGTGCAGGCGGCCATCAACGCGGCCTTCAACTTTCTGCCCAAGGACCTGCCCAACCCGCCGGTGTACAGCAAGGTCAACCCGGCCGACGCGCCCATCCTGACCCTGGCCCTCACCTCCAAGGACCTGCCCCTGTACAAGGTGCAGGACATGGCCGACACGCGCCTGGCCCAGAAGATCTCCCAGCTGCCCGGCGTGGGCCTGGTGAGCATCAGCGGCGGGCAGCGCCCGGCCGTGCGCGTGCACGCCAACCCGCGCGCCCTGGCCGCCGTGGGCATGACCATGGAGGACCTGCGCACGGCCATTTCCGCCGCCAACGTGGACCAGGCCAAGGGCGGCTTCGACGGCCCCAGGCAGGCGGCCATCATCGGCGCCAACGACCAGCTCTTCACCAGCGCGGACTACCGCCAGCTGGTGGTGGCCTGGAAGAACGACGCGCCCGTGCTTTTGACCGACGTGGCCGAGGTGGTGGACGGGCCCGAAGACGTGCGCCAGGCCGCGTGGATGAACACGGACCCGGCCATCATCCTGAACATCCAGCGCCAGCCCGGCGCAAACGTCATCGAGGTGGTGGACCGCATCAAGAAGCTGATGCCGCAGCTGTCCGCCTCGCTGCCGGCCAGCGTCAAGGTCAGCATCCTGTCCGACCGCACCACCACCATCCGCGCCAGCGTGAACGACGTGCAGCACGAGCTGATGCTGGCCGTGGGCCTTGTGGTGCTCGTCATCTATCTGTTCCTGCGCAACCTGCCCGCCACAACCATTCCCAGCGTGGCCGTGCCCGTGTCCCTGGTGGGCACCTTCGGCGTCATGTATCTGGCGGGCTTCAGCCTGAACAACCTCTCGCTCATGGCCCTGACCATCTCCACCGGCTTCGTGGTGGACGACGCCATCGTCATGATCGAGAACGTCTCGCGCTACGTGGAGGAAGGCGAAGACCCCTTCACCGCCGCGCTCAAGGGCTCGAAGCAGATCGGCTTCACCATCCTCTCGCTCACGGTGTCGCTCATCGCGGTGCTCATCCCCCTGCTCTTCATGGGCGATGTGGTGGGCCGGCTCTTCCGCGAGTTCGCCATCACGCTCGGCGTCACCATCCTCATTTCCGCCGTGGTCTCGCTGACCCTTACCCCGATGATGTGCGCGCGCCTCCTGAAGCACATCCCGCCGGAAAGCCTGCCCAAGACCGGCCCGGCCGCCTGGATGCAGCGTCAGTTCGACCGCATGGTGAAGGGCTACGGCACCACCCTGGCCTACGTGCTGGAGCACCAGACCGCCACCCTCATGGTGGCCGTGGGCACCCTGGTGCTCACCGTGGTGCTCTACGCCGTCATCCCCAAGGGCTTTTTCCCCGTGCAGGACACCGGGCTCATCCTGGGCGTTTCCGAGGCGCCGCAGAGCGTCTCCTTCCCGGCCATGAGCGAGCGCCAGCAGGAACTGGCGCGCGAGATCCTGCGCGACCCGGCTGTGGACGGCCTCTCGTCCTTCATCGGCATCGACGGCACCAACGCCTCGCTGAACAGCGGGCGCATCCAGATCGCGCTCAAGCCCCTGTCGCAGCGCAGCGAGACGGCCACCGAGGTCATCCGCCGCCTGTCGCCCAAGCTGGAGGGGGTCTTCGGCATCACGCTGTTCATGCAGCCCGCCCAGGACCTGACCGTTGACGCGCGCATGAGCCGCACCCAGTACCAGTTCACCCTGGACGACCCCAACCCGGCCACCCTTTCGGTGGTCGCGCCGCGCTTCCTGGACGCCCTGCGCGCCCGGCCGGAGCTGGCCGACGTCTCAAGCGACCAGCTGGACCGGGGCCTGCGCGTGCAGGTGGACATCGACCGGCCCACGGCCTCGCGTCTGGGCATAAGCCCGCAGGACGTGGACAACGCCTTGTACAACGCCTTTGGCCAGCGCCAGGTGTCCACCATCTTCACCGAGCTGAACCAGTACCGCGTGGTGCTCTCCGCGCCGGAATCCATGCTCCAGGGCCCGGCAGCGCTCGACTCCATCTACCTGCGCGGCACGGACGGCAAGAGCGTGCCGTTGACGGCCATCGCCAGCGTGCGCGAGACCATCGGCCCGCTGGTCATCTCGCGCCAGGGGCAGTTCCCCTCGGTGACGGCCTCGTTCAACCTGGCTCCGGGCGTGGCCCTGGGGCAGGCGGTGACCGCAGTGCACGCGGCCCAGGCCGAGGCCAAGCTGCCCCAGAGCACCCAGGGCGGCTTCCAGGGCACGGCCCAGGCCTTCATGGCCTCGCTGGCCAACCAGCCCCTGCTCATCCTGGCGGCGCTGGTCACGGTCTACATCGTGCTCGGCGTCATGTACGAAAGCTACATCCACCCGGTGACCATCCTCTCCACCCTGCCCAGCGCCGGCGTGGGCGCGGTGCTGGCCCTCATGGCCTGCCGCATGGAGCTCACGGTCATCGCGGTCATCGGCATCATTCTGCTCATCGGCATCGTGAAGAAGAACGGCATCATGATGGTGGACTTCGCCCTGGAGGCGGAGCGCGAGATGGGCATGAGCCCGCGCGAGGCCATCTATCAGGCCAGCCTGCTGCGCTTCCGGCCCATCATGATGACCACCATGGCCGCGCTTCTGGGCGCGCTGCCCATGGCCCTGGGCACCGGCGTGGGCAGCGAGCTGCGCCGCCCGCTGGGCGTGTCCATCATCGGCGGCCTGGTCATCAGTCAGGTGCTCACCCTGTACACCACGCCGGTCATTTATCTGGCCTTCGACCGGCTGGCCCGGCGGGTGCTGGGGCGCGGCGCGGCCGGGGCCTCCGTGCACCCGCATGAGGAGGCCGAAACCGCCAAAAACACTGCGCAGGACAACGCGGACAAGCCATGAGCCTCTCCGATCCGTTCATCCGGCGGCCTGTGGCCACCACGCTTCTGACCCTGGCCATCGCGCTGGCCGGGATCATCGCCTACCGCTTCTTGCCGGTTTCGCCCCTGCCGCAGGTGGACTTCCCCACCATCAGCGTTTCCGCCTCCCTGCCCGGGGCCGACCCGGAAACCATGGCCACCTCCGTGGCCGCCCCGCTGGAGCGCCAGTTCGGGCGCATCGCGGGCGTTACGGAAATGACCAGCACCAGCTACCGGGGCAGCACCAGCATCACGCTCCAGTTCGACCTGGACCGCGACATCAACGGCGCCGCGCGCGACGTGCAGGCGGCCATCAACGCCGCGCGGGGCTTCCTGCCCTCGAACATGCCGTCGAACCCCACCTACCGCAAGATCAACCCGGCCGACGCGCCCATCCTCATATTGGCGCTGACCAGCGAAACCCACACCCGCGCCCAGCTGTACGACACCGCGGCCACCGTGCTGCAGCAGAAGGTGTCGCAGGTGGGCGGCGTGGGCCAGGTGTTCGTGGGCGGCGGCAGTTTGCCCGCCGTGCGCGTGGAGCTGAACCCCGCGGCCGTGGCCCAGTATGGCCTGAGCCTGGAGGACGTGCGCGGCGTGCTGGCCAGGACCAACCTGAACCGGCCCAAGGGCCAGGTGTCTCAGGGAGACTCCGCCTGGGAGGTGCAGGCCAACGACCAGCTGAAGCCCGTGGCCGGGTCCTACGAGCCCATCGTGCTGGCCTACCGCTCCGGCGCGGCGGTGCGCCTGAGCGACGTGGCCCAGGTGACGGAAAGCGTGGAGGACACGCGCGCGGCCGGGTTCGTGGACGGCAAGCCCTCGGTGCTGCTGGTCATCTTCCGCCAGCCCGGGGCGAACATCATCGAGACCGTGGACAACGTGCGCGCGCTGATGCCCCGGCTGGAGAGCGCCCTGCCCGGCGGCATGACCCTGAAGCCCGTGGTGGACAGAAGCCCCCCCATCCGTGGCTCGCTGCACGATGTGGAGATGAGCATGCTCATGTCCTGCGGCCTGGTCATCCTGGTGGTGTTCGTGTTTCTGCGCACCTTCCGGGCCACCATCATTCCCGGCGTGGCCACGGTGGTCTCCCTCGTGGGCACCTTCGCCATCATGTACCTGTTCGGCTACTCCCTGGACAATCTTTCGCTCATGGCGCTGACCATCGCCACGGGCTTCGTGGTGGACGACGCCATCGTGGTGCTCGAGAACATCACCCGCCACGTGGAGGCGGGCATGCAGCCCCGGCAGGCCGCCTTCCAGGGCGCGCGGGAGATCTCCTTCACCGTGGTCTCCATGAGCATTTCGCTGGTGGCGGTGTTTCTGCCCATCCTGCTCATGGGCGGCATGGTGGGACGCCTGTTCCGCGAGTTCGCGGTGACGCTCTCTGCCGCCATCTTCGTGTCCATGCTGCTTTCCCTCACCACCACGCCCATGATGTGCGCCTACCTGCTGCGCCCGCCCGGACAGGAGCGCACGGGCCGCTTCGCCCGCGCCACCGAGGGTGCCTTCAAGACCATGTACGGGCTCTACGAACGCAGCCTGCGCGTGGCCCTCAAGCACAAGCGCGTCACCCTGGCCGCGGCCGTGGGCATGCTGGCGCTCAATTTCGTGCTCTACTCCATGGTGCCCAAGGGCTTCTTCCCCCAGCAGGACACCGGGCGGCTTTCCGGCAACATCCAGGCCGCCCAGGACGTCAGCTTCGCGGTGATGGAGGAGAAGCTCCAGCAGGTCATCGCCATCATCAAGCAGGACAAGGACGTGCAGCACGTCACCGGCTTCATCGGCGGCACCGGCGGAGCCAGCTCCTCGCCCAACTCCGCCCGGCTCTTCGTGACGCTCATTCCCTTCGAGAAGCGCGGCATCAACGCCGAGCAGGTCATGATGCGCCTGCGCAAGAAGCTCTCCGGCATTCCCGGCGCGCCCACCTACCTGCAGCTGGTGCAGGACCTGCGCGTGGGCGGGCGCGGCTCGAGCGCCCTGTACCAGTTCACCCTCCAGGCGGACACCGTGGGCGACCTGAACCTGTGGGCCCCGCGCCTGCTGGCCAAGATGCGCGGCCTGCCGCAGGTGGTGGACGTGAACAGCGACCAGCTGGACAAGGGCCTCATGTCGCAGCTGACCATCGACCGGCGCACGGCCGCGCGCCTGGGCGTCAATCCCCAGCTCATCGACAACATCCTTTACGACGCCTTCGGCCAGCGGCAGGTGTCCATCACCTACGCCCCGCTGAACCAGTACCACGTGGTCATGGAGGCCGAGCCCAAGCTCCTGCTCGGACCCGAGGGCCTGCGCTCCATCTTCGTGCCCGTCACCGGCGGAGGCCAGGTGCCGCTTGATGTCTTCACCCGGCACAAGCAGACCACCACGGCGCTGGCCGTGAACCACCAGAGCCAGTTCCCCTCGGTGACCATCTCCTTCAACCTCGCGCCGGGCACCGCCCTGGGCGACGCGGTGAAGGCCATCGAGGAGACCTCCCGAGAACTGGGCCTGCCGGGCAGCATCCGGGGCAGCTTCCAAGGCACGGCCCAGGCCTTCCAGGCCGCGCTGGCCAACCAGCCCCTGCTCATCCTGGCGGCGCTCATCTCGGTCTACATCGTGCTCGGCATGCTGTACGAAAGCCTCGTGCACCCGGTGACCATCCTCTCCACCCTGCCAAGCGCGGGCGTGGGCGCGGTGTTCGCCCTCATCGTCACCGGCACGGACCTCTCGGTCATCGCCATCATCGGCATCATCCTCTTGATCGGCATCGTGAAGAAGAACGGCATCATGATGGTGGACTTCGCCATCGAGGCCGAGCGCCGCGAGGGCCTCTCCCCCGAGGCCGCCATCACCCGCGCCTGCCTGCTGCGCTTCCGGCCCATCATGATGACCACCATGGCCGCGCTTCTGGGCGCGGTGCCCCTGGCCCTGGGCTCCGGCGTGGGCAGCGAGCTGCGCCGCCCGCTCGGCATCGCCATCATCGGCGGCCTGGCCTTCAGCCAGGCCATGACGCTCTACACCACGCCCGTGGTCTACCTGTACCTGGAGCGCCTGCGCCTGTGGACCGCCCGCCGCCGCGACAGGAAGGCCCAGGCCGCCCCGGCCCCGCAGCCGAACCACTAGCCTCCCGCCACATTTCACGCTCCCGTCACGCTCCCGCCACCCTCCCGTAAGCCGCCCCTGGCATCCTGCGGTGCAATATGCCATGACGGACAGGCAGAAACCCAACGGAGGGAAGGACCATGAGCGACGACACCAACAC
>NZ_DATMYK010000355.1:0-17009 GCF_035560995.1 Humidesulfovibrio sp. | reverse complement strand
GCCTTTTGCCGTATGGTGGCCGGATCCATGCCCTTGCCGTCGTCGGTGATGCGGATGAGCACTTCCGAGCCGGAGTGTTCCGCCTCGAGCAGAATGAGCCCCTGCGGGCGCTTGCCGGCGGCCTTGCGCTCGTCGGGCATGTCGATGCCGTGATCGATGCTGTTGCGCAGCAGGTGCACCAAGGGGTCGCCCAGGCGCTCCAACACGGTCTTGTCCAGCTCGGTCTCCTCGCCGCGTGTCAGCAATTCTATGTCCTTGCCCAGTTCGGAGGACAGATCGCGCACCAGGCGGCGGAACTTGCTGAAAGTGGAGCCGATGGGCAGCATGCGGATGCCCAGGGTACTGTCGCGCAGGTCGGCGCTCAGGCGCTCCAGCTGCTCTGCAAGGGCGGTGAGCATGGGATCGTTCTTGTCGGAAACGATCTGGGAAATCTGCGCCTGCACGATGACCAGCTCGCCCACCAAGTCAACCAGCGTGTCCAGCTTATCCGCGGCAACGCGCAGGCTGTTGCTGGCGTCCTTGGGATTGGCCTTGGGGGCGGCAGGCGCGGAGGCGGGAGCCGCCGCCGGAGCCGATGCCGGCACTGGCTTCGCCGCAGCGGCGGACTGCGCCTCGTGCGTGGAAGAGGCTTGCAGTGGCGCGGAAGCAACAGGAGCGGACGCCGCCTGCTCCGGCTGCTGCGGACGCTCCACCGGGAACGCATCGGAGCCAGCAGGTTCTTCGAGTCCCAGCACTGCGGACTCCGGACAGGCCGGGGTGGAGCACTGCGGATACTGGCCCAGCTCGTCGGCCGACAGCACGGAAACGTCCAGATCAATGTCCGTGAAGAAAAAAAGATCGAGGATCGCCGCGCGGTCCGCCGTGGTTGTCAGGTCAACTTCCCAAGCCAGATACAAGGTCTGCGGATCCAGGCCGGAGAGCTCCGGCAGGGCGCGCTCGTCCAGGCGCACCGAGCACTCGCCCAGGGAGCGCAGGTCGTTGAAGAGCATATCCAGGTTCAGCTCTTTGCCAACCTTGGAATCGCGCGGGCAGATGCGGATGCGGTAGGTGGACGGTTCCGTCGAAACATCCTCCTGGGGCTCCTGCACGTCCTCCTGGGGTATTTCCGCCGGGGTTTCAGGAGGCGCCGCCACTGGCGTAGAGGTTGGTGCCGCCTCCACATGCGCCGCAGGCGCCATCTTTTTCCCCGACATGAGCAGGCGCGCTTCGGCCTGTATGGCCAAGCCTTTCTCCGTCGTGCCGTTGCCGAACTCGTCCACGCCGTTCAGAAGGCCGAGGATGTGGTCGCGCCCGGCAAAAGAGGTGCTGATGAGTTCGCGGGTGACCACGAGCTCGTCGTTGCGCACCTTGTCGAACAGACTTTCCAGGGCATGGGTGAAATCCGCGATGTCGTCGAAACCGAACATGGCGCCAGAGCCCTTGATGGTGTGCAGGGCGCGGAACACCTGGTTCACCAGGTCCATGTCGTGGGGGCTGGCTTCCAGCTCCAGCAAAGTCGAGTCGAGTTCCGCGAGGAGGTCCAGGGCCTCCTCGCGAAAAATCGCGCGGCTTTCGTCGTCAGACATCACGTGAGGCTCCTCACGGCAGACTCTCTACCCACCGGTTCATGGCGCTGTGATCGGCTAAGCCGCCGATCGTAATCCCAAAAAAAATGCAGGCCGGACGCACCCGTTGCAACGGCACATGTCCAGCGCTACAGACCCTAGCCCCAGACGGGGAAAAATGCAACGCGATGCATGCGTTCCATCGCCCCTCTTGAATATCGGCCCCAGGCCGCGCCGAGCTTAGGCAAGGACGTCGAATTTGGCGAATTTCATTACAAAAGAGGCGCGCCCCTGCGTGGCAGAGCGTAGGTCCGTGGAAAAACCGAACATCTGCCGCAGGGCGGCAAAGGCCTGCACCAGCTTCTGCCCACCCCGGTCCTCGATATTCTCAATCTTGGCTCCCTTGGCGCCAAGCAGGCCCACCACCTCGCCCACGAAGGCGTCGGGCGCGCTGGCCTCCACCCACATTATGGGCTCAAGCAGCATGGGCGAGGCCTGAGAAAGTGCGCTCTTGAGCGTCATGGCCGCAGCCATGCGGTAGCCCGCGGCACTGGATTCGCCCTCGCGCCGTGGCATGTCCAGCACGCGCAGGCGCAGGTCCTGCACCGGGTAGCCGCCAATGACGCCGCAGGCCAGGCCATCGTTCAGGCCCTCGTCCACGGCATCAAGCCAAGTTTGTGGATACTTGCCTGGATCCAGTTCGAACTGCACCCCCCTGCCCTGTCCACGCGGCAAAGGCTCCACCGCCAGGCGCACGGCCCCGTAGTGCAGCACCTCGCCCAATTCGCGGTGGAATTCCTCCTGGGTCTCGGCCCTGGCGGTGATGGTTTCCTGGTAGACAACCTGCGGCTTGCCCGTGCGCGGCTTCAGGCCATGCTCCCGGGCCATGCGCTCAAGCAGCACCTCCAGGTGCAACTCGCCCATGCCGGAAAGCACCACCTGGCTCGTCTCCGCATCGCGCAGCACGGTCAAGGTCGGGTCCTCCAGCAAGTAACGCTGCAACACTTCGTCCAGCTTGTCGGACTCCTCGGCGTTCCTGGGCTCTATGGCGAGCGAGATCACCGGCTTGTAGTCAGCTATCTGCTCCAAAAGAATTGGTTCGTCCTTGCGCGCCAGGGTGTCGCCCGTGCGGCCGAAGCGCATGCCCGCGGCGGCCACGATCTCGCCTGCGCGCGCCACCTCGATCTTTTCGCGGCGGTCGGCGTGCAGGCGGAACAGCCGGGCCACGCGCTCCTCGCTACCGTGGGTGACGTTCAAAACTGTCTCGCCTTCGGTCAGGTGGCCGGAATAGATGCGTAAAAATGACTGCTTGCGCCCGGACTCCATGACCACCTTGAACACCAGCGCGGCCAGCGGAGCCTCCGGGTCGGCCGGGAAGCTCTTGGGAAGATGCGTGGCCGGGGCCACACCCGCCTGCACTGGAGCCTCCAGGGGGCTCGGCAGGTAGTCGCACACGGCGTCCATGAGGGGCTGCACGCCCGCGTTCTTGAGGGCCGAGCCCACCAGCACGGGCACAAGCTTGAGGGAGATGACGGCCTCGCGCACGGCCTTGGCGATGGTCTCCGGCGCGATGTCCTGCCCGGACAGATAGGCGTCCATGATGCCCTCGTCCGAGTCGGACAGGGTCTCCAGCATGGCGTCGCGCCAGGGGGCCACGCGCTCGCGCTCGGCTGCGCTCAAGGGCAGGCGCTCGTACTCCGCGCCGCGGCTCTCGGCGTCGAACACCAGCCGCTCCATGCGGATCAGGTCGAACACGCCACGGAAGTCCGCGCCCTCGCCGTCCGGGGCCTGCACAGCCAGGGGCCTAGCGCCCAGCTTCTCGCGCATGGAGTCGAGCACGGCGGCGAAGTCCGCGCCAAGACGGTCGATCTTGTTCACGAAGGCCAGCTTGGGAACGTGATAGGACTCGCTCTGGCGCCAGACAGTCTCAGACTGAGGCTCCACGCCGCTGACCGCGCAGAACACGCCCACTGCTCCGTCCAGTACACGCAATGAGCGCTCCACCTCGACGGTGAAGTCCACGTGGCCCGGGGTGTCGATGAGGTTCACTGTGAAGCCGCGCCACTGGCAAGAGGTGACAGCCGAGGCGATGGTGATGCCGCGTTCCTGCTCCTCGGGCATGAAGTCCATGGTGGCCGTGCCCTCATGCACCTCGCCCAGCCGATGGATGCGCCCGGCGTAGAACAGGATGCGCTCGGACAGGGTGGTCTTGCCCGCGTCGATATGCGCGATGATGCCGATGTTGCGGATATTGTGCAGGTACTTCGAAGAGATTGGTTTCTTGCTCACGGTCTGCCGCCTGCGCCGTAGGGCCTGTTGGAGAAGGTTCCGGGAGTGCCTCAGGTGGAGAGAAAAATCTGGCGCTCCTGCTCGAACAGCCCTGGGTGCAGTTCCGGCCAGCGCCACAGGCCCAGGCACTCGCCGCTCGCCGTGAGCCCGGCCCTGTGCTGGCCTGCATGCGCGGGCGGGGCAAGCAGCAGGTCGCGCCGGATCTCGCAGAAGACCGTCAAGGCGTCTTCATCCGGGGCCGTGCGGCTGCGCATGCCCGGCACCGCTCCCCCGGTCTCAAAGGACAATGCGCCATACAGCAGGGCCACATCTTCCGGCGGAAGGTCGATGGAACTGTCGCGCCAGATGGCACACACGCGCGGTGCGCGCAAAGGGACCAGCCGCAGTGGCGAGGCGTCCAGAACCTGGCGCAGCTCCTTCTGCCCCAGCAGGCGGCGGAACTCCGGCGTGTCCGGGTGCAGCACCAAGCCGGGCTCGCCGCTGGCCGCGCATTCGTGCACCAGGCGTTGCACCAGCATGGGGCCCAGGGCCGCAAGCCGCTCCTGGCCGCAAAGTTCGCAGGAGGCCAGTAGAGCATCAGGCACGGCGGAGCGCTGGCCCAGGCGCGCCACAAAGACCTGGGGCACCCGGGCGCACAGGGCGGGCAACAGGGCGGACAGAAACAGGGCGGGCGCGTCCAGCAGGCCGTCGAGCAGCAGCAGCATAAAGGGCGCGGGCTCCCGAAGGCTGGTGTGCTCCAGGAGGTCATAGCGCCGGGTGTTGCTCGATGAAGCCGGACCGTTGGGCGGCGTCAGGACATAGTGCCGGGCGATGAGCCCTTTGATCAGCGCGCGCCGCTGGTCACCCAGGGCGTTATAGGCCTTGGCGAAGCGGGCGTCGGGAAGCTGATGATCCTCAAGCCATGCAGGGAAAGCCCAGGGGCTGGGCTCCGAACCGGGAATGCATAACTCCATGGCGCAGCGGCTCCTCGGGCTGTGAAGACGCTAGAGCCACTTGAGCAGGCGCTTCCAGGTCCACTGCACGCGCTCGCGTTCTTCTTCGGACAAGACCTTCTGATACTCGAAGTAGGAATATTCAGCGCGCTTCCTCACGTAATCCTTGAACTCCACCACGTCGGCATAGTTCTCCAGGATGAACAGATAGCGGTTCCAGGCCGCGCCGTACTGTTGGGTGCGCCAGAAAAAGTCAGCCACGAAAATTTCATGTTCGGCCAGAATCTTGCGGCACTTGTAGATATTCTGTTTCACTGCTTCGGAGAACTCGGACTTGGGGTACGACTCCTCCAGGCGGTAGAATATCTCCAGGGCTTCCTTCACGTTGTCCTGGCGCAGGTCGATGGTCCTGAACTGATTCATATTGCTCATGCCCATCTGGAACAGCACGTAGGGAATCTGCGGGCTGCTGGGATGCAGCGTTTCGAATTCCTTGTAGGCGTCCAAGGCTTCCAGGTACTTGGCATCCAGGAAGTAGGCGTCGCCAAGGGCGACCTCCGCCTTGGGCGTCAACGGACTGAAGGGATAACGGTCCTTCAGCTTGAGGAAATTCTCCGAGGCGCGCGAGTAGCGCTTCTCCTTCATGTAGTCCATGCCGGACTCGAAGAGTTCCTGCGCGGTGTCTTCCGGCGGGGGGAGAAAGTAATAGTCGATGAGTCCGCAGGAAGAGACCAGCGGAACCAGCACAAGAAGAAGAACCGCGAGCAGGCGCTTAGGCATTCAGGCTTTCCAGATAGGCGTAGGCCGCAGTGGCGGCGGTGGCGCCATCGCCCACCGCTGTGGCCACCTGGCGGCAGTTTTTGCTGCGCACGTCGCCCGCGGCGAAGAAGCCGGGCAGATTGGTGCGCATCTCACAATCGGTGTTCACGAAACCGGCCTTGTCGCGGTCAAGGTCGGCGGGCACGAAAGAGGCCACAGGCTCGAAGCCGACGAAGACGAACACGCCGTCAACGGGCAGTTCGCTCTTGGCTCCGGTCTTGACGTCGGTAAGGGCCACCGAGGTTACGCCCTTGAAGGGGTCGCCCTTGATTTCATCCACAATCGTGCTGCGCAGGATCTTGATCTTGGGATTGATCTCGCACTTGTTCTGGTAGCATTTGCAGCCCCGGAACTCGTCGCGCCGGTGGATGAGGTAAAGCTTGTCCACAAGGCGCGCCAGGTACAAGGACTCCTCCAGGGCGGAGTTGCCGCCGCCGATGACGGCCACGGTCTTGCCCTTGAAGAAGTTGCCGTCGCACAGGGCGCAGTAAGACACGCCGCGTCCGAGGTACATGTCCTCTCCCGGAGTGCCAACGTGCTTGTAGCGCGCGCCGGTGCACAGCAGCACGGCCTTGGCGAAGAGCGTCTCGTCACCCACCTGGATGACGTAGCCGCCGTCCTGCGGGGTGATGCTCTTGACCTCGTCCGAATGCCGGGGGACGTCGTACGTGGCGAGATGCTCCACGAACTTGTCCACCAGCTCATAGCCTTTCACGGCCTTGGGGAAACCGGGATAGTTCTCGATCTCCTCGGTCATGAGCACCTGGCCGCCAGGGGAGAGCTTCTCCACCAGGGCGACGTTCACGCCGGACCGGGCGAGATACAATGCGGCGGTGAGCCCGGCAGGCCCACCGCCGATGACGACAGCGTCGTAGTTTTTCATGGGGTCACTAGACCTTTTTGGCAATCATGTCCTTGATGCTGCTCTTGGAGACGGCGCCGGTGGACTGGTCCACCACTTCACCGTCCTTGAACAGGATCAGGGTGGGGATGGCGCGGATGCCGAAACGGCTGGGGCTGGCGGAGTTTTCGTCCACGTTCATCTTGCAGATCTTGACCTTGCCCTCGAACTCAGTGGCCAGCTCGTCGATGATGGGGCCCATGGCGCGGCAAGGACCACACCAGGGGGCCCAGAAATCAACCAGAACGGGCACAGCGCTCTTGAGAACTTCCTGCTCGAAATTGCCGTCAGTCACCTGGGTAGCCATATTGTCTCCTTCGCTCGATAGTGTCGTTAGATTCAACTCAGTTTCAGCAAACAGGCCCAGGGGATGAAGGCCATGCCGCATTCTCATGAAACTAGTTCTCCGCCCTTGATCTGTCAAGCTGCAAGCCCTCTACGGCCGATTCCACGCGCTTCCAGTCGCGGGGCACGGCGCGTCCGCGCGGCACGGATTCCAGGTCCAGGTCGTGGCGGTACCCGGCCAGAAGCGCCAGCCACCCGGCGTGGGCGATCATGGCCGCATTGTCCGTGCACAGGGCGGGCCTGGGCAGGCAAGGAGCAAGCCCCCGGCCTTGCGCCAGGCCGCGCAGGGCCGCGCGCACATGGGAATTGGCGGCAACCCCGCCAGCCACCACCAGCGAGACAATGCCCCGCTCCCGGTCGAGCGCGCGTTCAACCTTGATGCGCAGGGTCTCGGCCACTGCAAAATTGAAGGAGGCCGCAGCCAGAGCCAGCTCCTGCGGATGCGGGGCCAGGGCCAGCGCCCCGCCCGCGCGCAGGGCGTCGGCCTCGGGCATGGCGGCATAGGCCAGGTGCGGGCGCTTGGCCAAGTACTCGGCAACGGCCGTTTTGAGCCCGCTGAAGCTGAAGTCCAGGTTGTCGTTGTGCGTGTAGGCCAGGGGAAACAGGCGCCTGTCCGGCTCCACGCCCTGGCTCAGGTCGTCCAGATAGCGGCCGCCGGGGTACGGCAGGTTAAGCAGCTTGGCCACCTTGTCAAAGGCCTCCCCCGCCGCGTCGTCCAGGGTGCGGCCCAAGAGCCGGAACTCGGTTGGGGAATCCATGCGGTAGATGTGCGTGTGCCCGCCGGAAACGAGCAGCCCGAGGGCCGGGAAGCGCAGTTCCTGCTCCAGGCCCGGGGCCAGCAGGTGTGCGTGCAGATGGTCCACGCCGATAAGCGCGGCACCCGTGGACAGGCACAGTCCCTTGGCGAAAGAGAGGCCGACGAGCAGGCTGCCCAAAAGGCCAGGCCCCCGCGCCACGGCGATGGCGTCGATGTCCGCCGGCTTCGCGCCGGTCTTTGTCAGCAGGTCCCGGAAAAGCACCGGCAGCATGCGCTGGTGCTCGCGCGAAGCGATCTCCGGCACCACACCGCCGAACACGGCATGGATATCCGTCTGCGAGGCCAGGGACTCAGCCAGCAGACTGCCATCGCGCAACAGGGCGACGCCGGTCTCGTCGCAGGAGGTCTCGACGCCCAGGACCAGCACGGAACTACGCCTGTTTCGTCGCGGCGTAGATTTCCTGCACCTTCTCCACATCGAGCTTGGAGCCCACGAACAGCGGCACACGTTGGTGCAGATGCTCGGGCACGATGTCCAGGATGCGCCGGGTGCCATCGATGGCCAAGCCGCCCGCCTGCTCCACGATGAAGGCCATGGGCGCAGCCTCGCACATCAGGCGCAGCTTGCCGCCGGGCTTGTTCGGGTCGCGGTTGTCAGAGGGGTACAGGAAGATGCCGCCGTACACGAGGTTGCGGTGGAAGTCGGACACCAGCGACCCGATGTAGCGCAGACTGTAGGGCTTCTTGCGGGTCATGCTGGCGGCCTTGAAGTGCGCCAGCACGTCCAGGGTGGGTTTGTCCCAGTAGTGGTAGTAGCCCTCGTTCACGGAATAGATGCTGCCCTGCTCCGGGATGCGGATGTTCGGGTGCGAGAGCAGAAATTCGCCCACGCTGGGATCCAG
The DNA here is from genome assembly GCF_035560995.1 of Humidesulfovibrio sp. Taxonomy (GTDB): domain Bacteria; phylum Desulfobacterota; class Desulfovibrionia; order Desulfovibrionales; family Desulfovibrionaceae; genus Humidesulfovibrio. The sequence goes on along the minus strand of NZ_DATMYK010000355.1, from coordinate 8,520 downwards.
GGTGAAGCCGTTCACACCGTCGCCGGTGGTGAAGACCATCATGCACGAGGAGCCGTACAGGATGTAGCCTGCGGCCACCTGGTCGGCGCCCTTCTGCAGGTAGTCGCTGGCAAGCAGGCGCGATTCGCTGGGGCTTTTGCGCCGGTAGATGGAAAAAATGGTGCCGATGCTCACGTTGGCGTCGATGTTCGAGGAGCCGTCCAGAGGATCGAAGATCACAAAGTAGTCGCCCGTGGGCAGGCCATCGGGAATCTCAATGATGTCGGCGTTTTCCTCAGAGGCCATGGCGCACAGGGCCCCGCAGCGCGAGAGGCGGTGGATGAGCACGCGATTGGCGAATTCATCAAGTTTCTTAACCTCTTCGCCCTGCACGTTGATATCGCCGGTGAAGCCCAGCACGTCCACCAGCCCCGCCTTGCTCACCTCGCGGTGGATGATCTTGGCTGAGAGGATGAGCTCGTTGAACAGGCGCGTGAAGCGACCGGTGGCCATGGGCACCTGCTTCTGGTGCAGCAGGAGGTGTTCAGTGACGGTGATCTGCTGGGACATGAGGGTTCCTCCGCGAGCGTTGCGCCGCAGTCCTGTTTACCAATTTCCGCCAAAGAACGGCAGGGCGAATCCTTTGTCCTCAAAGCTGGCGTTGGCGCTCTCCGTGGCATAGACGAACAGGTCTCGCCCGATGAACCGCGCCAGCCAGGTGAACTGCTTGTCGCCCACGTTGACCGTGCCCTGGATCTTTTCCTTCATGATTTCGGTCCAGGGAAGCTCGGTCAGCTGCTGCGCGCCGGCCGGGGCCACCTCGCCGGAGATCCAGAGCTTCTTTGCGCGCGGATCGACGATGACCAGCTCCTCCGGTTGCGGGCAGAAGGTGAACAGCACGCGCGGGTCGAAGCTCACAACGTGCAGGCCTTTGAATTCCGGCCCCTCGAAGTTGGGCATGCCGAAGTAGAGCTCAGGACCGAGGGGCGTGTAGTCCACCACGGTTTTGATCAGGGTCTCGCGCCAGATGGATTCGAACACCAACGGTTCGCTGAAACGTTTCAGAGGCACGGGCGGCTTGCGCACCAGGATGTCACCCGTCTGGTCGGCCACGATGACCCCGTCCACCCAGGGAAAACGCTGCAATAGCGCGTCGAGCCATTCATCCGTGGGGCGGTAGTCGATGCTGGTGACATAGCGCGAAAGCGCCATGACCTTGGCGTCCACAGGCGAGAACAGGAGTGACAGCTTCTCCTGGTTCGGATTATCCCACTTGTAGCGGTTCACGTCGATGCTGGGCGCGGGATTGATGAGGTCTCGCGTCTCGCGCATGGTGGAACGCACGCTGCTGGCGCTGTTGTCCCAGCCGGGTCCTATGGCCCCGCAGCCAGAAAGGGCTGCCAGGGCGCAGACAACTGCGGCCAAGACGAAAACGTCGGTGCGGCGCGGCGCGCGGCACCGACGGATGGAGAAAAGACGTATGGACATCGTTGAGTGACCTCGGTCCTATGTCAGGCCTGGATGCGAGACTCAAGGCGCGCGGCCAGGGCTTCCAGGGTGCTCATGAGACGGTTCTTGGCGTGCTTGCCGAAAGGATCCTCGCCGGGGGCAACCTGGGGGCCTGCCTCTACAGACGGCGCTGCGGCAAGATTGGCTTCAAGGGTCTTGATGCGGCTCGTGAGGTCGGCCTTCTCGCGCTCGTCCAGGGCGCGGCCCCACAGTTCGCGGTAAATGCCAAGCGCGCCGCCGAAATCACCCTGGGACGCCAGAAGCTCGGCCATGGTGCGCGTGCGAAAGCTGCCGGCATCCGGGGCCGGGCCGGAATATGGCGCATCCGGCGCGTCGCAGACGGGCGCGGGGCCAGCCCCTTCCTTGAGAGTGCTGCGCACCTGGGACTGCTCGCGCGCCTTGCGCGCAGAGTCCTTGAGCGGCCCGATGAGCCGATCCGTGAGCGGACCGAGCCCCTCGATGACCACATCGGTCCATTTGACCGGGCGGTCGGTGAAGTGCGAGGCCACAAGCATGAGGAACACAGCGAAGTCGCGGTCCTTGTCCGAGGTCTGGTGGGCCCACAGGGACCAGAATGCAGGATAGCGCTCCAGCGGCTTTATGACGGCCTGAAGTTGTTCCTGGGCCTGCTCCAGCTTCTCCAAGCGCATGAGCACCTGAATGAGCAGAAGCCGGGCCTCCATGGAGTCCGGGTGGCGGTCGAGCCCCTGCCTCAGGGTCTTTTCCGCGTCGTCCAGCTGGCCGAACTCCACAAAGAGCTTGGCCAGAGGGAAAAAGATGCGCGAACCCGGTTCAAGCGCCAGTACCTCTTGGTACCACTCAATCTTTCTTCTCATCGTCCACGGCCCCCTGGGCTACGTCGGTCCTGCCGGAGAAGATATACAACACCTCATTTTCCTTCACGTAATTCATACGATCACGGATGACCATCTCTTGGTAAGCACGGTCTGTCTTGAGGCGGCGTATCTCGTTGCTCAGTTCAAGGCTTTTGGCGTCCACCTCTCGAAGCTGATTTTCCAGCTTAACCGAGCGGTTGCGCATGTTCATGTAGGCGATGACGCCGTGATCGCTCCAAATGAGGCGAAACAACAGCACCACGTTCACGGTGATGAGCAAGCCAAGCAGAATGCGGCGGGCCATGCTTAGCGCCTCTTATTGCAAGCGCGGCGCAAGGGTCCTACCCGGCCGCATCTTGGCCAGGGGACCTCGCAGTTCCTCAAGGAAGTTGGCCGTGGCGCTTTCAACGCGCTCCACATCGTCTTCACTCAAGGTCACTGTGTCGATGCGCTGCAAAAAGTCCTTAAGCACGTCGAATTCCTCAAGCAGGCTTTTGCCGAGTTCGATCTTCTCCAATTCCGGCTCAAGCTCCAGAATGGTCTCGAGACAGTTGGAGATGCGTGCCATGTTGCTGTCGTGTGGCCTGTTCATCATCTGCTCCGGAAACGTGCCGCCGCGCGCATCAGCGCATGGTCATTCAGCTTGTAACCAGTTTTTGTAGAAATTGTACAGATAATTCCCGCCCGAAAAAACCGTAAGCGCCAGGGCCACATACAGGATGTACATGCCGACGGCGGCAACGTCTATTCCGAACAGGGGATAATGCACCAACAAAGGCCCCAAAGCCAGACTCTGCGCGATGGTCTTCAGTTTCCCGTACCGGTCCGCAGCAATGACCACGCCCTTGTCGGCCGCGACACCGCGCATACCCGTGACGGCAAGCTCCCGGCAGATGATGACCACTACGATCCAGCCCTCCACCCAGCCAAGCTCCACAAGCATGATGAGCACGGAGCCGATGAGCAGCTTGTCCGCAAGGGGATCAAGAAACTTGCCCAGATTGGTGATGAGGTTCTGGCGGCGGGCGATGTAGCCGTCGGCCATGTCCGTGAACGAGGCCAGCGCGAACACCGCGAAGGACACATACGCGAACAGCTCGGTCTGGTAGCGCTGCTCCAGGTACAGCAGCACAACAATGACCGGCACCGCGAGGATGCGCGCCAGGGTGAGCATGTTGGCCAGATTCAAAGGCATGGGCATGGGCCTTGCGTCTCCCGCTTCCTGGTCGGTTATCTGTGCACGGTGGAGGCGGCCTCCAGGCTGGTCTGCGCGGCCGCGGCCACGCGTTCGCCAAGTTCCAGCAGGGCCGTCTTGGCCGGGCAGTCGCCTTCCATCAGCACCACCGGGGTGCCCAGGTCGCCCGCGACCACGGTGGTAGGATCAAGGGGAATGGCTCCCAGAAACTCCAGCCCGTACTGCTCGGCCAGGGCCTTGCCGCCGCCCTTCTTGAACAGGTCAATGGACTGGCCGCAGTGCGGGCAGGCCAAGCCGCTCATGTTCTCCACCACGCCCAGGATGTTGGCCTGGGCGTACTGCAGGAAGTTGATGGCCTTGCGCACGTCGGCGAGGGAAACCTCCTGCGGTGTGGTGACCACCACGGCGAGAGCCTCGGGAATGAGCTTCAGGACGGTCATGGGCTCGTCGCCGGTGCCCGGAGGGGAATCCACCACTAGGAAGTCCAGGTCGCCCCACTGCACATCGGAAATGAACTGGCGGATGGCCGAGGTCTTCATGGGACCGCGCCAGAGCACGGCCTGATCAGGGTCGAGTAGCAGCGACTCCATGGAGACCACATGCAGGTTGTCGTTGTATTTCTTGGGCTTCACCAGGCTGCCGCGATCCGGCTCCAGCTGGCCGGTAAGGCCAAGCAGGCGCGGCACGCTGGGACCGTGGATGTCCACGTCCATGAGGCCGACCTTGAAGCCGCGCGCAGCCAGGGCCGCCGCGATGTTGACGGACACGGAACTTTTGCCCACGCCGCCCTTGCCGCTCATGACGAACAGCTTGTAGCGGATGCGCTCCAGGGTCATGGTGATGAGCTGGTCCTGCATGGCGATCTTGGCATTGCCCTCGCCCGATGAAGAGGAGCAGGAACCTCCAGAACATGAACTCACGTTGCACACTCCATTGTCTTGAGATTGCGGCGCAAGCCGCTAAAAAGGAAGTATGGCCGATTTCAGCCTGCGTGTAAATCGCGGAAAAGCCCCTGCGGCCCGCAGGGATGCGCGCGCCTACCAGCCGTGCTTGCCCACCAGGTCCACGAAGGCCACGGCCCCCAGGTCGGTCTGCACCACCCCGGCCGGTGTCTTCTCAATGAGCACCAGGCTCTGGGCACGTTTGGCCCCGCCCAGCGGCATGAGCAGCCGCCCGCCCTCTCCCAGCTGGTCCACCAGGGGCGGCGGAACCTCCGGCCCGCCTGCGGTGACGATGATGCGGTCAAAGGGCGCGGCGCTGGGCCAGCCCAGAGTGCCGTCGTCCAGCTTCACATGGACGTTGAACAGCCCAAGAGACAGCAGGCGCTCGCGCGCGCTGGCGCACAGCCGGGGAATGCGCTCCACCGTGTGCACGTCGGCCCCGAGCTTGGCCAGCACGGCCGCCTGGTAGCCGGACCCGGTGCCGATCTCCAGCACCTTGGTCCCGGGCCCCACCTGCAACAGCTCGCTCATAAGGGCCACGATGTACGGCTGGGAGATGGTCTGCCCCTCGCCGATGGGCAGGGGACTGTCCGAGTAGGCGCGACCGGCCATGGCTTCCTCCACGAACAGATGCCGCGGCAGCTCGCCCATGACGGCGAGCACGCGCGCATCGCTGATGCCGCGCGCCTTCAGCTGGTCGTTCACCATGCGCTCGCGCTGTCGTTTCGGGTCCACTCGCATGCCGTGTTCTCCTGCCTCGCCGCATTTTTGTTTGTGTCACGCGTGCTGACCAGATTTCACCCGTCAAGTCAACATGGACAAGCCCGCTCTTGACACAATTGCCCATTCCCTTAACAATCGCAGCCACACCCCGGAACCAGCTGGAGCACCCTGAACGCTGAGGAGATTCCCATGTTCAAGATCCGCGAACTCATGACCTCGCCCGTCTACTCCCTGCGTGAAACGGACACCCTCCAAAGCGCGCGGGTGCTGATGGACAAGAAACGCATCCGCCACGTGCCAATCACCACCTCTGACAATGTCTTCCGTGGGCTCATTACCAACCGGGACGTGCTGGCCAACACCATTTCGCACCTGGCCAACATCGACCCCGCCACCCAGGACGAGATCGACGCGGGAATTCCCCTGCAGGAGATCATGCGCACCGACGTGCGGACCCTTTCCTCCGATCAGACCGTGCGCGAGGCCGCGCACATTCTGTACAATCACAAGTACGGCTGCCTGCCGGTGGTGGAAGACGGCAAGCTTGTGGGCATCGTCACAGAGGCCGACTTCCTCCAGCTCACCATCCAGCTGCTCGACGCCATGGACCAGGCTGAGAAGCCTGACCAATCAGAAGTGTCGGGGCAGGCCAACAAGGGCTGAGCACAGAGGCTTCCAACGCTCGGCAGCTCCTTCCGGCATCCTCAAGAAAATAGCCCGACTCGGTCCGGTCCGCGTCGGAAAGCGCACGCCCTCCCACAACCTTCAGTCACCCAAAGAGAAAATGAAAGCACTTCCCGTGGAAAAGAAGCATTCCAGCGCCCTGCCCCGCACGGTCGGCGCCCTGTTCGTCCTGCTGCTCATCGGCCTTGTGGCCTACGTGTTCCTGCGCGATGGCGGAGCCCCGGTGCTCACGCTTACTCCGCAAACCGGAGCAGCTTCGTACACCACTGATTTCAGCTTAAGTCTCACCTCAAGCCGCGCCGGGCTGAAGGAATGCGTCATCACCGCCACCCAAGACGGCAAACGCGTGGAAGTGCTGCGCAAAAGCTTCCCGGACAAGCAGCTTGCGCATACGGAGAACTTCCGCCTCCCGCGCGAGGGCGGCTTCAAGGAAGGTCCGCTGGAACTCTCCATCACTGTGCGTGACAACGCACTGCTCTCCTTCCTGGGCCGCGGCAAGACCAGCCTGGTGCAGAACCTGACGCTGGACTTCTCGCCCCCCAGGCTGAACGTCACCCCGGGCATCCACAACGTGAACCAGGGCGGCGGCGCGGTGGTCAGCTACACCGTGTCCAAGCCGGTTGAGAAAACGGGCGTGGCCGTGGGCCAGCGCTTCTTCCCGGCCTTCCAGCAGCCCGGCGGCGAGTTCGTATGCTACTTCGCCATGCCCTACGACATGCCGCCTTCCGAATTCAAACCCAAGGTCATCGCCCGCGACAAGGCCGGCAACGAGGCCACCGCCACACTGACCGTCCTCGCCATTCCCAAGGCCTTCAAGGCCGACAAGCTGAACATTCCCGACGAGTTTCTGAACGACAAGATGAGCCAGTACACAGCTCTGTACCCGGCCGAAAAGACACCCCTCGACATCTACAAGCGCGTGAACACCGAACTGCGCAAGCAGAACGAGGCCCAGCTGCTCAAGGTCGCCGAGGACACCTCTCCCACGCAGCTCTGGTCCGGGCCCTTCCTGCGCCTGCCCAACGCCGCGCCCAAGGCCGGCTTCGGCGACCAGCGCGACTACTACTACAAGGGCGAAAAGATCGACCACCAGACCCACATGGGCGCGGACCTGGCCAGCCTGGCCAACGCGCCGGTGCCCGCCGCCAACTCCGGCCGCATCGTTTTCGCGGAGTTCTTCGGCATCTACGGCAACTGCGTCATCATTGACCATGGCCTGGGCCTGCAAAGCCTCTACTCGCACCTGAGCGAGATAGCCGTGGCCAAGGGCGCGCAGGTCAAGAAGGGCGACACCATCGGCAAGACCGGCGTCACCGGTCTGGCCGGGGGCGACCACCTGCACTTCGGCATGATCGTGGGCGGCCTGCAGGTGAGCCCCACGGAATGGTGGGACGAGCACTGGATCAAGGACAACATCTTGAAGCACCTGGGCAAGTAGGCGCCGGGGCTGAGCCAAAAAGAAAGGCCGGGAGCGATCCCGGCCTTTTTTCATTTCGCGTTCGGCGTCGTCTAGTGCGTGGGCCGCTTGTATTCTTCCTTCACCAACAGACTGCTCAGGGGCGAGATGTTGTCGCGCCCGCAGAACAGAGCTTCAGAGCTGGTGCACTCCAGGGCCTGCTCCAGCACCGTGTCCACGGTCTCCACGGGGATGATCTTGAGGTCCTTCAGGATTTCCTCGGGCACTTCCTTCAGATCCTTCTCGTTCTCCGCCGGGATGAACACCGTGCCCACCAGGCCGCGATGGGCCGCGAGCAGCTTCTCGCGCAGGCCGCCGATGGGCAGCACGCGGCCGCGCAGGGTGATCTCCCCAGTCATGGCCACATCGTTGCGCACGGGGATGTTCAGCAGGGCCGAGACGATGGACGTGGTGAGGGCAACGCCGGCCGAGGGGCCGTCCTTGGGCGTTGCACCTTCGGGCACGTGCACGTGGATGTCGATCTCCTTGTGGAAGTCGCGCTTGAGCCCGAAGAGGTCCGAGCGGGAGCGCAGGTAGGACAGGGCCGCACGCGCGGACTCCTGCATGACCTCGCCCAACTTGCCGGTGATCTCCACCTTGCCGGAGCCGCTCATGAGGACAACTTCAATGAGCAGCAGCTCGCCGCCCATCTGCGTCCAGGCCAGACCGGTGGTGACGCCCACCTGGGACTTTTCCTCGCGCTCCTCGTGGCGGTGCTTGGGCACGCCCAGGTAGGTGGCGATGCTCTGCTTGTTCACGGCCACGGTCTCTATGCTCTTGTCTTCCACAATTTTCATGGCCGCCTTACGGCACACGGCGGCGATCTCGCGCTCCAGGTTGCGCACGCCCGCCTCCCGTGTGTAGCGGCGGATGACCTCAAGCATGGCGTTGTCGGAGACGTTCAGCTGCTCCTCACTCAGGCCGTGCAGCTCGCGCTGCTTGCCCAGAAGGAACTGCTTGGCGATCTTGAGCTTTTCCGTCTCCAGGTAGCCCGGCAGGCGGATGATCTCCATGCGGTCGCGCAGGGGCAGGGGGATGGAGTCCAGGGTGTTCGCCGTGGTGATAAAAAAGACCTTGGACAGGTCGTAGTCCAGGTCCAGGTAGTGATCGTTGAAGGCGTAGTTCTGCTCGGGGTCGAGGACTTCGAGCAGCGCGGACGAGGGGTCGCCCCTGAAGTCCATGCTCATCTTGTCCACC
>NZ_DATMYK010000354.1:0-10286 GCF_035560995.1 Humidesulfovibrio sp. | reverse complement strand
GCCAGAGGTCCAGCCCAAGGGCCCCAAGCACGGTGAGCTTGAGGGCGGCCACCACCGAAAGCGCCAGCAGGACCTTAACGATCTTGGGGCTTATGGCGAAGCGTGGCCATTTCATCGAACTCTTTCTGCTCTTCGAGGTTTGCTGCGACATGGTGTTTCCCGGCCTGCCTGTCCTTGAGTTTTTCCAGGAGCTTCTTTTCCCTGGAGCGGAGCACGGCCTCTTGGCGGCAGTTTTGCAAAATCGAGGCCAGCCTATCCAGCTCAACGATGGCGGCGGCCACGTCGCGCTCCAGGGCCTCGCGGTAGCGCATCCACAGCCAAATATCCGCCTGGGTGGCCGCGTCGCCGAAGCCCTTTTCCAGGTGCGCGGCAAGCATGGCTTCCACCTCGGCCAGGAGCTTCTGCTGGGCGTCGTGCCGGGCCTGGGCCTCGGCCAGGGCCATGCGCGCCTGGTCCTCCAGCTGCCGTCGGTACTCCAGCACCTTTTCCAGGCGGAACACAAAGGGTTTGGCCATGCCCGCTCATGCCACGATACCCGCCCGGGGGCAAGGCCCGCAGGACAAGGGGCAGACGCAAGGGCCCGCGCCCGCAGTCCAGTCCGCAAAACATGCGCCCGCTTGCGCCGCATGGCCTATGGGTGTACTGCCTAAGCGATTCGAGAACCCTTGCGCACAGCGCCCAAACGCCCAAGAGGACCCCCCGGAATGAGCACCCTCCCGCGCGCCATCATCTTTGACCTGGACGGCACCCTGCTGGACACCCTGGCCGACCTGGCCGACTCCGGCAACGCCGCCTTGGCGGCCCTTGGCCTGCCCGCCCACCCGGACGACGCCTACCGCTACTTCGTGGGACTGGGCATAGAGGAACTGGTGCGCCGCATGCTGCCCGAGGGCAGGCGCGACCCGGCCACCCTCAAGGAGGCCACGGCCCTCACCTCGGCCGAGTACAAGCGCCGCTGGAAGGACAAGACCCGCCCCTACGAGGGCGTGCAGGAGCTGCTTGAGGCCCTGCGCCTGCGCGGCCTGCCCGTGTGCGTGCTCTCGAACAAGCCCCAGGTGTACACCGACCTGACCGTCGAGGCCTTCTTTCCCGGCCGGCCTTTCACCCATGTGCGCGGGGCCCGGCCGGAAGTGCCCAACAAGCCGCACCCCGCAGGCGCCCTGGCCCTGGCGCAGGAGCTGGAGCTTTCGCCCGGCTCCATCGTCTTCGTGGGCGATACGGCCACGGACATGAAGACCGCTCGCGGCGCGGGCATGCTGCCCGTGGGCGTGTTGTGGGGCTTCCGCGACGAAGCCGAGCTCAAGGAGAACGGCGCCCTGCGCATCATCGCAGAGCCCCGGGAGCTGCTGCACCTGCTCGACGCACCCGTCGCGCCCTAGGAGTTTCCATGCGCCAGGCCTCGCCAGACGCCACCGCGCCCCTGCCGGACAACGCCGACCTGCTGAACGCGGTCAACGCGGGCGTGCTGGTGCTGAACCCGGCCGACGGCGAGATCATCACCGCCAACGACCGCGCCCGGGCCATGCTGTGCGGCGGCTGCGCCCTGCCCAGCCTGGAGGCGCTGTTCCCGCGCGGCGAATTCCATCTGGCCGACCTGCTGGAAGGCGTGAGCGGCGTGGAATGCCGCATCACCGGCGCGCAGGGCCAGGCCGTGCCCGTGCTGCTGGCCTCGCGCCTGGTAGAGCGCGAGGACGGCGGAAGGCTCATCCTCACCGTCACCGACCTTTCCCTGCTGCGCAGGGCCGAGGCCCGCTACCAGAGCTTTTTCGAGAACGTCATCGAGGGCGTGTTCCAGTCTACCAAGAGCGGCCGCTACCTCATGGTCAACCCCGGCCTGGCCAGCATCCTGGGCTTCGACTCGCCCGAGGAGCTCATCGCCCACTTCAAGGACCTGCGCAGCCAGCTCTACGTGGACCCGGCCGACCGCGACACGCTCTTCCGCGTCCTGCGCGAGACCGGGCAGATCAAGGGCTTCGAGACCCAGTTCATCTGCAAGGACGGCAGCACCCGCTGGATCTCCCTCACCGCGCGCGAGGTGCGCGACCCCACCAGCGGCGAGCTGCTGTACATCGAGGGCCTGAACATCGACATCACGGCCCGCAAGGAGGCCGAGCGGGCGCTGAAGGAGAGCGAGGAGAAGTTCCGCCACACCTTCGACCAGTCGCCCATCGGGGCGTCCATGGTCAGCCTGGACAACACCTTCCTGCGCGCCAACGAGGCCTTCTGCCGCATCACCGGCTACACGGAAGCAGAGCTCAAGAGCATCACCTTCGCGGCCATCACCCACCCGGACGAACGCGAAGAGAGCCTGCGCCAGTATGACCGCGTGAAGCGCGGCGAAATCGACTCCTGGGAGCAGGACAAGCGCTACATCGCCAAGGACGGCCGCGAGGTCTGGGTGCACCTTTCCGCGGGCATCGTGCGCGATTCCTCCGGCCGCCCCCTGTACCTGCTGCCCATGGTCCAGGACATCAACCACCGGGTGGAGACCGAGCGCGCCATGCAGGCCATCCACGCGGAGAAGGAGCGCCTGCGCTCCGGCCTGGAGGCGGTGTTCCGCTCCATCCCCGACGCCATCATCACCGTGGACACGGACATGCGCATCATCCAGACCAACCGGGCCCTGTCCGAGGTCTGCTGCATCGGGCCCGAGCTGCGCCAGGACAAGGACCTGTCCTGCGTCAGCGGCTCGTGCAAGCGCGCCTGCTTCACGGTTTTGCGCACCACGCTGGAAACGCGCAAGCCCGTGTTCGAGCACCGGGTGGAATGCCAGACCCACGCTCCGGGCAAGGTGGTCATCATCAACAGCTCGCCCCTGCTGGACCGCGACAACAACTTCGCGGGCGCGGTGCTGGTCATCCGCGACATAACCCGCCTGGCCGACCTGGAGAAGCGCCTGACCGACCTGCACAGCCACCGGGGCATCGTGGGCAAAAGCAAGGTCATGCAGGACATCTACGCCGTGCTGGACCAGCTCTCCGACGTGGAGAGCACGGTGCTCATCACCGGCGAATCCGGCACGGGCAAGGAGCTGGTGGCCGAGGCCCTGCACTACGGCGGCTCGCGCTGCAAGGGCCCGCTCATCAAGGTCAACTGCTCGGCCTTGTCTGAAAGCCTGCTGGAAAGCGAGCTTTTCGGCCACATGCGCGGGGCCTTCACCGGGGCCATCCGCGACAAGATCGGCCGTTTCGAGGCCGCCGAGGGCGGCACCATCTTTCTGGACGAAATCGGCGACATCTCCCCGCGCATCCAGCTGAACCTTCTGCGCGTGCTGGAGCGCAAGGAGTTCGAGCGCGTGGGCGACTCGCGCACGCGCAAGGCCAACGTGCGCGTGCTGGCCGCCACCAACGTGGACCTGCTGGAAAAGATCCGCCAGGGCCTCTTCCGCGAGGATCTCTACTACCGCCTCAAGGTCATGGTCATCCAACTGCCCCCCCTGCGCGAGCGCACCGAGGACATCCCGCTCTTGATGACGCACTTCATCAGCCACTTCCAGGCCAGCTTCGGCAAGCGCATCACCAAATGCTCGGACGAGGTCATGCGCCTGTTCATGACCTACCCCTGGCCGGGCAACGTGCGCGAACTCAAGTACTCCCTGGAGCACTCCTGCATCCTCTGCCCCGGGGGCGAGATAACCAGCGCCCACCTGCCCGCGGATCTGCTGCGCTTCAGCCAGGGGCAGGCCCTGCCGCGCCTGCTCTCCGCCCTGCCCGCGCAGCGGCGCGGGGTGCAAAGCGGCCTCACGCGGGAGGACATCACCCGCGCCCTGGCCCACGCGGGCGACAACCGCGCCAAGGCGGCCCGGCTGCTCGGCGTGGACCGGCGCACCCTGTACCGCAACATGGCAAAGCATCAAATTTCCTGATTCTTCCCCAGCTGCACCGGGAGAAAACATGTGGCGCCACGCATGTGTGGCGCCACACCCGTGGCGCGTGCCCCACTTTCCGCCCTGTGCCGCCTGCGCGCCGGCATGCAGATTTTTAGCACAACCTATTGAAATAAAATCTCCTTGGGACTATCATCCAAGCTCAGAAAAGCCTCAACAGGGATGGCACGTCTATTGCTCAAACAGACCGCTGCACACACACATCCTGCACAACGGTCCGCGTACGGCCGCGCAGGCAGGTTGCGCAAGCACGGAGGCCCCGCCGAGGGCCACAACGTCGCGAGGGGCCCGGCCCCGCGCACAACCAGGCACCGCCGCAAGGCGGTTCAAGGAGCAGGGGGATGGCAGACGCACCGGTGAAGAAACCTTTCTATAAGTCTCTTTATTTCCAAGTCATCATGGGCATCTGCATCGGCATCGCCCTGGGCGTGTTCTTCCCCGGCAAGGACGGAATCGCCGCGCAGATGAAACCCTTTGGCGACGCCTTCATCAAGATGATCAAGATGATCATCGCTCCCATCATCTTCTGCACGGTCGTCGTGGGCATCGCCAAAATGGGCGACATGGGCAAAGTGGGCCGCGTGGGCATCAAGGCCATGCTCTACTTCTGGACCATGACCCTGCTCGCCCTGGTCATCGGCCTGGTGGTGGTGAACACCTACCAGCCCGGCGTGGGCATGAACCTCGACGTGTCCACCATGGACATGAGCGCGGTCGAAAAATATGCGGGCAGCGCCAAGAAGCTCTCCACCGTGGACTTCATCCTGAACATCATCCCCACCAACGTGGTTGACGCCTTTGCCAAGGGTGAAATCCTCCAGGTGCTGTTCTTCTCCATCTTCTTCGGTCTGGCCCTTTCCGCCCTGGGCGAAAAGGCCAAGAACGTCACCAAGTTCATCGATGAATTCAGCAAGGGCCTGTTCAAGGTCGTGCACTACATCATGTTCTTCGCGCCCATGGGCGCGTTCGGCGCCATGGCCTACGTCGTGGGCGCCCACGGCGTGGCCAGCCTGCAGCAGCTCATGTACCTCATGGCCGGCGTGTACACCACGTGCATCATCTTCATCTTCGGCGTGCTGTTCGTGGTCTGCAAACTGGCGGGCTTCAGCCTGTGGCGCTACCTCTGCTTCATCAAAGAAGAAATTCTGCTGGTGCTCGGCACCTCCTCCTCCGAGTCCGCCCTGCCGCGCATGATGGCCAAGATGGAAGTGGCGGGCTGCAACCGCTCGGTCGTCGGCCTCACCCTGCCCATGGGCTACTCCTTCAATCTCGACGGCACGTGCATCTACCTGACCATGGCCGCGGTGTTCCTGGCCCAGGCCACCAACACCCCGCTCTCTTTGAGCGACGAACTGTACATGCTGGGCATCCTGCTCCTCACCTCCAAGGGCGCGGCGGCCGTCACCGGCGGCGGCTTCATCACCCTGGCGGCCACGCTGGGCAGCTTGCACACCATTCCCATCGCCTCCATCGCCGTGCTCCTGGGCGTCGACCGCTTCATGAGCGAGGCGCGCGCCATCACCAACTTGATCGGCAACGGCATCGCCACCATCGTGGTGGCCAAGTGGGAAGGCGCGCTCGACGTCGTCGCCCTGAACAAGGCCCTCTCCGGCACCAGCGACGAAGCCGAGGACGCCCCGGAAGAGATCCTCGACGGCGCGGTGGCCGCCGAAGTCCACGTCAAAAAAGTCTAGCAACGGCATTCGTTTAATAGAACCTTGTGCATGGAGGATATATGTCCCTTCCTTTGACGGCGAACCATCCCACCTTGAACGCGCGCCGCCTGGACGGCGTGCTGGACTGGGCGCAGATGCTCTCAGGCGCAGGGCTCATCAGCTTCATGTGGGCGCACATGATGCTGGTGGCCAGCGTGGTCATCAGCCCGGACGTCATGAACGCCATAGCCGAGTTCTTCGAGAAGACCGGCATGGCCCAGGTGGGCGGCCCGCTCATCTTCCTGCTGTTCCTGGCGCACTTCGTCCTTGCCGCGCGGAAGATCCCCTTCCGCCTGGAAGGCCAGAAGACCATCTGGGAACACGCCAAAATGCTGCACCACACCGACACCTGGCTGTGGGTGGTGCAGGCCGTCAGCGCCATGGTCATCCTGGTCATGGGCGCCATCCACATGTGGGTGGTGCTTTCCGACCTGCCCATCACGGCCATCAAGAGCGCGGAGCGCATCAGAAGCGGCGCGTGGATCCTGTTCTACCTGGTGCTTCTGCCCATGGTGGAGCTGCACGTGGGCATCGGCTTCTACCGCATCCTGGTGAAGTGGGGCTTTGTGCAGCGCAGCGGCCGCAAGGGCCTTAAGCGCGGCGAGAACCTGCTGACCCTGATCATGGTCTCCATCGGCGTTCTGACGCTGATCCGCTTCTGGTTCCTGAAAGGATAGGTGGGCAAGATGCAGACAATCTACACCGACGTACTCGTCATCGGCGCCGGCCTGGCCGGCGAACGCGCGGCCATCGAGGCCGCCCAGGCGGGCTTCTCCGCCATCTGTCTGAGCCTCGTGCCCGCGCGGCGCTCGCATTCCTCGGCCGCCATGGGCGGCATGCAGGCGGCCCTTGGCAACTGCGCCAAGGGCGACGGCGACTGCCCGGACGTGCACTTCGCCGACACGGTGAAGGGCTCCGACTGGGGCTGCGACCAGGAAGTGGCCCGGCTCTTCGCCGACCGCGCCCCCATCGAGATGCGCCAGCTGGCGCACTGGGGGGTGCCCTGGAACCGCGTGGTGCCCGGCAAGAGCATGTACTTCAAGGGCGGCAAGCAGTTCGAGAAGGAAGAAAAGGAAGAGAACCGCGGGCTCATCACCGCGCGCGACTTCGGCGGCACCGCCAAATGGCGCACCTGCTACGTGTCGGACGGCACGGGCCACAGCGTGCTCTTCACGGTCGACAACGTCTGCGCCCAGCTGGGCGTTGAGGTGCACGACAAGACCGAAGCCATAGCGCTCATCCAGGACGGCCAGACCTGCTTCGGCGTGGTGGCGCGCTGCCTGCGCACGGGCGAACTCAAGGTCTACCTGGCCAAGGCCACCACCATCGCCTCCGGCGGCTTCGGGCGCATCTACCCCTGCACCACCAACGCCGTCATCTGTGACGGCGGCGGCCACATCCCGGCCATCAACACCGGCATCGTGCCCATGGGCAACATGGAGGCGGTGCAGTTCCACCCGACGGGCATCGTGCCCACGGACATCCTCGTCACCGAGGGCTGCCGCGGCGACGGCGGAACGCTCCTCGACGTGAACGAAGAACGCTTCATGAACATCTACGAGCCCGAAAAGCAGGAGCTGGCCAGCCGCGACGTGGTCTCCCGCTGGATGACGCATCACATGCGCCAGGGCAAGGGCGTAAAAAGCCCCTACGGCGAGCACCTCTGGCTCGACATCCGCCACCTGGGCGAAAAGCACATCACCGGCAAGCTGCGCGAGGTGTATGAGATCTGCACGTCGTTCCTCGGCGTCGATCCCATCCACCAGCTCATTCCCGTGCGCCCCACCCAGCACTACAGCATGGGCGGCGTGCGCACCAACAAGGACGGC
Source organism: Humidesulfovibrio sp. (assembly GCF_035560995.1). Lineage (GTDB taxonomy): Bacteria > Desulfobacterota > Desulfovibrionia > Desulfovibrionales > Desulfovibrionaceae > Humidesulfovibrio. The sequence goes on along the minus strand of NZ_DATMYK010000354.1, from coordinate 2,856 downwards.
CACGCGTACGGCCTGAAGGGCCTGTTCAGCGTGGGCGAGGCCGCCTGCTGGGACATGCACGGCTTCAACCGCCTGGGCGGCAATTCCCTGGCCGAAACCGTCGTGGCCGGCGGCATCGTGGGCAAGAAGATCGCCGAGTTCCTGCAAGGGGCCGAGGTCACCTTCAATTCCGCCGTCATCGACGCGGAAGTGAAGAAGCAGCAGGAGCGCATCCAGAACGTCATCAGCTGCAAGGCGGGAACCGAGAACGTGTTCAAAGTGCGCCTGGCCATGCAGCAAAGCCTGCACAAGGGCGCGAACATCTTCCGCACCGACGCGGGCCTCTCCGCCTGCGTGGCCGAGTTGCAGGAGATCCTGCAGCGTGCGCGCAAGGTGGGCCTCAAGAGCAACGGCCTGGGCGTGAACCCGGAACTCGCAGCCGCCCTCAAGATTGAAGGCCAGGTCAAAATGGCCCTCATGGTGGCCTACGGAGCCCTCAAGCGCACGGAATCGCGCGGGAGCCACAACCGCGAGGACTTCACCGCGCGCAACGACCGCGACTGGCTTTCCCGCACCCTGGCCTACTGGAAGAGCGAGAAGGACGACCTGCCGACCCTTGCTTACGAAGACGCCACGCAGATCTTCCACATTCCGCCGGGAGACCGCGGCTATGGCAAGAGCGAGATCATTAAAGCCGAGACGAAGGGGTAAGCCATGGCCAGAGCACTGAAATTCAACATCTTCCGGTACAATCCGCAGGACCCGGAGTCCACTCCGCACATGGAGACCTTCTCCCTGGAGGAGACGGACGCCATGACCCTGTTCATCGCCTTGAACCGCATCCGCGAGGAGCAGGACCCGAGCCTGCAGTTCGACTTCTGCTGCCGCGCGGGCATCTGCGGCTCTTGCGGCATGGTCATCAACGGCCGCCCGGGCCTGGCCTGCCACACCAAGATCAAGGACCTGCCCGCGGACATCACCCTGCTGCCCCTGCCGGTGTACCAGCTGGTGGGCGACCTCTCGGTCGATACCGGCTCCTGGTTCCGCGAGATGTACGACGCCACGGAGTCGTGGATCCACACCAAGAAGGTGTTCGATCCCAACGCCCCGGAAGAGCGCATGGAAAACGACGTGGCCGAGGCCATCTACGAGCTGGACCGCTGCGTTGAGTGCGGCTGCTGCGTCGCCGCCTGCGGCACCGCCCGCCTGCGCCCCGACTTCCTGGGCGCGGCAGGCCTGAACCGCGTGGGCCGCTTCCTCATCGACCCGCGCGACGAACGCACCGAACAGGACTATTACGAGATCATCGGCAACGACATGGGCATCTTCGGCTGCATGGGCCTGCTCGCCTGCGAGGACGTGTGCCCCAAGCACATGCCCCTGCAGGACCAGCTGGGCTTCCTGCGCCGCAAGATGGGCATCACCGCCCTTAAAAACTTCTTCGGCAAGTAGCCCGGCTGACCGGAGAGCAAAGGAGACGCCATGAGAGAAATCAAGGCGGCGGACATCTCGGCGGCCGTGGCGCGCATGTGCGTGAGCGCCAACACCAAGCTGCCCGATGACGTGCGCAAAAAGTTTGAGGAAGGCTACAAGAACGAGACCACGGACGCCGGCAAGGAGATCTTCCGCCAGCTGCTGGAAAACGCCGACCTCTCGTATGAGACCAAGCTGCCCCTGTGCCAGGACTGCGGTCTGGCCATCTTCTATGTTGAGCTGGGCGAGGACGTGTTCGTCCCCGGCGGCATCAACAAGGCCATCACCGAGGGCATGGTTGCGGGCTACAAAGACGGCTTCCTGCGCAAAAGCTCCTGTCATCCGCTGGAGCGCAAGAACACCGGCGACAACACTCCGGCCATCATCCACGTGGACTTCGTGCCCGGCGACAAGCTCAAAATCAGCTACATGGCCAAGGGCGGCGGCAGCGAGAACATGAGCCGCGTGACCATGCTGGCCCCCAGCCAGGGCTGGGAAGGCATCAAGAAGTTCGTGGTGCAGCGCGTGGCCGAGGCCGGGCCGAACCCCTGCCCGCCCATCATTCTGGGCATCGGCATCGGCGGCAACTTCGAGCAGGCCCCGAAGATCGCCAAGAAGGCGCTCCTGCGCAAGCTCGACGACGTGCACCCGGACCCCAAGGTGGCCGAGATGGAGGCCGAACTGCTGGCCGCGGTGAACAAGCTGGGCATCGGCCCCATGGGCCTGGGCGGCAGCTACACCTGCCTGGCGGTGAAGATCGCCATGGCCCCCTGCCACATCGCCAGCCTGCCGCTGGCGGTCAACGTGCAGTGCCACAGCGCACGGCACGAGGAGGTGGAATTCTGATGCCCACGTATTCCCTCAACACCCCGCTTCAGGATGCGGACATCGAGAAGCTGCGCGCGGGCGACGTGGTGCTTTTGAACGGCATCATCTACTCCGGCCGCGACGCCGCCCACAAAAAGCTTGTGGACCTGCTGGACAAGGGCGAAGCCCTGCCCTTCGATCTGAAGGGCGCCTCCATCTACTATGTGGGGCCCTCCCCGGCGCCCCCGGGCCGTCCCATCGGCTCTGCCGGGCCCACCACCAGCTACCGCATGGACGCCTACGCCCCGCGCCTCATCGGCCTGGGCCTCAAGGCCACCATCGGCAAGGGCAAGCGCTCCGACGAGGTGAAAAAGGCCATGCAGGAGCACAAGGCCGTGTACTTCGGCGCCACCGGCGGCGCGGGCGCGCTCTTGTCCAAGTGCATCACCGCCAGCAAGGTCATCGCCTTTGACGAGCTGGGCCCGGAGGCCGTGCGCGAGATGACCGTGAAGGACTTCCCGCTCTTGGTCATCAATGACGCCTTTGGCGGAGAGCTGTACGCGAAGCCGAATCTTGAGGATTAGCAAAAGAGCACGT
>NZ_DATMYK010000353.1:0-3383 GCF_035560995.1 Humidesulfovibrio sp. | reverse complement strand
CGCCGGTGGAGTACCGCGAAAAGTACGGCTACAAGAAGGGCATGCCCCTTGTCTGCAAATCCCTTCAGCGTGAGCGCAGAAAGAAGATGAAGGAAATGGAGCTTTGGAAGAAGCGCGGCAAGAAGTAGCGCGCACCTTGTCCAGCCAGCGCGCCATGCGTGCAGCGCCTCTCATTTCTAGCGTAAAACCGCAGGCAGGCAAAAGAGCGAGCTTTGTCTTATGCCTGCTGTTCGGGCTTTTGGGACTTTGTTCCGCTGGCCTTGCAGATGGTGCGGAAGAAGCGGCCCTGAGTGCTGCCGGTTTCGTGGAGCCTTCCCGACTCGACAAGAGCATCGTTCTCGACATCCGCTACGCCACGGACAACAACTTCACAGGCCAGAAGGTCTATCCTGCCGCGCGCTGCTACCTGCGCGCCGAAATTGCCGAGAGGCTCCTGAAGGTGCAGGCCGACCTGCTCCGGCAAGGCCTTGGCCTCAAGGTGTTTGACTGCTACCGTCCCTTCTCCGTTCAGGAGCGGTTCTGGAGCATCATGCCTGACGAACGCTACGTGCTTGAGCCTGTGCGCAAAAACGGCGCAATCGTGAAGAGCTCCCGCCACAACAAAGGGGCGGCGGTGGATGTGACCCTGGTGGATGTGCGCGGCGTTGAACTGCCCATGCCCACCGGCTACGATGATTTTTCCACCAAGGCCCACCGCGATGACGTGAGCGCCAGCCCGGAGGCACGCAAGAACAGCCTGCTGCTGGAGAAGGCCATGGCGGCTCAAGGTTTTGAGCCGCTTCCCACTGAGTGGTGGCATTTCGACGGACCTGGTTGGCAAGAGTATCCGCCTCTTGATTTGCCGCTTCCCTCCGAGCGTTAGGCTTTTTCTCCATTTCCATGAAGCCTGCGCATAGCGCAGCGCGTTGAAACAAAAAAGGCCGCCCCCGAAGGGGCGGCCTTGATTGTTTGGAGCGTTTCGTCCGCTTAGCGGATGAACAGCATCTCCTGGTAACTCGGCAGGGCCCAGAGGTCGTCGGCCACGACGGCTTCCAGGGCGTCCGCGAAGGTGCGGACTTCGTTCATGGCGGGCAGGACCTTCTCGCAGAGGTGCTTGGCCTCGGCGTGGGTGTCCTTGGCCTCGTGCTCCATGAGTTTCTCCAGCTTGGCCACGGCGACCTGCATGCCGCGCAGTTTGGCGGTCACGTCCTCAAGGGTGCCCATCTTGTAATCGTGGCCGATGGCCTTCAGATTGGCGCAGGCAGAAGCCAGCTCGCTCTGGTAGCGCATGGCGGCGGGGAAGATGATGGTGGTGGCCATGCGGATCACAAGGTTGGCCTCGGTCATCAGGGTCTTGGCGTACTGCTCAAGGTAGATCTCGACACGGCTCTTCAGCTCGGCCTCGGTGAGGATGCCGTACTTGGTGAACAGCTCGATGCACTCCTTGGAGGCGAGCACGGGCAGGGCCTCGGGGGTGGTCTTCAGGTTGGGCAGGCCGCGCTTGGCCGCTTCCTTGTGCCAGGCGTCGGAGTAGCCGTCGCCGTTGAACACGACGGCGTCGTGCTCCTTTACGATCTTCTGCAGCAGGGTCTGCACGGCGGCGTTGAGCTTCTTGGGGTCGCCCTTGGTGGCTTTTTCAAGCTCGGTGGCGATGTAGTCCAGGGACTCGCTCATGATGGCATTGATGGCCACCAGGGAGCCGGCGATGGACTGCGAGGAGCCCACGGCGCGGAATTCAAAGCGGTTGCCGGTGAAGGCGAAGGGGCTGGTGCGGTTGCGGTCGCCCGGATCCATGGGCAGCGGGGGCAGGGTGTCCACGCCGATGCTCATGACGCCCTTGCTCTTGGAATTCTTGAGCTTGCCTTTCTTGATCTGGTCGAACACGTCGGCCAGCTGCTCGCCCAGGTACATGCTCATGATGGCCGGGGGGGCCTCGTTGGCGCCCAGGCGGTGGTCATTGGAGGCGGTGGCCACGGTGGCGCGCAGGATGGCGCCGTACTTGTGCAGGCCGCGGATGGCGGCGGCGCAGAACACCAGGAACTGGGCGTTGTCGTGCGGAGTTTCGCCCGGATCGAAGAGGCTGCCCAGTTCGGCGTTGCCCACGGAGTAGTTGAGGTGCTTGCCCGAGCCGTTGATGCCGGCGAAGGGCTTCTCGTGCAGCAGGCAGATCATGCCGTAGCGTTTGGCGACGCTGCGCAGGGTGGTCATGACCATCTGGTTGTGGTCGGTGGCCAAGTTGCCGATCTCGTAAATGGGCGCGATTTCGAACTGGCTGGGGGCCACTTCGTTGTGGCGGGTTTTCACGGGAACGCCAAGCTTGAACAGCTCACGCTCAACCTCCATCATGAAGGAGAGCACGCGGCGGGGCACCACGCCGAAGTACTGGTCCTCGAACTCCTGGCCCTTGGGCGGCTTGGCGCCGAAGAGACTGCGGCCCGCGATGAGCAGGTCGGGGCGGGAGAACACGAAATTACGGTCAATGAGGAAGTATTCCTGCTCCGGGCCGGCAAAGGAGGTGACGGGCAGTTTGGTCTCCACGCCGAAGAGGGAGAGGACGCGCTTGGCCTGCTTGTTCAGGGCCTGGTTGGAGCGCAGCAGCGGGGTCTTCTTGTCCAGGGCCTCGCCGGACCAGGACACGAAGGCCGTGGGGATGCACAGGAAGGTGCCGTTGGGATTCTCCAGGATATAGGCCGGGCTGGTCACGTCCCAGGCGGTATAGCCGCGCGCTTCGAAGGTGGAGCGCAGGCCGCCGGAGGGGAAGCTGGAGGCATCGGGCTCGCCCTGGATCAAGAGCTTGCCGCTGAATTCGGCCAGGGCACCGCCCTTTCCATCAGGCACCAGGAAGGCATCGTGCTTTTCAGCGGTCATGCCGGTGAGCGGGAAGAACACGTGGGTGAAGTGGGTGGCGCCCTTCTCGATGGCCCAGTCCTTCATGGTGTTGGCGACGACGTCAGCTATGGACGCGTCGAGCTTCTCGCCAAGCTCGATGGTCTTCTTGAGGGACTTGTAGACGGCCTTGGGCAGGCGGTCCTTCATGACCTTTTCGTTGAAGACGTTGGAGCCGAAAATTTCAGTGGGCTTGGTGTCGTGGAAGTTCAGGGGGGCATGGGCCGGTTTGTAGTTGATCACTGCCGAGATGGCGTTCAAGCGTGCCTGGATTCCGCTCATGGTGGCTGACTCCTGTAAATAGTGGCGTTGGGGTTCGTTTGGCAATAATGTGAGAAAAGCGACCAGCTTCCCTGTTTAGGTGGTGCATGCTCCGGTCCACCGTATGCCAACTGCCTTGGCCAATCAAGTGGGGTCGCGACTTGCAAAGGAGTCCCGGCGCCCACCGGCCTTCAGCGTTCGCTGAATCGCTGTGGTAATATCAAGAATCGGGCCAAGTTGCGTTGCTGTATTAAATC
>NZ_DATMYK010000352.1:0-6910 GCF_035560995.1 Humidesulfovibrio sp. | reverse complement strand
TGAACCCCGCCAGGGGGTATGCACCCCCTGGACCCGCGTGCCAAGCGAAATGCCCCTGACGCGCAAGGCGCGTCAGGGGCATTTCGCTTGGAGAGGCCTCGTGGGAAGTGCCGCGGCACCCCCTGAAAAGTCTTTGGAAAGGGGGTCCGGGGGGAGAACCTTTCTTCAGAAAGGTGTCCCCCCGGTTCGCCTTCTTCTTACAGCGGGCTTACAACGGATAGTCCAGCGCTTCCGGGATCATGACCCCGGTGATGGCTTCGCCGGCGCGGTCGCGGGCGAGGCGGGCCCCGGCCAGGGAGGCGTCCACGGCCGCGCGCAGGGCCGGGAATTCGCCGGCTTCGGGGGCGCTGGTGTAACCGTACACCAGCTCGGCGCAGACGCGGGCGACTTCACCGGCGGCGCGGGCGTTCATCATGGTGGCCAGATCGGCGAAGAAGCCCACGGTGTCGTCCAGGCTTTCGGCCAGGAGCGGATTCTCCGGGCCCTTCACCTTCAGTTCGCGCACGTCGTCCACGAAGGAGCGCGCGGCCACCAGCCAGCTGATGGCGTCGGCCATGGGGAAGGTGACGCCCTGGCGGTTGCCGGAGAAGAGCTTCTTGCCCTCGGCGTCCTTGGCGTTCTGCAGGTGGTTCAGGGTCCACATCCACAGGCGCATGGCCTGGGCCAGGGCCTTGGTTCCGGCCTGGGGCCAGGTGGCGGCCATGGAGTCCAGTTCCTTGATCCAGTGACCCATGAGGGCCAGGAACACGGGATTGCCCATGGTGGCGGTGAGGTGGCGGCGCTGCACGACCTCGGGGCCTTCGTAGGTGGCCTCCAGCTGGCAGTCGCTCCATTTCTGGAACAGGAAGCCGGGGCAGTCCTCGGTGACGCCGTAGCCGCCCACCAGGGACACGGCCTCGCGCATCATGTTCGCGCCCACGCCCGGGCACCACAGCTTGCAGGCCGGGATGAGCACGTTGGTCTCGGCGTCGAGCACGATGCACTGCACGAAGATGTCGGCTTCAAGCTCGGCGAAGCGGGCGGCGTCGCGCTTGTCCTCGGGGGTGTAGAGCAGGTCGAGGTATTCCAGGACCTGGGGCTCCATCTTCTTAAGGGCGCTCATCTGGGCGCGCGGGCCGGTGATGCCCTGCTCGTGGAAGCGGGCTTCCTTCTCCTTCTCCAGCGGGTCCAGCAGGTCGGCCTTGCGGGAGGCGTCGAAGCCGAGGGAGGACCCGGCCTCGCCCACAGCCCAGAGGTCGGCCAGGCGCTGGCAGGCGTCTTCCTTCATCTGCAGGCCCTGGTCGAAGCGCGGGGTGCCGGGCTGGGCGTCGCCGCCGCGGAAGCGCGTGCGGTGGTAGCGGATGATGGGCTCGATGGCGGAGAGCAGCTTGGCCGAGCTCATGACGCCGACGGGGATGCGCGTGCGGTGGAACACGCTGCCGATGATCTCGGCGTGGGAGTGGTTGGGGACGATGACGCCGTCCTTCACGGTGTAGCCGCCGATGATGCGGCTGGCGGGCACCTTGAGGCTCATGATGGGGTCGCAGGTGCTGGAGAGCTGGTGCACCATCTTCTTGGTCACTGCGCCGCGGTCGAAGGTGCCGGGGTCGCCCTCTTCGAGGATGACCATGCAGGAGCCCTTGATGCGCGGGTCATCGCTCACCACGGCGGCGGTGACGAAGTTGGCGAAGTCCATGCCGGTGATGAAGCGGCCGCGCTTGTCCACCTGGAGCAGGGGCTCCTGGCCGTCGGCCCACTCGGCCACGCGGATCTTGCTGGTGAGGATGCCGGTGTCCACGCCCACGAAGGGCAGGGGCTCGGTGAGGGCGAAGGCCCCGCGCATGGTCTTGCGGCCTTCGGCCGGGCAGGCCAGGCCCATGTAGTGGTCGCGCTGCTCCGTGGTGCCCTTTTCATGGATGGGGGCCAGGGCCAGGTTGGTGGCCAGGCCGCAGGTGGCCGCGCCCGCGTCCACCCAGGAGAGTTCGAAGGTGGTCAGGCTGAGGGCGAAATTCTTGGGCCCGTCGATGTACCCGCCCTGGGTGGTGTCCATATAGAGGGCGGTGAGGCCGGAGGCGTCGAAGGCGTCGAGCAGGGTGTCCTTGCGCTCGTCCCACTCGTGGGTGTTGCGCGCACCGTCGGCCACCATGCGGGCCACATGGCCGCGGGCCACGCCGCGCGCGGACTGGACAACCATCTGCAGGTCGTAGCGGTCGGTGTAGCGCCACATGATCTGGCGGACGTCATCACCGGGCAGGGTCGCGAGCTTGCTCATGCTGAAACCTCGAACGTGCTGATTTTGTTATGGCAATGCGCTGGGCAGGGTGCCGAATGTGAGGGCTCAAATACGGCATTCGGCGGCCCCCGTCAAAGGCTATTTGGTTTCGCGGGGTTTGGAGGCCGGCCCGGGGTGAGAAACGCGGGCCTCAATCAATAGACCCGTCGCAGGTGGCGTCTTTTCACGGCGCGCGGTCACCCGTGTCAGTCAATACGTTCTGCGTAGTCCGCGGCCATGCGGACGGCGGCGAAGCGCCTGCCGCCGCGCGCGCGGGCCTCGCGGCCCAGGCGGCGCGAGAGGGCCGGATCGGCCAGCAGCCGGATGGCCGCGCCGATGAAGGACGCGCCGTCTCCCGCCTGCGCCAGCAGCCCGGTCTCCTCGTGGCGCAGGATCTCCGGCACGCCGCCCACGGCGAAGCTCACCACGGCCAGTTCCTGGGCCGCGGCTTCCAGCAGCACCAGCGGGTGGTTGTCCGCCAGGGTGGGGTAGATGAGGGCGTCCGCCGCGCGCATGAGCAGAGACAACCTGTTGCGGTCCACATAGGGCCAGACGCTCAAGCCGTCGCCGCTCCAGGCCTCGTCGCCGCCCACGGCATAGGCCAGGGCCTGGGGCGCGCCCTGGCGCACGGCCTGCCAAAACTCCAGCCAGCGCGGGCCGGACTTGTACGCCGCGCGCGCGCCGCCATGGGCCGCAAACAGCGCCACCCGCGCCGCGGGTGCGATGCCCAGCGCCTGCCGGGCCAGTGCCTTGGGCGTCAGCGCGGATGCCTCCGGCCAGGGCACGCCGTTTGGGATGACGTGCACTGGGAGTTCGGGCAGGACCTGCCGGGCCAGCCCGGCCAGCCAGCCGGAGGGGCTGACGAGCAGCGGGGCCAGGCGGCGCAACTGGTCCAGGGTCTGGGCCTGCCGTGCCGGAGCCGCGGGGAAATCGCGCGGGCAGGGCTCGGCGCAGGCCGGGAAATGCGGGCAGTCCAGCGGATAGGCGCAGCCGCCGGTGAGGGGCGTGGCGTCGTGCAGGGTGAGGATGACGCGGCGCGCGCCGGTGCGGGGCGGCAGTTCCGCCAGCAGGCCCGCCAGCATTTGCGGCCAGTCGGTGCTGGTGTGCAGGTGCAGCAGGGCGTCTTCGGCGAGCGCGGCGAGGGTGCTTCCCAGTTTCTCCGGAGGCGTGGGGCCGAAGAGGGGGAGGGCTGGAGCAAGATCCGACGGGGCGTCCCCTGTTCCGTCCAGGGCCTCGGGGTCGTTCTCCGCCACCTCGAAGGACAGGCGGGCGTCGTGCCCGGTGGAACGCTGCGCGGCGGCCAGCAGCCGGGCCACGCGCACCGCCCCACCCCGGTGGGGCAGCGCGGCGTGGTGCACGATGACGCGGCCCATGCGCGGCGGCCTAGGTCCCGGCCTGGCCAGACTGGCTAGGCTGGACGGACAAGTCGGCCTCCAGCAGGTCGTGCTTCAGGGCCCACAGGATGTGGTAGGCGGCGCGCTCCTCGTCCAGGCCGGGGCAGAGCTCGCAGAAGCGTCCGGAAAGCGCCTGAGCGGTCTCGCCCTTGCGGGCCAGGAACACCAGCTTGCGGATGGCCTCGGCCTCCAGCAGGCTGTCCAGTCCGGCATAGAGCAGCGGGAACTCGCGTCCGCCCAGCAGCGCTGCGCCGGTGCGGCCGGGTCTGAGCCTGTCGCCGGGCTCAAGCCCGCGCGTGGGGTAGGGGGCGAACACGCGGGAATAGGGCAGCTGCAAGGGGTGCGGCACGTGGCGCAGGGTTTCGATGTCCGGCGCGGGCAGGGCGCGCAGTTCGTCCCACAGCTCCAGGTGCTGGCGGATGACGTCCGGCCAGAGGAAGTGCGCGCGCACGCGTTCGCGTCCGGCCTCGCCCATGCGTCGGCGCAAGGCGGCGTCGGCGATGAGCGCGCCTAGAGCCCGGGCCAGCTCCGGCGCGCAGACCACGGTGCGCTGCGCCAAAAGCAGATGGTACTGGTTGTCGAACAAGAGCGGGGCCAGGCGGTCCACGAAGTCGTCGCTTTCCGCCGGGGCCGCGCCCAGGGTGGGCACCAGCAGACCGGTTTCGCCGTGAGCCACGAGATCGCGGTAGCCGTCGTAGTCCGAGGCCACGACGGGGAGGCCCGCTGCCTGGGCTTCCAGAAGGGTGATGCCGAAGGTTTCCTGCGGATTGTCGGCGATGGACACGAAGAGGTCGCAGGCTGCGAGGATGTCGTTCTTGCGGCGCTCGCCGGGGCGCAGCTCCAGGCGCACGTCGAGCCCGATCCGCGCACCCATGTCGGTCAGGGTCTGGGGGAAGGGGTCGTTCTCATCGGCCCAGCCGGCCACCACCAGGGAGACCGAGTCGCGCGGGAGGCGGGGCTCCTCCGCGAACAGGCGGCTCACGGCGCGGATGAGCGGCAGCAAGTCCATCTTGGAGGCGTGGGACACCCGGCCAAGCACCAGAATCAGCGTGCGGTTTTGTGGCAGGCCCAGGCGTGCGCGCAGGGCGGTCTTTTCCGCTGGCGTGGGCAGCGGGTGGGCCAGGCAGTCCGGGTCGAGCCCCAGGGGCACGCGGCGGATGCTCGGGCCTTTGATGTGCTCCAGCGCGTAGCCCGCGCGCAGGTGCGCGAAAAAGCCCTCCACCGCCAGCCGCCCAGCCTCGGAGGTGGCGATGATGCAGTCGCGCGCGGTGGCCCCGGCCCACAGGTGGCGCAAAAAGGCCTGGGGATAGTCCGGGTAGGACAGGGAGTGCACCGGCCCGGTGATGGGAAAGATTTCCGCGCTGTAGGCGTTGCGCAGCCGGGCGATGTGCGCGGGGTGGTTGATGCAGTCCGACTGGTGGAAACAGAAATATGACGTATCGGCCAGGCGTGCGGGCAGCTCGCGGCGGTCCATGAGCCGGAAGCGGCCCTCCTTGGCGATATCCGGCGCGAGCTGGGCCAGGTTTTCCGCCAGGGAGTCGCGCAGGGGCTTGTCGGCGATGAAGAAGTGGTAGGCCTCGAAGGGGTCAGCCGCCAGCAGGAAGCGCAGAAAGCCGACATTGGCCACCCTGCGGCCCAAAATGGCGCCGTCTTCCATGAAGGGATCCAGGGTGCCGAATACGCCGGGCTTTCTCATGGCTGAGACAAAGCCATAGACGGCGATTTTTGTCAAAGCCCGCTACCGGGGAAACGGTCTCGGCATCCTTTGCCGCTGGAGCGCCTTTTGCATCATACGAACTGCTACGCAGTACGTCACAGGAGGCGTTGGGTCATGCACAGAAGCGAACATCCTGAAATCATGTGGGGTCTTGGGCTCGACCCGGACACGGCGGCGCTTATTGAAGAAAGCGCCGGGCCGGGGTTCGCCCTGCGCAATCTGCCCCCGGACGCCGTGGCCTGGATGCGCGGCCAGGAAGGCCGCAGCCAGGCTGCCTGGATTCCCCAGCAGGTGTGGGAGGGGCTGTCAAAAGTCCGTCGCCGCTCCTGCCGGGCTGTCGATTCCGTGCGCCGCATCCTGCTGGTGCCGGAAAGCGCCGAGCCCCTGGAAACCGAGCATGTGCTGTCCGAGGGTTTCCTCACCGCCGTGCGCCTGCCGCTGACGCGCTACAAGGTGCGCGACGCCCTTTTACGCCTGCGCGAGCTGGATTCCCTTTCCGCCGACCTGCGCCGAAAGACAGAGGAGATCACCCTGGAGCGCGAACTGCTCTCGCGCAAGGGCAACCACCTGAGCTTTTTGAACCGCGTGCTTTCCCGCGCCTCGGCTTCCCTCGACACGGGCACCATTCTGGCCAAGGCCAGGACGGACCTGCGCCACCTGCTGCCCGTGGACGTGCTGTGCGCCGTATTCTGGAGCCGGGCCGACAGCGGTCCCGGGCTGGACGCGGAGCTGTACCTGCACTGCCGCATGGCTCCGTTGGAGCATGCCGCCTGGGAAGGGGTGCTGCTTGCCGGGGCCGAGCGCCTGGGCGGCGCCAATGTGGCCGAACACCGGCAGTATTGCCTGACCCCCGGCAAGAACCTGCGCCAGACCCCACTGCCCGGCAGCGGGCGCTTGCTCATGCTGCCCCTGGCCGCCGGGGGCGAAAGCTTCGGCTGCCTGGCCATCCTGACCCAGAAGGGACTGCGGCTGGCCAAGGACCAAGTGCAGACTCTGAACGCCGCGGTGAACCATCTGGCTCTGGCCCTGCGCAACGCGCTGCTGTACCGGCAGGTCAAGAGCATGGCCGACCATGACGGCCTGACCAGGATCGCCAACCGCCGCCGCTTCGAGGAGCGCCTGGACGAGGAGGCCCAGCGTCATGGCCGCTACGAGCTGCCGCTGTCGCTCATCTTGTTCGACCTGGACCATTTCAAGACCATCAACGACACCTTCGGCCACCAGACGGGCGATGCGGTGCTTCGGGGCACGGCCTCGCTGCTGCTGGAAAGCCTCCGCGGCTCGGACTTTCCGGCGCGCTACGGCGGGGAGGAGTTTGCGGTGATTTTGCCGCACACCAGCCGCGAGCAGGCTGCGCTGCTGGCCGAACGCATCCGCCTGCGCCTGGCGCAGCGCGACTTCGGCGAGTGCAAGGAGGCCGTGCGGCTGACCGTGAGCGCCGGAGTGGCCGCCCTGGAGCCGGGCGCGCAAGGGCGGGAGCTTGTGTCTTTGGCGGATCAGGCCCTGTATCTGGCCAAGAATGGCGGCCGCAACCGCGTGGTGGTGGCC
>NZ_DATMYK010000351.1:0-3203 GCF_035560995.1 Humidesulfovibrio sp. | reverse complement strand
CCGCCCTCGGCCTGCCTGTGCCTGCGGGCTTCGTGGTCAGCGCCGCGGGGTACGAGGCCTTCATGGCCGCGGGCGACCTGCAGGCCGAGATCAACGCCCGGCTGCAAAGCCTGCGCGAGGACACCGGCCCGGCCGACTCTGAAGCCATAGCCGCGCGCTACCGCGTCTCCTCCGACATCCAGCAGCGCATCATGGCCGCCCCCGTGCCCGAGGAGCTTGCGGACGCCATCGCCCGGGCCTATGCCCGGCTCTGCGCCGAGGCGGGCGGGGGCAGCGTGCGCGTGTCGCTGCGCAGCAGCGCGCTGGGCGAGGACGCCGCCGGAACCACCTTCGCCGGTCAGTTCAAGAGCCTCCTGAACGTCCCGTCCGAGAATCTCCTCGACGCCTACCGCGAGATCGTGGCCAGCAAGCACAGCCTGCACGCCATGACCTATCGCCTGAACAGGGGCATCCGCGATGAGGACGTGGCCATGTGCGTTGGCTGCATGGAACTGGTGGACGCCCGCGCGGGCGGCGTCATGTACTCGCGCAATCCGCTGGACGCCCGCGACGCCTCGGTGTTCATCAACTCCGTGTGGGGCCTGCCCACGGCGGTTGTGGACGGCACCACGCCCACGGATCTTTTCGTTGTGGAGCGCGCAGGCGGGGACAGCTTCCTGGCCCGGCGCGAGGTCAAACGCAAGTTCGAACGCACCGTGCCCGACGAAGGCGAAGGCCTGCGCCGCGAGGCCCTGGAGCCGGAACTGGCGGAAGCGCCTTCGCTTACGGACGCGCAGGCCCTGGAGCTGGCGCGCCTGGCCGACAGGCTGGAGGACGCCTATGGCGGCCCGCAGGACATCGAGTGGGCCGTGGACCAGCAGGGGCGCGTGCTCTTGCTGCAATGCCGCCCGCTGCAGCTGGTGACGCCGGATGCGGACGCCGCCCCGGCCGGCCGGGCCGTGGAGGGCGCCACGGAACTCTTCGCCGGGGGCACCACGGCCTGCGCAGGCGCGGGCGCGGGCCCGGTGTTCGTGGCCCGCAAGGAGATCGACGCCCTGCGCTTCCCCGAAGGCGGGGTGCTTGTTGCGCCCATGGCCCTGCCGCGCTGGGCCGCGCTGCTTTCCCGCGCCTCGGCCCTGGTGACGGAGCAGGGCGGCATCACCGGGCATCTGGCCAATGTGGCGCGCGAATTCGGCGTGCCCGCGCTGTTCGACGTGCCCGAGGCCGCCACGCGCTTCGCCGAGGGCGAGGTCGTCACCGTGGACGCCCTGGGCAGGCGCGTGTACGCGGGCCGGGTGGAGGAGCTGCTGGCCAAGGGCGAGGCCCCCGCGCCGGTGATGGCGGGCAGCCCGGTGTTCGAGAGCCTGCGCGAGGTGACCCGGCTCATTCTGCCGCTGAACCTGACCGACCCGGAGGGCGAGAACTTCCGGCCGGAGGCCTGCGCCACCTATCACGACATCACCCGCTACGCGCATGAGATGAGCGTGCGCGACATGTTCGACTTTGGCTCCAAGAGCGGGTTGGCGAGCCAGGCCAGCAAGCAGCTGGTGTGCAAGGTGCCCATGCAGTGGTGGGTGGTGAACCTGGACGACGGCTTCGCCCGCGACGTGCCGGAACGCTTCGTGAACCTGGCCGACATCGTGAGTCCGCCCATGCAGGCCATCTGGGCGGGCATCTGCGCCGTGCCCTGGGCCGGGCCGCCGCCGGCGAGCAACGCGGGCATGATGAACATCTTCCTGCAGGCCACCATGAACCCGGAGCTGGCCGAGGGCGCGGCCGGGGGCTTTGGCGAGCGCAACGTGTTCATGATCTCCAAGCGCTACGCCTGCCTGAACTCGCGCTTCGGCTTCCATTTCACCACCATCGAGTCCATGCTCACCGATGGCGATTTCGACTCCTACGCGGGCTTCAAGTTCAGCGGCGGCGCGGCCGACGCGAACCGTCGCGTGCTCAGGGCCGAGCTCATCGGCGAGGTGTTGGAGCGCTACGACTTCCAGACCAAGCTGCGCGGCGACAATCTCTTCGCCAAGGCCGAGAGCCGCCGCCACGGCTTCATTCTGGACCGTCTGCGCATCCTGGGCTACCTGCTGGTGCACACCCGCCAGCTGGACATGGCCATGGCCGACCGGGGCGCGGCCGACGCCCTGCGCGCCAAGATGCTGGGGGACATCGAAACCATGCTGGCCCAGCCCTTCCAGTGCCAGGAGCCGGGGAGCGCGCAATGAGCGGCGGGACGCTTCGGCAAAAACCAGGCCGGGTGCGCGTGCTGCACGTGCTCAAATCCCTTGGACTGGGCGGCACGGAGAAGGTGGCCCAGCTTTTCTTGCGCCACCTGGACCCCGCGCGCTTCGAAACCGCAGCGCACAGCCCCCTGGATGGTCCCCGCGCGGCGCAGATCCGCGCGGGCGGCAGCACCACCTTTGTCGGCATGGATTTGGGAAAGACGCTTGATGCATTCCGGCCCCAGATCATCCACCTGCACCGGGCAGGCTGGCCGGAGCCGGAATTCCTGCGCCCGGTGCGCTCCTACACGGCCAGAAATCCCGCCCTTGTGGTGGAGACCAACGTCTTCGGCAGGCACGACCCTTCGCCTTCGGGAGCGGTCATCGACACGCACCTGTTCGTCTCGCGCTTCTGCGCCGACCGCTTCGAGCGGCATACGGCCATCGTGCCCGCGTGGCCAAAGTACGGGGTGCTGTACAATCCTGTGGATACGGACTTTTTCGCCTCCGCCTTGCCTGATGGTCCGCACCCGGCCGGGCCGGTGCTGGGGCGCATCTCCCGCGCCGATCCCGGCAAGTGGTCGCGCCTGGCCCTGGACATCCTGCCGCTGCTGGCGCGGGACGTGCCGGGCTTCCACTGCCGCATCGTGGGGGGCATCCCGGAGGCCGAGAATTTCGTGGGTAGGCAGGGGCTTTCACCGTGCGTGGAGTTCCTGCCGCCCGTTTCCACGGATGCGGAACTGGCGGAGTTCTATGGCGGCTTATTCGCCCTCGCCCATGCCAACGACACGGGTGAGAGTTTCGGCCTGGTCATTGCCGAGGCCATGGCCTGCGGACTGCCCGTGCTGACGCACCCCAGCGGGGACGGGCGCGACAACGCCCAGCTGGAGCTGGTGGATCACGGCGTGACGGGCCTGGTGGCCAGTACGGCCGAGGACTACGCGGCGAATGCGCGCCGGCTTTTCGGGAATCCGGACGAGGCGCGGGCCATGGGCCGGGCAG
>NZ_DATMYK010000350.1:0-5217 GCF_035560995.1 Humidesulfovibrio sp. | reverse complement strand
CCCTGGTGGTGCTGGCCGTGGCGGCCAGCCGCCTGCGCCCCGCCCCCAACCCTGCGGACACCGCCATCACCACCGAGCTGAACCAGGCCTTGGCCAAAGACTTCAGCTTCAGCAACACGCAAATCGACGTAAAGACCTTTGACGGAGTGGTGATCCTGGGCGGATTCGTGCGCGAGAGCGAGCAGATGCGCAAGGCCGTGGACATGGCCAAGGCCGTCGGCGGCGTGAAGTCCGTGGACAACCGCCTGACCATACGTTCCGGCGGCTAGCTCCGACTTCGCGGCTTACACGGCCAGACGCCGTGCGGCGTGCTCCGGCAGGATGGGGATGAGACCGCGCTCCAGGGGGTCGACTCCGGACTCTCCATACAACACGCCCTCGGCCCAGGCCTGGGTCCACGAAGGATAGAACGCCCGGTTGTCCAGCACGATGTGCGCCTTGGACAGGGCGTCCGCCTGGCGCGCGGCGATGGAATAATTCCCGCCGTGCAGCCGGTAGCGGTACAGCGGCTGCGCCACATGGGCGAAGCGCCCGCGCAGAAGCGCCAGTTGAATCCAGAAATCCCAGTCTTCATAGGTGGTGTCGCCGCGAAAGCGCGCGCCCTTGTCCCACAGCCGGCGCGAAAACAGCGCCGTGGGCGAAAGGATGTTCTGATTGGCCAGCAGAAGCTTGTGGTACGCCCCCAGGCGCATGATGCGGGTGCCCTCGTCCTCCACCAGATAATCGGTGTAGACGACATCGGCCCCCGCGGCCAGTGCGGCCAGACAACGCGGCAGGAAGTCCGGCAGCAGCTCGTCATCGGGATCAAGTGTCAGCAGGGCCTGGCCCCGCGCTCGCGCCAGCCCGGCATTGCGCACCGGGCCGGGCCTGCCCTGGCGCGGCAGGGCGATGACCTCGTGCCAGCCGAAAGACATCGCGGGCAAAAGCTCCCGCGCCAGCTCAAGGGACCCGTCGCTGCTGGCGTCGTCCACAAAGATGACCTCCAGACGCTGGGGATTCATCCGCTGCGCAAGGATCGAGCCGAAGCAGCCCGGCAGAAAACGGGCGTAGTTGTGATTGGGGATGACGATGGAAACCTGAGGGAAGGGCATCGCCCCTGCTCCGGTTTCGCCTTGCGCGGTCTGCATGCGTTTCGCCTTTTCGCTTTTTTCGACGCGGAGCGTGCTGCCCCATGTCCTCTCCACTTTATCGGCACCCAGCGGCCAAGAGATTACACCTTCGGCCACCCGGCAGGCGCTGGACGCGAAAAAGCCCCCGCGAAAAAGCTTCCGCAGGGGCTTTGAACGGGTGTGACCGAATGCGTGACTAATGCTTGATGCAGCGGTTGTACATAAACAGGCCTATGACGCCAAACACAAGAAGCACTCCGGCAATTGCGCCAAGTTCACCAAGCCCCATGATCGCCTCCTCGGGCAGAGCCCGAAATTGCAGGCAGGCGGCTTCCGTCGTCCACCAGGGTTGCGCCGACCCCAAAGCGGGGCGGTGCTGTTACGAATCGCCATGTTCTCCGCCTGCGCGGGGCCGCAACAGAACCTTGTCGTAAAAGGCGGCAAGGTGTCTGGCCGCATCGTAGTCGCGCTTGAACTCGAACAGCTTGAGCCGCCCCACTCCATGCAGGGAGCCGAGCAGCATGTAGGCCAGCTCTTCCACGTCGTCCGCGCGGAACTCGCCCGCGGCCACGCCCTGCTCCAGTATGGCCAGAATGCGCGCGTGCAGGTGCCCGTAGAAACCCGCCACGGGTTCGCCACGGTCCGCAGCGGCGCTCTGGTACAGGAATTGGGCGCTCTCCGGCGCCTGCTCAAGAAAATCGAAGTGGTGCCGAATGAGGGCGTGCAGCCGCTCAATGGCCGGGGCGGACTCGCCCGTGGACGGCAGCGCGGCCATGTACTCGGCGTCCAACTCTTCGGCTATGGCCTGCACAACGCTGCCCTTGTCCTTGAAGTAGTAGAACAGGAGGCCCTTGGCCACGCCCGCGCGCGCGGCGATGCCCGCGATGGTGGTGGCCTTTACGCCCTTGGCGGCGATGAGGCTTTTGGCTGCGTCGAGCAGTGCGCGGCGGTTGTTCATGGCGGACCTCGTTTGACCGTTTGGTCAAGTTGACCACACGTTCAACCCTTTCCAGGCTTTTGTCAAGCCCCGTAAGGCCGGGCCGCAGGTGTTGACGCCGGGGCGCGGCCTGGGTAGCTTCTGGCCGCCGGCACCGACGTTTGGCCCGCCCCTGCGCGGGTCCTTTTCGCCGGAAACGACCTTTGTGACACACAACCGGTCCCCGGACCGCATACTTTGGAGACGACCATGCGTTGCGCCTGCCTGGCCTGCGGCTATATCTACGTGCCCGAAAAGGGCGACCCCGAGCGCGGCGTCGCGCCCGGCACAGCTTCCTGCGACCTGCCCAAAGACTGGACCTGCCCCAAATGCAAGTCCGATCAGGACTCCTTCGCCATGATGGAGGACGACGACGAGTAGTGGAAGCGTAAGGAGGAAGCGCCCGGCACAGGGCGAGAGAATCAGGCGATGAGGTCCATCACGCGGCCGGTGGTCTGCTCCACCGTGCTGATGACCTTGGCGTTGGCCGAATAGGCCCGTTCGATCTGCATGAGCCCCACCATCTCGGTGGCGATGTCCACCCCGTTCCCCTGCCCGAGGAGAGAGGAGACGCCCTGGAGCCCCGCGCCGGGGCCTTCCGAAGCGCCTGCGCCTGTCGCACCAGGGCCAACAGACTCCGCCCCGGAACCCGCACGGTTCACCGCCGCCACCTGCACGCCCTGGCCGCCGGGGCCATCGGCGAACTCCGCCCGCAGGGGCTGGTAGTTCCCGGTGGAGACGTTGGCGATGTTGTGCGCCGTGGCGTCCAGGGCCACGCCAAAGGCGGAAAGGGCCTGCACGCTGGAGCTGCTTTCGATGCTCACGGCTCCCTCCCTGCGCGCCTAGGCCGTGTAGTCCACGATGCGGCCGAGGTAACTGTCGGTGTAGTTCTGCGCGGCCAGATTGGAAGCGAAGGATTGGTCCAGCTGGTTCACGCTCAGGTAGTTCTGGGCCATCTCCTGCGGGCCGCCCTCCGGCGTGGCGGCCACGGGGCGGATCATGCCGGAGTCGTAGTCCGTGGGCGCGCCGGAGACGTGCAAGGGAAAGCCCGGCCCATCCGACACGGTGGAGTGGCTCAGGGTCAGCTCGGTGATGTCGAGCAGGGGCGGAGTGGCACCGCCCAGGAAGTCGGTGCGCGTCTGGGGCTGGTCGCGGTTGGTGTCCTGGCTGGCATTGACGATGCTCTCCGAGGCCGACATGGCCGAGAGATCAAGGGCCGTGATGCCCTGCATGTTCCAGGCGGTGTCGATGCTCATGGCCTACCCCGTCGCCCTTCGGCTTTGGAAAGGTCGACGTATCGCTTTTACCCCTGTTTCACGGAACTTTCAATAGACGCCTGCGCAGAATGCCCATGGATGGACTCGAAGCTCTCCACCTCCACCTTGAACCAGGTGATGCGCGGATGCTCGGACAGGCCCTTGGCCGCGGCGCGCACCACGTCCTCCACAAAAGCCGGGTTGGCGAAGGCCGCCTCGGTGACGAACTTCTCGTCCTCGCGCTTGAGCAGCGTGTACACGGGCGAGGAGCCGGAGCGTTCGGCGATTTCGATCAGATCCTCAAGCCACAGGAACCCCTTGAACTTCGCCTGGATGCGCACATTGCTGCGCTGGCTGTGCGCGCCCTCGTCGCTGATGGCCTTGGAGCAGGGGCACACGGTCATCACCGGCACGTCCACGCCCAGGGTGAAGTCGAGCCTGCCGTCCTCCCACGCGCCGATGACCGAGCAGGGATAGCCCATGAGGCCCTTGGCCCCGCTCTTGGGCGAGGACTGGCGCAGGAAGTACGGAAAATCAAAGCGGGCGTA
Organism: Humidesulfovibrio sp.; assembly: GCF_035560995.1. GTDB lineage: Bacteria > Desulfobacterota > Desulfovibrionia > Desulfovibrionales > Desulfovibrionaceae > Humidesulfovibrio. The sequence continues at coordinate 1,328 of NZ_DATMYK010000350.1, read as the reverse complement.
AGCCCGGCGCGCTTCCAGCCGCACGGAGATGTCGGACAGGAGCTTTTCCAGCGACGAGCGCGAAAGCTCCTCCTCCCAGTTCTCCAACGCCTCCACGAAGCGGCTCATGTGCGTGCCCTTGAAGGCCGCGGGCAGATCCACGGCCAGATCCACGCGGGCGACCGTGTGCTGCGTGCCGGACTGGCGGTCGCGCACCACCAGGGGCAGGTGCAAGTCCTTCACGCCCACGCGGTCGATGGGCAGCTGGACCGTGGCCGGGTGCTTCTGAACGTCTTCCATCTGTGCGGATGCGGACATTAATCGATCTCCTGCCCGGTGGTGGTGAGCACAAGGTGCCCGTGCTTCACGCCCTTGGTGGAGATGAGCTTCTGCCCCAGGCCCTTGATGAGCTCCGCGCTGCCCTTGAGCACCAGCACCTCCAGGCAGTTGTGGTGGTCCAGGTGCACGTGCATGGTGGAAAGGATGACCTCGTGGCTGTCGTGCTGCAGCTCGGTAAGCTTCTGGGCCAGGCCGCTGGCGTGGTGGTCGTACACCAGGGTCAGCGTGCCCGCCACCTCGCCGTCGGAGTTCTCCCACTGGCGCTGCACCAGCATGCTGCGGATGAGGTCGCGGATGGCCTCGGAGCGGGTCTGGTAGCTCTTTTCCTTGCAGAGCCCGTCGAACTTGTCGAGCAGGTCGGAATCAAGCGACACGCCGAAGCGGATGGTTTCTCCCATGGTCTGCCTTCCTTGTTAGCTTCGTGAAGAGTTGCTGCGCGATATCTCGCGAAGATGCACGGTCATGTTCTGGCCGCCTTGGGCCACCTTGGCCGTGTGCGGCGTGGCCACGCGCCAGCCCAAGGCCTCCAGGCGCGCGCAGGCCCCTGCGGAAACGCCGCGCTCCGGGTCGGCGATGAACGCGCGGCCCTGCGGCGCCAGGGCATGGTCCAGAAACGCGGCCACGGGCTCGAAAAAGCGGCGCTCATACAAGATGTCCGCGCCGAGGATCACCTCGGCCCCGCCCTTGGGCACGGCGGGCGCGCGCCAGTCCATGGCGGCGAATAGCGGCCGGGCCTCGCCCAGGCGCAGGTTCAGCGCCGCGTTGCGCTGCGCGTAGGCCAGGGCCTCGGGCTCGTAGTCGAAGCCCAGCACCCGCGCCCCCACAGAGGCCGCCACCAGGGACGAGAGTCCCAGGCCACAGCCCGCGTCCAGGCAGGCGCGCCCGGCCACCAGCGCCGGGTTGGCGGCGATGAACCGGGCCAGCAGCACGGCGGCGGGCCACAGCTCCACCCAGTAGGGCAGGCGCTCGTCCGCGCCGAACTGTTCCTCGCCCATGGCCGCCCACAGGCT
>NZ_DATMYK010000349.1:0-4233 GCF_035560995.1 Humidesulfovibrio sp. | reverse complement strand
GCTATGGCCTCCGTGTAGGGGGCGGTCAAAACGCCCTGCTCGGTGATGATGCCATGGATGAGCCGCGCCGGGGTCACGTCGAAGGCGTAGTTGAACACGTCCACGCCGTCCGGGGTGATCTGCGTGTGCCCCACGTGGGTCACTTCGCGCGGGGTGCGGTCCTCAATGGGGATCAGCGAGCCGTCGGCGGTCTCGGGGTCGATGGTGGACACCGGGGCGGCCACGTAGAAGGGAATGCCGAATTCCTTGGCCAGCAGCGCCACGCCAAAGGTGCCGATCTTGTTGGCCGCGTCGCCGTTGGCCGCAATCCTGTCAGCCCCGACGATGACCTTCTGCACCAGGCCGCGCTGCATAAGAAGCGCGCAGGCGTTGTCGCAGGCCACCTTCACCGGGATGCCGTCCTTGTGCAGCTCATAGGCCGTGAGGCGCGCGCCCTGCAGGAAGGGCCGGGTCTCGTTGGCGATGACCTTGACCTTTTTGCCCTGGGCCACTGCCGCGCGGATGGGCGCAAGCGCCGTGCCGTACCCGGCCGTGGCCAGGGCGCCCGCGTTGCAGTGGGTCATCACCGTGTCGCCGTCATTGATGAGGCTGGCCCCGGACGCGCCGATGGCCTGGCAGGTGGCGATGTCCTCGCTGTGCACGACCTTGGCCTTGCCCAGCCAGTACACCGCCAGCTCATCGAGGGAAAATTCCGGGTGCTTCGCCCACTCGCCCTGCATAAGGCGCACGGCCCAGCGCAGATTGACCGCCGTGGGCCGGGCGGAGGCTATCTCCTCCAGCTTGGCGGACAGGGCGGGCTTCCAGTCGGAAACGCCAGCCGCGGCCACTTCGCGCGCGGCAAGATAGCAGCCGTAGGCCGCAGTGACGCCGATGGCCGGGGCCCCGCGCACCACCATGACCACGAGGGCCTCGCAGATGTCCTTCACGGTCTTGCAGACGAACCATTCCTCACGCGTGGGCAGGTAGCGCTGGTCAAGCAGGACGAGGGCGTCCTTCTCCGGGGAGTACTGGATATGCTCGGTCATGGGGGGTCCTTTGAATTGATGAAACTTAGAAAGGCTATTTAAGCTTTTCAGCCAGCAGCTGGTTCACCACGGCCGGGTTGGCCTGGCCCTTGGTGCGGCGCATGATCTGGCCCACGAAGAAGCCCATGAGCTTGGTCTTGCCCGCGCGGTAGTCGGCCAGCTCCTTGGGGTTCTCGGCCAGCACGGCGTCGATGTCCGCCGCGAGGGCCGAGGTGTCGGAGATCTGCACCAGGCCCTTGGCCTTGACCAGCGCCTCGGGATCGCCGCCGGTCTCCAGCAACTCGGGCAGGATGTCCTTGCCGCTCTTGGCGCTGATCTGCCCCTCTTCCACCAGCCGCACCAGGGCGGCCAGGGACTGCGGGGCCAGCTTCAGGTCCGCCGCGCGGCCGCCGGAGGCGTTCAGCTCGCGCATGATGTCGGTCATGATCCAGTTGGCGATCTTCTTGGGCTCGTTGAAGGCTGTTACGGCCGCCTCATAATATTCGGAAAGGTCCCGCTCGGCGGTGAGCACCTCGGCAGCGTCGGCGGAGAGGCCGTACTGCTCCTTGAAGCGCGTCTCGCGCGCCTTGGGCAGCTCGGGCAGCTCGGTCTTCCACTGCTCGAGCCAGGCTTCCTCAAGCACCAGGGGCACAAGGTCCGGGCAGGGGAAGTAGCGGTAGTCGTGGGCTTCCTCCTTGCCGCGCATGGAGTGCGTGGTGCCCTTGTTCGCGTCATACAGGCGCGTCTCCTGCACCACCTGTTCTCCATCCTCGACAAGATCGATCTGGCGCTCCACCTCAAACTCGATGGCCTTCTGCACGTGCTTGAAGCTGTTCAGGTTCTTCAGCTCCGCGCGGGTGCCGAAGGCCTCCTGGCCAAAGGGCCGCACGGAGACGTTGGCGTCGCAGCGAAAGGAGCCCTCTTCCATGTTGCCGTCGCAGATGTCCAGGTACACCAGGATGCTGCGCAGGGCCTTCAGGTAAGCCACGGCCTCCTCGGCGCTGCGCATGTCCGGCTCGGAGACGATCTCGATGAGCGGCACGCAGGAGCGGTTCAGGTCCACGTAGCTGGCGTTGTCGTGGGCGGAATGGATGTTCTTGCCCGCGTCCTCCTCCATGTGGATGCGCGTGACGCCCACGCGCTTGGTCCCCTTGGAGGTGACGATGTCCACATGGCCGCGCTCGCAGATGGGCAGCTCGAACTGGGAGGTCTGGTAGCCCTTGGGCAGGTCGGGGTAGAAATAGTTCTTGCGCGCGAAGATGCTCTTGCGGTTGATCTCGCAGTCGATGGCCAGGCCCATCTTGGCCGCGTACTCCACCACCTTGCGGTTCAGCACGGGCAGAACGCCGGGCATGCCGGTGCACACCGGGCAGGTGTTCTCGTTGGGGTCCACGCCGAAGCGCGTGGAGCAGGAGCAGAAGATTTTCGACTGGGTCTTGAGCTGGGCATGCACCTCAAGGCCGATGACGGTTTCATATCTGGCCATGCGCTCCCCCTTCCCTTCGCGCCTTAGGCCCCGGCCTTGCGGGTGTAGAGTTCCGGGTTCAGGCGCGGGTCGTTGTACATCTTGAACTGGTAGTAGACCTTGGGCCGCTTGAGGCCCGCGGCGAAGTCCTCCACGAGGTCGAGGACGGACTGCTCGAGGTCGGCGCGCTGCTCGGTGAGCACGGCGAGCTTGCGGCTGCACTCGGCCACGAAGTCGGCCGTCACGCCCGCGCGCTCGGCCTGCTCGCGCATGTGGTACATCTTGAGGGCCAGGATGGAGCCCCGGTCCAGGGCCACGCCGATGGTCTCGGTGTTGAAGCGGGCGCGGGCGCCCTCGGCCTGGGCTGGCAGCAGGGGCATAAGCGCCTGCACCAGGAACAGGTCCAGGCGCTCGATGAGATCGTTGCGCTGCTGGTTCAGCTTGTCGATGGCGTATTTACAGTCCGCGATGAGCTCGGCCCCGGCGTCCTTGCGGCGCGCGCGGTCCTCCACGTGCCACAGGCGGAAGTTGCACCAGTGCTGGCGCAGGAGCAGGTCGAGAAAGCCCTCGCCATCGGCGGCTTCGGGGGTTTCTGCGGAAAAGGCGGGCTCCTGGCGGTGCCAGTCGGCCACGGTGACCGCCTGGGCCTCGAAGGCCCGGCGCAACAGGGAACGGATGTCGTCGCAGGAAAGATTGCTCATTGTCCTCTCGTGTATGCCTTGGTCCGAAGCGCGTTCTTGCTGACCAATAGATGCAGCCCCGCGCTGCCGCGCAGGCCCCCTTCCAGGCGCTCGGCCTTTTCGCCGCCGCCCAGGTAGAGATCCAGCCGGTGGCCCCTGATGTCGGAGCCGGTGTCCTGGGCCAGAACCAGCCCATGGAAGCCGACGGGCGCGCCGCCGTTTTGCCCGGGCAGGCCGAGGTCCAAGGCGGCCACGGTTCCCATGGGCAGAAGACTTGGGTCTGTAGCCAGACTGACCAGCGCAGTCAACGGTTTTTCCATGGCTCCGGCGCTGGGGCCGCTGCGCAGCTCGAAAAACACGTAGCAGCGATTCTGGACCATAACCTCTTGCGCACGCTCAGGATTTTCCGCGCACCACTGGCGGATGGACTCGCGCGCGAGCTTCTCTCTGGGCAGGGCGCCGTTGGCCAGCAGCAATTGGCCCAGCCCGGTGAATTCATAACCGTTTCCGGCCTTGAACTGCACGGTGCGGCGGCTGCCGTCGGGCAGCACCAGCGTGCCCGCGCCCTCGGTCTGCAGGGTGAAGGCGTCCAGGGGGCTTTTTACCCAGGCGATCTCCAGCCCCTGGCCGGAAAGGGCCCCGTCCATGTCGATGGCCTTGCGGTCATGATAGGGCAGCACGGCCCCGCCTGTCACGCGGTATGCCTTGGGCCGCCCGGCCTGCTGCTCGGACTGGCTGGCCTGGCGCAGGTCCGGCGGCTGGCCGTACAGCGGGTGCTCGTAGCCCGGCTGGCGCGTCAGGCTGGCCGGAATTTCGGGAGAATAATAGCCCGTCACCAGCGGACCCGGCGAAAGTTCGTACCACACGAAGCGCTCGGCCAGGAGGCCGGGATTGGCGTCCAGCTCGGGCAGCAGGTCGGCCAGTTCGCGGGCGGTGTCGCGCAGCTGCCCCCAGCTGAGACTGCCGCCGGGCTGCACCAGGGCGGGAGCGTCGGCCCGCTGCCGGGAAAGATAGTCCAGGCTGGCCCGCAGGGGACCGGCAAGGGCGGCGAAGGACGGCAGGGACTGGCTGGCCGGATCAAGCC
>NZ_DATMYK010000348.1:0-2046 GCF_035560995.1 Humidesulfovibrio sp. | reverse complement strand
CCTCCGTGGACGACACGAGCGCACACACTCCGGCCCTGCCGCCAGCCGCACAACGGCTGCGGCAGGGCCGCCTCGCATTGGCCGAGGCCGCCCAGGCGGGTGACCTGGCGGGCTACCCGGCCGCAAGCTCCGCACTCATGGACGCCTACTTCCGCGAGCGCCTGGAAGAGCTGCGCGCGGAAGCGCCGGACCTCTTCGCCACGCCCTTCGCCCTGGTGGCCGTGGGCGGCTATGGCAGAAGCGAACTCTGCCCGGCCTCGGACGTGGACGTGCTGGCCCTGTACGAAAACGCCATCCCCAAGAACGCGGACGAACTTTCGCGCGGGCTCTTCCACCCCCTGTGGGACCTGGGGCTGGACTTGGGCCACGGCGTGCGCGCCTGCGCCGACTGCTTCCGCCTGGCCAGGGAGGACACCCAGGTACTGACCTCGCTTTTGGACACGCGGCGCATCGCCGGGGACGAGGGCATCGTGGCGCGCATGGAGGCGGAGTTCACCGCCCGTGTGCTGGCCGGCTACGCGGGCGCCTTTGGCCAATGGGTGCTGACGCACAACGCCGCGCGCCGCACCGAATACGGCGACTCCAGCGGCCTGCTGGAGCCGGACCTCAAGAACGGTCTGGGCGGCCTGCGCGACGTGCACCAGATCCACTGGCTGCTGCGCGTGGACCCGGCCCTGAAGGACGGCCCGGCGGCGCCCTTCACCCCGGCGGACATCGCGCTTTTGAAAGAGGACTACGCCTTTGTGCTGGCCGCGCGCACGGCCCTGCACCTGGCGGCCAGGCGCAAGACCGACCGCCTGAATTTCGACCTCCAGCCCCAGGTGGCCCGCGCCCTCGGCTTCACCGGAGCGGACCCGGCCCAGCCCGGCGAAGTGCAGACTGCTGGCCAAGCCGCCCTGGCCACGGGCCTCGCGGTGGAGGCCTTCCTCTCGAGCCTGCACCAGAGCATGACGCGCATCCGGGCCATGCGCCAAGCCTGCTGGATGGAGGCCTTCCCGCCGCGCATGGAAGCGCGCGGCGAAGCCTGCCCGCAGCCCGCCGCAGCCTCGCCGGAGATCTACTGCGGCCCTACGGGCATGGCCCTGCGCGACCCCGAAGCCGCCGCGAAAAACCCGGCGCTGATCCTTGAACTTTACGTGGCTGCCGCGCGCCAGGCCCGGCCCGTGTGCTGGTCGGCCTTGCGGGCCACCCGCGCCGCCCTGGCCGACCCGGAGCAGCGCGCCGCCTTCGCCACGCTGCCGGGCATCCTGCCCGCGCTCATCGAGATTTTCCGCGCCTCGGGCCAGCCCACGGAGAGCAGCCCGCCCCAGGCCGCGCCGCCCAGGCCGGAGGCCGGGGGCTTGGCCAAGGCCCTCAAGCGCTTCTTCGCCCCCGCGCCCGCGCCGGAGAGCAAGCCGGAAAAAGACCAGCCCGCACAGGCGGACACCGCCCCGGCCGTGGCCACGGCGCTGCAGTCCATGCTCGACACCGGGCTCATGCGCGCCCTGGTGCCGGAGTTCGCCCCGGTGGAGCACCTGGTGCAGTTCGATGACTTCCATATTCACCCGGTGGGCAAGCACACCCTGGAAGTGGTGCGCGCCCTGGCCGCCATGCAGCCGGAAGCGCGCGGCGGCGCGCCCACGGGCGACCTTTCGCCGGAACTGCGGCGGCAGGCGGCAGAATTGCCGCATTTCGACCGCCTGCTGTTGGCGGGCTTCTGCCACGACCTGACCAAGCCGGACCGCGACCACTCCGGTTCCGGCGCGCATCTGGCCACGGACATCCTGCGCCGCCTGGGCGCGGACCAGGCCACACAGGCCGATGTGGCCTTCCTGGTCAAGCAGCACCTCCTCATCCCCAAGATCGCCACCCGGCGCGACCTGGCCGACGAATCCGTGGCCGCGGGCGTGGCCGAAATCTGCGGCAGCGTGGAACGCCTGGACATGCTGCACCTCCTGGCCGTGGCCGACAGCCAGTCCACCGGGCCCCGCGCCTGGAACCCCTGGACGGCCTCGCTTTTCGAGGAGCTGACGCGCAAGGCCCGCAAGCTTTTGACCGACGGCCCCC
>NZ_DATMYK010000347.1:0-6032 GCF_035560995.1 Humidesulfovibrio sp. | reverse complement strand
CGCCCCACAGGAAACAAGAAATGAACGCCCCCGTCCGTCCGCGCCCAAAACAGTCATCACCGCCCACGCCAACGCCGATTTCGACGCGCTGGCGGCCATGATCGCAGCCAGCCGCCTGTACCCGGACGCGGTGCTCATCTTTCCCGGCAGCCAGGAAAAGAACCTCCGCAACTTCTACATACAGAGCACCACGTACCTGTTTAATTTCAAGTCCTTCAAGGATATCGACCCCTCGGACGTGGAGCTGCTGGTCATCGTGGACACCAGGCAGAAGTCCCGCGTGGCCCATGTGCAGGCTTTGCTCGACAAGCCCGGCATCCGTATCCACGTGTTCGACCACCACCCGGACACCGAGGAGGACGTGACGCCGGAATATTCCTGCGTCAAGACCTGGGGTTCCACCACCACCATTATCATCCACGAGCTCATGGGCCGCGAGATAACGCCGACCATCGAGGAGGCCACAGTGCTGGGCCTCGGCATCTTCGAGGACACGGGCTCCTTCACCTTCAACTCCACCACGCCGGAGGACTTCACCGCCGCGGCTTGGCTGCGCGCCAACGGCATGGACCTGGGCGTCATCTCCGATCTGCTGGCGCGCGACCTGTCCTCGGAACAGATCCGCGTGCTTTCGGAACTCATCGACTCGGCCAAGACCCATGACTTTCACGGCATCGAGGTGACCATCGCCGAGGTGAGCACGGAAGAGTTCATCAGTGATTTCGCCTACCTTGTGCATAAATTCATCGACATGGAAAACGTGCGCGTGATGTTCGCCCTGGGCCGCATGGGCGACCGCATCCACATAGTGGCCCGCTCCCGCGCAAGCGACGTCAACGTGGGCTTCATCTGCTCCTTCTTCGGTGGCGGCGGGCACGGCTATGCGGCCTCGGCCACGGTGAAGGACAAGACCTTGAGCGAGGTGCGCGACGAGCTTCTCGCCCTGCTCTACTCGCACATCAATCCGCAGATCACGGCCGCGAGCCTCATGTCCAAGCCGCCCAAGGTCATCGAGTCCGACCGCTCCATGGCCGAGGCGGACGAACTGATGACGCGTTTCGGCCTCAAGGCCGTGGCTGTTGTAGCGCCGGGAACCATGCGCTGCGTGGGCCTTTTGGACCACCGCACGGCGGACAAGGGCGTGGCCCACGGCCTGCGCAATGTGGCCCTGGACGAGTACATGCTCACGGAATTCTCCACCGTCGCCCCAGATGCCACGCTGCATCAGGTCATGGAGATCGTCATCGGCAAACGCCAGCGTTTTCTGCCTGTTGTGGACGCAGGCCAGACCATCGGCGTCATCACCCGTACGGATCTGGTGAACCTGCTGGTGGAGGAATCGGCCCGCATCCCGGAGACTCTGATGCCGGACCCCAAGCGCGACCGGAACATCCGTTCGGTGATGCGCACGCGCCTGCCCGGCTCCATCCTGGCGCTTCTTGAGCAGGCCGGACTGCTGGCCAGGGAGTTGGGCTACAAGATCTACGCGGTGGGCGGCTTCGTGCGCGATATCCTCCTGGCCAGGCCGAACCTGGACATCGACCTCGTGGTCGAGGGCGACGGCATCCGCTTCGCCCACGAACTGGCCAAGGCCCGGCAGGGGCGCGTGAAGGAACACCTGAAATTCAAGACCGCCGTCGTGGTCTTCCCGGACGGCCAGCGCATCGACGTTGCCACGGCCCGGCTGGAGTATTACGAGTATCCCACCGCCCTGCCCACGGTGGAACTTTCCTCCATCAAAATGGACCTGTACCGGCGTGACTTCACGGTGAACGCCCTGGCCCTGAACCTCTCTCCCGGCCATTTCGGGCAGCTCATGGACTTCTTCGGCGCCCAGCGCGACATCAAGGAAAAGACCATTCGCGTGCTGCACTCCTTGAGCTTCGTGGAAGATCCCACGCGTATCCTGCGCGCTGTCCGCTTCGAGCAGCGCTTCAGCTTCCGCATCGACGGCCAGACCCTCCGGCTCATCAAGAATGCCGTGCAGCTGAATTTGTTCACTAAGCTCTCCGGCACGCGGTTGACCCACGAAATGCAGCTCATCCTGAATGAGGAGAACGTGCTGGAGTGCCTGAACCGCATGCAGGAGCTCAAGCTCCTCGCGGCCATCCATCCTCAGTTGAACTTGGACGGCGATCGCTTGCGGGTGCTCATGGAGCTGCGCAAGGTGCATGACTGGTACGCCCTGCTCTATCTTGAACCGGCCTTGAACACCTGGCGTTTGTACATGCTGGGGCTGACAATGGGCACCGAGCGCGAGGAACTGGAGCACATCTGCAAACGCCTGCGCTTTTCCGAGCGCGAACTGCGCGAATTTCTCACCCTGCGCGACCACCTGGGTGAGGCCTTGGCCCGTCTCATGACCTGGCAGGAGGCGCAGTCGAACATGAGTGAAATCTATTTCATCCTCGACACGCTGCCGGTGGAAGGCGTGCTCTTCCTCATGGCGCGCAGCAGGCGAGAGGTTATGCGCAAGAACATCTCGCAATATCTTACGCGCTTGCGCAGCCAGGAGTTGCTCATGGACGGAGCAGACCTGAAGACACTTGGACTCCAAACCGGTCCTGGCTTCGCAACCATTCTGCGCAAAGTGCGCGCGGCCGCCATAGACGGCAAGGCGGTTACCCGCGAACGTCAACTGGAGCTTGCCAAAACCCTTTTGGAGAAGCTACGCCAGGATGGACTGGACCAGCCGCAGCACTCGCGGCGCAGCGGCAAATCGGGACACTAGCCCAGAGCAAGGCGTACAGGAGGAAGCCATGACGGAGACCAAGAGCGGGCTTACGGTCCTCAAGGTGGACAAGGAGAACCACGATACAACGTCCATCTATTTCGCCGGGCCGGACATGGAGCGCTTCAAGAATCGCGAGGCCGGACAGTTCGCTTCTATCCGGGTGTTTCGCGACGGCCAATGGAGCGAACCGCATCCCTTCACCCTTTCCTGCGCGCCTGAAGACGACGCCCTACGCATGACCATCAAGCGGTCTGGCGAATTCACCAGCGCCATCCCGGAGATCGTGCCCGGCACGCCCATCCAGTGCGCCGGGCCTTTTGGCCAGTTTTGCCGCGGCATCGACGCCGACAAGGAGATCGTCATGATCGCCGGCGGGGTGGGCATCACTCCGTTTTTGTCCGTGCTGCGCCACTTTGTGGATATCGGTGCGGACAACGATGTGGTGCTTTTCTGGGCCAACAAGACCCAGGCCGATGCCTTTGCCGCCGCCGAACTGGAGGAGTTGACCCGTACCCTGAAACTGCACGTGGTGCATGCCCTGAGCCGCACGCCAGAAGCGGAACGCAAGACCGCGCCGGTGTTCACCGACAGCCGGCCGGGACGCATCAGCCATGAGTACGGCAGGCTGAGCCATGAGATGTTTCAGCGGCACCTCCGCACACGGCAAGCCGCTTTCTACTTGTGCGGCCCCCCGCCCATGCAGCAGGCCGTGCTGGACGAGCTCGGCAAGTGCGGCATCGATCCGGCCGCAGTGCGCAAGGAGGCCTTCGTTTTCGCCTCGCCCCCCAAACCCACTGGCAGCAAAGAATGAGCATGGCGTGCTGAACCGCCATAATCCGCATGCGCGTGGAACGAAACATCCAGGTGGCCCTTTGCCTGGCGTGTTTTTCGGTGCGCCCAGCCTTCCTTGCGCCGAAGCGGATCTTTGGACACACCGCCTTGGCGTGAACAATCGTGAGCCGAAGCTTGAGCCCCTGAGAAGCATCTGGAGGATCATGAACATGCGCAGTCACACATTGATGATCATCTTCGCTGCCGCGAGCTTGCTGTGCCTTGACGCTGCTCCGGCCCTGGCCTCCGGCGGGCAGGCGATGCTTGATGGCTCTGCGTTGTCACTCTGGTGGGCCATGCCCTTCGCCTGCATGCTGCTGTCCATCGCCATCCTGCCGCTCACCCTGCCCGTGATCTGGGCTGAGCACTTTGGCAAGATCGCTCTGTTTTGGGCCCTGACTTTCATCGTCCCCTGCGCGGTCCTGTTCGGGCCCGGGCTGGCCTTTACCGAACTGGCGCACACGCTGGTGCTGGAGTACTTGCCGTTCCTGATCCTGCTCTTCGCCCTGTTCACCATCTCCGGCGGAGTGCGGCTCACGGGCAGCCTGAGCGGCAAGCCGGCCTCGAACACCGTGATCCTGGCCATCGGTACGCTGCTTTCAAGCGTCATGGGCACCACGGGCGCGTCCATGCTGCTCATCCGCCCGCTGCTGCGCGCCAATGAGCACCGCGAGCACAAAGTGCACACCGTGGTCTTCTTCATCTTCCTGGTGTCCAACATAGGCGGTTCGCTCACCCCCCTGGGCGACCCGCCGTTGTTCTTGGGCTTCCTTAAGGGCGTGAGCTTTTTCTGGACCACAACGCACCTGTTCAGCGAAATGCTCTTCGCCTCCGGAACCTTGCTGGTGCTATACTACCTGCTTGATCTGCGCATGATGCGCAAGGAGACTCCCCGGGGTCCTCTCAAAGGGCGTCGTCATGCTTTGCGCCTGGAGGGCGGCGTGAACATGCTGCTGCTGCTGGGCGTCGTCGGCGCCGTGCTGTTGAGCGGCATCTGGAAGCCGGAGATTGAGTTCCCGGCCGGGCCGGTGATCATCGCTCTTCAGGATTTGACCCGCGACGGCCTGCTTTTGGCCCTGGCCGGGCTCTCGCTGCTGCTCACCGCCAAAGAAACCAGGGAGCAGAACAGCTTCAGCTGGGAACCCATCGAGGAGGTGGCCAAGCTCTTCTTCGGCATCTTCGTCACCATGATCCCGGCGATCACCATGCTCAAGGCCGGGCCCAGCGGCGCCATGCGCGAGGTCATAGCCCTGGTGAGTCATGATGGCGTTGCGGTGAACCACATGTACTTCTGGCTTTCGGGGATTCTTTCGAGCTTCCTGGACAACGCGCCCACCTATCTGGTGTTCTTCAACACTGCGGGCGGCGATGCCGCGCAGCTCATGGCCGAGGCCCCCCTGACCCTGGCCGCCATCTCCTGCGGCTCGGTGTTCATGGGCGCCAATTCCTACATCGGCAACGCGCCGAATTTCATGGTGCGCAGCATCGCGGAATCGCAGGGCGTGAAGATGCCAAGCTTCTTCGGCTACATGGCGTGGTCGGTGGGCATCCTGATTCCCTTGTTCCTGCTCGTGACGGTCATCTTTTTCCGAGCCTAAGCCGCAGGGCGCTGTGGTGGGACAAACCCTTGCCCTGGGCGGGACCACGGGGTAAGATGCCGCTGGCGGGCATGTTCGCCGCCACCAGCCGCTGCGAAACCGTTAAAGACGCAGTAAAGAAGAGGACATGCATGAACGTATTATGGGCCCCCTGGCGCATGGAATATATCCTTGGACCCAAGCCGGACGAATGCGTGTTCTGCGTGCCCGACCACTCGGGCGAAGACGCCGAACGCTTCATCCTGCACCGCGGGCGGCACAGCTACGTCATTATGAACCGATATCCGTACAACAACGCGCACCTGATGGTGACGCCCTATCGTCATGTGAACTGCCTTACCGCCCTGGCGCCGGAGGAGGCGCATGAGTGCATGGACCTCTTGCAGCACTGCGTGAAGATTCTGCAAGATGTATTCAAGCCGCACGGTATTAACGCTGGCCTGAACCTGGGCGAGGCGGCTGGATCGGGCATCGCAGCGCACATCCACTTCCAGATCGTGCCGCGCTGGAACGGCGACAGCTCCTTCATGGCCGTGTTCAGCGAAACACGCGTTATTCCGGAACATTTGCGCTCGACATACGAGCACCTCAAGCCCCATTTCGACGCCCTTGGCTAATGCCAGGGCAAGAATGCATCAAGGAGTACTCTCATGCGCTACGTAAAGTTTCTGGTTCTGCTGCTTGTGTTCGTCGTGTCCATGCTGTTCTTCGTGCAGAACAACCAGTCTTTGTCCTCGGCCGTAGTGCTGGAGTTCAACGTTCTCGCAGTACACCTGTACTCGCTGCCCCTGCCGGTCTATTTCCTGGTGCTGTCCGGATTCTTCCTGGGTGCGCTGTTCTGTCTGGCCTTCCTGCTCATCGACCGCATC
>NZ_DATMYK010000346.1:0-8096 GCF_035560995.1 Humidesulfovibrio sp. | reverse complement strand
CCGCAAGCCCGCCTGTGGACATCACCCCGCCCAAGGGCGAGTCCGGCGTGCGCTTCCGCGCCGATCATCGCGGCCCCGGCGACCCCCGCCCGGCGGAACTCATTTCCGGCGCACCGGTGGCCCCAAAGGTCGCCGCGCCAGCCCAGGGCATGGCCCAGGGCCAGCCCGCCGTGGCCCAGGCCCTGCCGGACAAGCCGTGGGCGGTGCGCCAAACCGTGCAGAAAGTCCTCGCGCCCAGCGCGTCCAGCGGTGCGAGCCTGCCCCAGGTGGGCGGCGCCCCCCAGCCGGACACCCACGCCAACGGTTCCGCTGCGCCCGAGCCCCATGCCCCTGACCCGCATGCCGCAGCCGCGCCCAACGCGTCCGGCCAGGGGCCCGACGCCCACGCACCGGCACAGGACGCCCATGCTGCCAACGCCTCCACCCCGGCCGATGCCCACGCTCCCGCAGGCAAAGAGGGCGGCAAGGACGCCCACGCGGCCCCGGCCAAAGGTGGCAAGGACAAGGAGCCGCAAGGCCCCCTCACCCTGGAGCAGATCAAGGACGCGCTGCTGCAGGGCCAGTCGGACATGATGGCCGGAAAATGGGACGCGGCGGCAAAATCTCTTGAAGGCCTCCTGCGCGAGCCCAACCTCAAGGGCGACCTGCGCGAGGAAGCGCTTTACGCCCTGGCCGACACCTACATGCAGGCCTACAAGGACAGCATGCAGGCGAACTACGACAAGATCCAGGGCGCGCAGCACGCGGCCATGAACGCCAACCAGAAGTCCAACCGCGTGCCCCGCGCGCTCATCAACCTGGGCCTTCTGAACCTCAAGGTGAACAACCTGCCGGAGGCCAAGGCCTACTTCAACATCGTCAAGAAGAAGTACGCCCAGGACCAGAACGCCTCCATCATCCCCTTCACCCTTGGCGAGTACTACCGCAACAAGGGCGACCTGAAGACCGCGGCCGAGCACTACCAGAGCCTGATCCAGAACTACCCGGACTCGCGCCTGGCCAAGGACACCGCCTACATCCTGGCGCAGGTGCTGCGCAAGCTGGGCAACAACGAAAAGGCCTTCCAGATCGTGGACTATCTGGATAAGCGCTGGCCCCTTTTCTACATGGAGAACCCGAATTTCCTGAAGCTCGCCGCCGAGGTTGAGGAAAAGGTGGGCAAGCTCCAGCAGGCCAAGGACCACTACTGGACCTACTACAACCTGAACCCGGACAACGAGTTCGCGGACATCACCCTGGTGCGCATCGGCGACATCTACCTGCGCCAGGGCAAGCTGGCCCCGGCCAAGGAAGTGTACCAGAAGGCCCTGCGCGACTTCCCCAACCGCGAAGGCAGCCTGGTGGCGCGCATGCGCCTGGCCGAGGAAGGCATCTACGACGACCCGACCATGAGCGAGATGGGCCCGGTGTTCGGCAAGCCCGTGTCCACCAAGCCCAACGAGACCTACGAATACATCATGGCCAAGCACCCGGAGAGCCCACTGGCCCCCTGGCGCACATAAAGCTCGGCATGTGGCACTTCCACAACAAGGCCTACATGGAAGCCATGAACACGGCGACCTCCTTCCTTGAGAAGTACCCCAAGAGCAATCTTGTGGGGAAGGCCAACGAGCTGGGTTTCCAGGCATTCCTGCAGGCTCTGCCCGGATTGGTGCAGGAGGGCAACTACGCCCGCGTGCTCCAGCTGTACGATAATTCGCCCTTTGTGAAGGACAACCAGAGCAAGATCGGCGACGAAGCGCAGATGGCCATCGCCGTGAGCGCGTGGAAACGCGGCCAGGGCGACCGCGCCCTGAAGCTCGCCGGGCGCTTCCTGGGCAAGCAGCAGGTGCCCAAATACTCGGAAATGGCGCTCGACCTGGCCATGAACGTTTTCGTGGAGCGCAAGGAATGGAAGCGCATCTCCGACCTGGCGGCGCGCGCCAATGCGGCCTGGAAGCTTTCGCCCAAGCAGAAGGCCCAGTTCGAAACCGCGCGGGCCATGGCCCTGGAGAATCAGGGTGAGAACGAGAAGAGCCTGCCCCTGTGGACGCGCATCGCGGCCGACCCGGCCTCCGACCCAGCCACCCGCGCACACGCTACCTACGTGCTGGCCAAAGACGCCGCGCGCAAGCAGGACATGCACCGGCTCTTCGCCCTCTCGCAGGAGGCCCTGGGGCAACTGCTGGCCGCCGGGGGCGACAAGGACAAGATCAAGGACTGCCTGCTCATGGCCATAACCGCCACGGAACGCTCCGGCCGCTTCAACGAGACCCTCAAATGGAGCCGCGAGTTCGACCGCATCATCCCGGAAAGCGACCCGGACTGGGCGCCGATGCGCCTGCGCCTGGCGGACATCTACCGCCGGGGCGGACAGGTGGACGAATGGAAAGGCCTGCTCACGGACATCGTGAAGAAGAAGCCCGGCACAGTCTACGCGCGCATGGCCACCCAGTCGCTTGAAAGCAGCGCCCTGGACCAGCGCCTTCAGAACTACCTGACCAAGCCGCCGCGCTAGCCGCGCGCGTACCCGCCCCAAGGAGCCCGCCATGCCCATGCCCTACGCCGCAAGCCATGACCGCCAGCCCGCCGTGGCCGGCCAGTTCTACACCACGGATGCGGAACCGCTCATGGAGGAGGTGCGCGGCTACCTCGCCCAGGCCCAGCCCAAGAACGCGGCCCACACCATTCTGGCCATGGCCCCGCACGCGGGCTACTATTATTCCGGCATCATCGCGGGCGTCACCCTGGGGCAGGCCAATCTGGCCAAGACCGTGCTGCTGCTCGGCCCCAACCACACGGGCCTGGGCAAGCCCTTCGCCGTGTGGCCCGACGGCCGCTGGCTCTTCCCCGGCGGTTCGCTGGACGTGGACGAGGAACTGGCCGCCTATCTGTGCGAGAAAGAGCCCCTGCTGACCCCGGACACCCTGGCCCACCAGCGCGAGCATTCCCTGGAAGTCATGGTGCCCTTTCTGGCGGCGCTCGATCCGGAGACGCGCATCGTGCCCGTGTGCGTCTCGCACCCCGGCCTGGACACGCTTATGAGCGTGGGCAAGGCCATTGGCCGGGCCTTGCGGGGCTTTCCGCGCCCGGTGAGCATGCTGGTGAGTTCGGACATGAGCCACTTCGTGCCGCACGAGGTGGCCCAAAAGCAGGACACCCAGGCCCTGGAGCCCGCACTGCGCCTGGACCCGGAGCGTTTTTACGAGACCGTACGCGGCGAGGGCATCAGCATGTGCGGGGTGCTGCCCATGACTGTGGGCATTGCGGCCGCGCTGGAACTCGGCGCGGCGGAGAGCGAGGTCACCGGCTACGCCACCAGCGGCCAGATCAACGGTGAAATGCGCCGCGTGGTGGGCTACGCTGGAATGTTGGTGAGCTAGGCCCCGTCTTAACCCGTCCGGCCCCGTCCTACCAGGCGCGCACCATGTGCCCGGCGATGCGCCGGCGCTGGTCCTGGGGTGGCCGGCCTTCATCCGCCCGTTCGCAGAAGATCGGGATGTCGCCATTTTCGGCGGCACGCAGATAGCCCACGCATTCGATGACCCTTTCCCCCTGCTGGCCGCGCAGCACGCCGCGCAGGAAGCGGCGTGGATCGCCCAGGTCGCCCCTGGACGGCGCGATGTTCATGCGCACGTGCAGGTTGCCGTCCTCCATGGCCAGGCCGGTCAGGCTCACGCGGTCCGCCAGGGTGCCTTCCAGGGTGCCGTATAGGGTGTCGCCACCGGGCTTCAGCACCAGGGTGGGCAGACTGACGCCGTTCTCCGTCTCCAGGCGCCAGGCCCCGGACAGACGCTGCAACACGGCGGCCCGGTCTTCTATCTGCGAGGGCTGTGGCGGCTGCGAAGGCTTCGGAGGCTGCGGCCTGGATGCGGCGGCAGTCTGGGGAACCGGCAGCGAGGGCGTCACGATCACAGGCCCGGCCGTAGCCACCTGGATCTTCTCCTGCTGGGCCTGCTTTTCGGCCAGCTTTTCCGCCTGCTTCTGCGCCTGTTCCGCCTTGGCGCGGGCCACGGCAACCTCCGCTCGCTCCTTTTCCAGCTTCTTGCGCTCGGTCTCCAGGATGGCCAGCTGCTCCTTGAGGCGCGCCTCCTGCGGGGCCTGGGCCTCCTTGAGCTTCTGGGCCTCCTCGGCGTCCAGCTGCTGGCGGCGGCGCACAAGCTCGGCCTTCTCCTGCTCCACCTGCCGCTTCTCGGCCTCCAGCCCGGCCAGATAGTCCTTCAGCCGCTGCTCCTGCAGGCGCTGCTGCTGTGCGGCCTGGGCGGCGCTCATCTGGCTGGCGGCGATGGCCGCCGGACCCTGGGGCTGGCCCCCGGCCAAGTAGAAATACCCAGCGATGGACGAGGATTCCCAGGGCACCTGCTTCTTGCCGGTCTCGTTCATCACGCCGATGCGCACGCGCTTGAACACTTCCTCGATTGGCACACCGGGAGTGTTGATGTTCTCCAGCAGGTACTTGGTGTACAGGCCGTTCTGGCCGCTGCCGTCGGAGGCCACGGAATTGGGCGCCGTGGCGTAGGCCACCAGCGAGCCCGTGGGCGCGTCCATGCGCGCCAGGCCCTGGTCCACGGAGCGAAAGCCCCGCGTGAAGGGATTGTTGCGGCAGGCGTCCAGGATGACGATGTTTAGTTCGTTGCCCGCGTCCTCCATCTTGCCCAGCACGCGGCCCGCGTCCACGCATTCGTACTTGGCGTCCGACTCGCTGCCCAGGCGCGCGCCGATGGGCACAAGATAGTTCACCCCCTGCACCTGCACGCCGTGCCCGGCGTAGTAAAAGACGCCCACCCCGCCGCGCTTGAGTCTGAGCCCGAAGTCGCGGATGGCGTCCTCCATGGCCCGTTGGCCCACGTCGGTCTTGAGCTGCACGTCGAAGCCCAGGCGTTGCAGGGCGCGACCCACGTCGCGGGCGTCGTTGGCGGGATTTTTCAGGGGCTTGTCGCCATAGGCGGAGTTGCCGATGACCAGGGCGTAGCGGCCGCCGGAATCGGCCAGGGCGGACGCGGGAAGCCAGGCTGTGAGCAAAAACAGCGCACAGAGCGCAGAAATAAGTACCCGCGTGCGGCCCATGAGAATCCCCTGGCAAAGATGGTGTCGGTACCCTGTGTGCTTAAAACAGCCATATCCGAGGCGCGATCGTCTGGCAATTCCTGAATCCGCAGTCACTTGCACACCGGCTGGACAGCCGCGCTCCCTGCGGGTAGGAATCTTATGCAGGAAGACAGCCCCTTACTGGCCCGGCTACCCATGAAAGAATTGCAAGGACGGAGCCAAGCACGTGATTCTGAAACGCCTTCGCCTGTGGTTCGCCCACAACCATGCCCCCCGCTTCACGGGCCTTGAGATCCTCAAGTATATCGGGCCTGGCCTCCTCGTCACCGTGGGCTTCATCGACCCCGGCAACTGGGCGGCCAATGTGGCCGCAGGCGCGGGCTTCGGCTATTCGCTCCTGTGGATGGTCACCCTGGCCACGCTTATGCTCATCGTGCTGCAGCACAACGCCGCGCACCTGGGCATCGCCACGGGCCTGTGCCTTTCCGAGGCCGCGGTGAAGCACATGCGCCCGGCCACGGCCCGCCTGCTGCTGGGCTCGGCCATGCTGGCCGCCGTGGCCACGGCCCTGGCCGAGCTGCTGGGCGCGGCCATCGCCCTGAACATGCTCTTCCAGCTGCCCATCTGGGCCGGGGCGCTTTTGACCACGGCCTTCGTGGCCTGGATGCTCTACTCCAACTCCTACCGGCGCCTGGAAAAATTCATCATCGGCTTCGTGTCGCTCATCGGCCTCTCCTTCATCTACGAGCTGACCCTGGTGGACATCCCCTGGGGCGTGGCCGCTGCAGGCTGGTTCACCCCCAGCTTTCCGCACGGCTCCATCCCCATCATCATGAGCGTGCTGGGCGCGGTGGTCATGCCGCACAACCTCTTCCTGCACTCCGAGATCATCCAAAGCCGCCAGTGGAACCTGGAGAACAAGGAGGTCATCCGCCACCAGCTGCGCTACGAGTTCGCGGACACCCTGCTCTCCATGCTTGTGGGCTGGGGCATCAATAGCGCCATGATCCTTGTGGCCGCCGCCACCTTCTACACCCACGGGATAAATGTGGACGCCCTCGAGCAGGCCCAGGAGATGCTCAAGCCCATCCTCGGCAGCTCGGCCGCGCTGGTCTTCGCCGTGGCGCTGCTCATGGCCGGCCTGTCTTCCAGCGTCACCGCGGCCATGGCCGGGGGCAGCATCTTCGCCGGGTTGTTCTCCGAGCCCTTCGACATCAAGGACGCCCACAGCAGGCTGGGCGTGGGCCTGACCCTCTTCCCCGCCGCGTTGTGCATCCTGTTCATCAGCACGCCGTTTCAGGGGCTGGTCGTGTCGCAGATACTTTTGAGCATGCAGCTGCCCTTCACCATTTACCTGCAATTCCGGCTCACTGCGTCGCGCAGTGTCATGGGTGAATTTGTGAACAGTTCCTGGCACAATTTCGTGCTTGGGGGTATAAGCTTGGTCGTTGTTGCGCTCAACCTGCTGCTGCTGTGGGACACCTTCTTCGGCACGGGCGCAGGCTGAGCGCCCCGCGCACTTCATACACCCTGAACGCGAGGTCTGGATGAGCGACAGCTTCCCCTATGAAATCAAAGAATACACTGCCAGCGGGCACAAGACGGTGGCCATCGAGGCCATCCGCGAAGTGCCGCTGACCATATACCTGAACGGCCGCGAGGTGGTGACGCTTCTGTGCACGGGCAAGTACCCGCGCCATCTGGCCGTGGGCTTCCTCAAGAGCGATGCGCTCATCACCGAGCCTTCGCAGCTCCTCGATGTGGACATCAGGGACGAAGAGGCGCGCATCACCGCCAACGTCACCGTGAGCCACGACCCTTGGGCGGGCGGGCGCACCATTCAGCGCTCCATCACATCCGGCTGTGGCAAGGGCACCAACTTCGACCGCAACGTGGAGACCATCTCCAAACGCCGCGTGGAGAGCAGCCTCACGGTGACGCCCGCGCAGATACTGGAGCTTGCGGCGGAGCTGAAGCGCCGCAGCACCCTCTACGGCCGCACGCGCGGCTGCCACAACTCATCGCTGTGCAGGCCGGACGAGATGCTGCTCTTCCGCGAGGACATCGGCCGCCACAACGCCATCGACATGATCGTGGGCGAATGTTTTCTGGAGGGCATCCCCACCGAGGACAAGATGATCGTGTCCACCGGCCGGGTGGCTTCGGAGATCCTGCTCAAGACCGTGCGCATCGGGGTGTCGGTCATGGCCTCCACGGCCGTGGCCACCAGCTTCTCCGTGGAGCTGGCGCGCAAGATCGGCATGACGCTCATCGGCAACATCAAGGCCGACAGCTTCTGGGTCTACAACGACCCCGGCCGCATCATCCAGAAATAGACGCTCAGCGGGCCAGCACCTTCAGCCACTCCAGCGCCAGGGCCGTGGACGCCTCCGGCGTGTCCAGATGGTCTGCCTCCACCACCACGTAGCGGCTGAGCGGATGCGCCGGGGCGCGCTCAAAGGCGTAGCCCGGCCCAGGCCGGGAGAGCGGATCGCGGCTGCCCGCCACCCACAGGATGGGCACCGGGGCCTTGAGCAGAGCCGCGCTTCGGGGCATCACCGCCGGACCTTCCGGGTCATAGTAGCTCAGGTAGTCCGCGGCGGAGATGATCATTTCATGGGGCTTGCCCATGTTCAGGTCGGTGAAGGACGCGCGGGTGTCGCCTTTGCCCGCGGCCACAAGTTCCCTGGCCTTGATCACGCTGGCGGCGGAGACCTCCAGCTGCCGGCCGATGTCCGGCGTGTGCGCGGCGGCGAGGCAGAGCACGCCGGCCACGCCGGGATAGCGCGCCGCATAGGCCAGGGCGGCGTTGCCCCCCAGGCTGTGCCCGCCCACCACCACGGCCGTGGCCCCCTTGGCGCGCAGTTCCAATACCGCGCGATCCACCTCGGCCAGGGCTTCCAGGAACCCGGCGTTGTACGCCCTGCGCTTGGACCAGGGCATTTCCGGCGTGGCCACAAGATGCCCGGCCTCACGCAGACTTGCGGCAAGGCCGGAAATGTGCCGGTCCGGCGCGCCGTACTTGCCGTGCAGCAGTACCACGCCGATGCGCCCCCCTTCGGCTGTCT
>NZ_DATMYK010000345.1:0-7870 GCF_035560995.1 Humidesulfovibrio sp. | reverse complement strand
TTCGCGGCAGGCTTTTCGGCCGGCTTTTCGGCCGGCTTGGCCATGGGCTTGGCGTCCTTCGCCGAATCCTTGGGCGAGTCTTTGGGTGCGTCGGCGCTGATCTTGAGGCTGGCCGGATCGTCCTCAATGCCCATGAGCCGCCAGGAAACCTCCAGGCTGAAGCGGGCCTTGTCCTTCTTCACTCTCGCCTCCACCTCCACCTCGGCCGTCTCGGCCGGGGCCAGGCACAGGCACTCGCCGTCCTTCTCGATGGTCAGGCGGCCGGTCTTGAAGCCCTTGGCCAGGGCGGTCAGATAGTCGGCCACGGCGGCGCTCTCCATCACGGTCTTCAACTCGATCTTGTCCTTGTCCATGTCGACCTCCGTATTGTCATGCGGTTTGGGGGGTGATGCTTGGTTTTCGCGCTCACGCCAGGGAAAGCAGAATGGGCACCAGAAAACGGTCGTCGATGTCCGGGCTGGGGCCGTAGCCGATGAGCGGGCAGTCGATGACCTCGACCCCGAGGTTGCGGATGCGCGCAAGGTCAAGCCCGCCGGGGTAGTGGCCGTGGGCCGTGTCCACCAGCACGAAGTGCAGCACGTCGGACAGGCGGATGCCCGGCGCATCGGCCATGAGCACCTGGCCCAGGCGTTCCACCTGGTCCGCAACCGAGAGGCCCAGGCATTCCGGGTCGTCACCTGTGGAGGGCACGTAGATCTTGGAGCAGGCCGCGCCGGCCACGGCCTGGCCCACGCCGCGCGGCAGCAGGTTGGCCAGCACGCTGGAGTGGAAGCTGCCCATGGGGTAGCAGATGAGCTCCGCCCCCTGGATGAGGGTGCGCATCTTGTCTCGGATGGGCTGGTCCACCGCCCGGCCGGTGTCGTCGGACAGGTACAGCCGGGTGATGGGTGAGGTGAGCCTCGCCGTCTCCTTGCCGGTCAGGCGGTGCTGGCCGATGATGAGCGCTCCGTCGGCCAATTCCGCCGCAAGGTGCAGGTTCTTGTTCACCACCGGGCGAACCGTGCCGCGCACCTGCACCAGGTTGGAGAACATGAAGATCACCGGATCCAGGTGCCTGCGGTTGGCCAGGTAGCCTCCGGCCAGCACCAGGTTGCCGATGCTCGCGCCGTTCAGGTCGAAGTCCTCGGGCATGTTCTGCTGGAACATGGCCAGGTGGTTGCGCACGATCTTGCGCATGGGGTCCGGAATGCGCGCCACCAGCTCGTGCCTGCCGCGCACCATCTGGTCGAGGTCGTGGCGCAGGGGCTCCTGCTCTTCCCCCTTGGGCAGGCGGTGGGCGAACAGGGCGAAGATCTCCGGGTTGCCGCGCAGGCTCTGGTCGGCCAGGGCCATGAGCCGGTTTCTGATGTCGCCCACGGCGGGCATGTTGAAAGCGCGGCGTATCTCGGCCGAACTGCCGCCGGAATCAAAGGGCGTGATGACGTGTATGGAATTGTGCGTGTAGTTCACCAGCCGGGCGCTGGAGCGCTTCAGGGCCGTGCCCCCGCTGAAGAACAGCAGCTTCGGCCCCAGCTCCGGGCATTTCTCCAGCCGCGCCAGGGCCATGTGGTTGGGAATCTCCACCTCGCGGCGTATCCAGGTCTTTGCCACTTTCGTATGTGCTCCTCTCGCCCGGCTGGCTAGCCGTGCACCAGGTATTCGATGCAGAAGTCCGCGGCGCGGTCGAAGTCCACCCCGCCGGAGATTTCGATGATGTCGCAGCGCGACAAGAGCCCGGCGTAGGCGGCTTCGCCCGGATCGCGCCAGGCGGCGTCGCCGTTCAGGGGCAGGGAGAACAGCCCGGCAGGCTTCATGAACGCGGGCAAGAGGTCCGGGCGCTCGGCTGCCTTGACGAAGCGGATGGCGGTTTCGCCGCCGCCGCGCCGCCAGTTCAGCACCACCAGCCCGTGCATGGGCGACTGCAGCACGAATCGCCCCTCGCCGAAGCACTTGTCCAGAAACACGTCGTACTTGTGCTCCAGCTCCCAGAGTTCGTCGGCGTCCAGTCCCATAAAGCGCTCGCGGTCCTCATCGGGCACCACGCCGGCCAGGTGGGGGTTGTTCAGCGCCGTGCCGGGGTTGATGCGCGGCAGCTTGGGCACGCCGCACATGCGCAGGCCGGCACCGGCCGGCACCCCTGCGCCGTCCAGGGGCGCGGCCAGCAGGCGGTCGTTGCTGACGAAGAGCGCGCCCCGGCTCATGACGTGCATGGCCAGCGTGCTTTTGCCCGCGCCGGAAAAGCCGCACAGGGCCAAGCCCCGCAGGCGGCCGCCGCCGGGATCGGCCATGAGGTGCGCCACGGCGGCCGCGTGGCCCAGCAGGCAGCCCTGGTGCAGCTTGTATTCGATGTAGCGATTGTTGATGAAGTTCACCACCTGATTGGAATTCTCCAGGCAGGGGCCGAAGGCCAGGTTGCGCCCCTGGCCGAAGAGAAAGACCATGCCGGTGAGCGCCTTGCGCACCAGGCGTCCGCCCGGCACGTCGGCGTACTCCTCCTTGACCTTGGTCTTGCCCGGGTCGGGCTCCTTCACCGTCAGCTCCAGGGGCACCTGCGGGGCCGGGCCGTCCAGGGCGGTGATGCAGACATCCGCCCCGCCCCCGCGCGTGACGAAGCCGCCGAAGTAGGCGTCCAGCTCGGAGAGCAAGGCCTGGGAGTTGGAGCGCACCTCGATGCGGCAGTCGCCCAGGTCGAGGTTCAGCGCGTGCGGAGCCGGGGCGCTTGCGCCCAGCATGTCGGCCAGGGTGCTCATGACGTAGCCGTGCCTGCTCATTTGATGACCCTCCTGGCGGCGTAGTCCGCGTAGAGTTTTGCGGCGTCGATGCCCCTGGCTTCCTGGATGCCCCGGAAGCCGCCAAAGGCCGAAACCTCGAAGATCTGCGGGCCGTCGTCGGTCAGCGCCACGTCCACGCAGGTGAAGTCCAGCCGGAACAGGTTCTGGGCGCGCCAGGCCAGGTTGATGATCTCCTCCGGCGGATCGAAGGGGGCGTAGCGCCCGCCGGATTCCGTGGTGGTGTTCCACTCGCCGGGCTTGCGGCAGCGGGCGTAGGTGGTCAGGTAGTCGCCCCCCAGGAACACGATGCCCAGGTCGCGCTCGCCCAGGGCGATGGTCTTCTGGATGTAGAAAAAGCCCTGCTCGCGCTTGTAGTCCTCAAGCTCCGCCCGCAGGTTCGGGCCGGGGGAGAGCACGCGCATGCCGCGCGCCTTGGTGGAGTACAGCGGCTTCAGGATGGCCTCGCCGAAGCGCTCCACGGCCTCCACGGCCCCGTCCAGGTCCTCGGTGGCCACGGTGGGCGGCATGGGGATGCCCGCCAGGGCCAGGGTGGTGGTGCAGGACATGCGGTCGATGAGCCCGGCCACCGCGCCGGGACGCGAGAACATGCGCACCCCCCGGCCCTCGATGAAGCGCAGCAGCTCCAGGCGGTCGAGCAGGCCCGGCGAGTACTCCGGCCCCAGCTTCTTGAGCAGCAGGGCCGAGCACTTGGAGAGGTCCAGGCCCTCGTACATGGCCCGGCCGGTGGAGAGGTCCAGGGTCACGCGGTCCAGTTCGATGAGCAGGGGGGCGTCGCCGCAGGCCTCGGCCGCGCGGGCGGCCAGGAGTTCGGAGGACCAGCCCCCGCGCACGCCCACCACGCCGAGGGCGGGAACGTCTTGTCTGTCGTGTGCCGTCATTGTGCGTCCTGTCAGGAGAAGAGCACGCGCTCCGGCAGGCGGAAGTCCTGCCAGGGGCGGCCCCTGTGTTCGGCCACGCGCTCCATGAGGTAGTGCGCCCGCTGGCACATGCCGCGCGAGAAGGCCGGGTTGAGTTCGAAGCGGGTGGAGGTGAACAGCGAACGCGCCAGGGCGAGGGCCATGCGCGCCTCGAAGGTGGCGTCGGCCGCTTCCTGGGCAAAGGCCCTGGCGAAGGCCAAAAACTCGGCCATGACCCAATGGATGCGCCCGCGCAGGTGCGCCTCGAACACGGGCATGCGGTAGTTGGACACGAGGAAGACCGAAACGTCCTGCACGTAGTCCTGCGGACGCGAGCGGTGCACGTCCAGGTAGTGCAGGCGCTGGGTCTGATGGTTGTACACAAGGTTGTTCACGTTGAAGTCGCCGTGGATGAGCACGGAAAAGGGCGCGAAGAGCTCCTTCTCCGCCGCGGCGCAAGAGGCCAGCAGCTCCCGCGTGCCCGCTACCCTGTGCCCGCAGACGTCTTTTTCCGGCCTGTCGAAGCCGGGATGGATCTGCAGCACCGCGTCCAGGCGCTTGGTAAGCTGGGCCATGAACGCGGCGGGCACCTCCACGCGGGTGCGGGTGGTTTCCCAGATGTCCTGCACGGTCTGGGTGGTGATGAACATGGCGTTCTGCAGCACCTCCTCGCCGGAGGTGAGCAGCACTTCGTCCAGGTTGCAGCCGGGCAAGAACTCCACCAGCAGCGAGGCCTTGTCGCCCTCCTCATGAAAGCCGAACACCCCGGCCACCAGGCCCGGATAGGTCTTGGCCCACAGCTCGAGCCCCGCCTTCTCGGCCTGGATCTTGGCCTTGGCCCCTTCCTTGTAGATGCTGCCAAGCGGATCCACGCCGGGACCGCCCGTGTCGCCCTCGCGCAGGAAGGGCTTGGAATCCACCCGGCCGATGCGGCAGCCGCTGCGCGTGCCCCAGATGGCCTTGAAGTCCACGCTGGTGAGCCCGCCCGCGAAGCCGGTCTTGGTCAGGGTCTGCTGCAGGGCCTCGAACTGCTCGATCTTGATCCTCTCGCCCAGGATGGCGAAGATGAGGGCCTCGCCCACGTTCAAGAGCGCGTCGCCGATGCGTTCCAGGTAGCGGAAGATGAACAGCACGGTGATGAGGTTCTGCACGTTCTTGCCCGTGCGCAGCTCGCCCATGATGCGGTCGAAGCCGACCTTATACATGCGGTCCAGGCCGTATTCCGCCCGGCAGACCGAGAGCGCGCCGGAGATGTCCGCCTGCTGGAAGGCGGCCAGAATGCGCGAGAGGCAGGCCTCGATCTCCTCGAACATTTCCTTGTAGGCGTAGGAATGCAGGAAAGTATGGTCGGTCAGGTAGTTGGTCTGCTGGACGATGTTCACGCAGAAGTCGGCCACGCGCTCCAGATTCACGCAGATGACCTGGATGGCGCGCACGCGGTTGCCCGTGCTCTTGTCCAGCACGCGCCCGGCCTCGTCCTCGTGGAAATGGCCGTAGCACTTGTTCTCGATGACCGTCTTCAGGTTGTCGATGTAGTCGTCGCGACCCACGATGTGGTCGTACAGGGCGTGGCTGGGCGCATCGAGGAAATTCAGGGTGGCGCGCACCTGCCGTTCCACCTCGGCCACCATGAAGGTGAAGTTCTCCTCAAGGCCTTCAAAGGTCAGCATGGCCCGGCCGCCCTAAGATTCCACACGGATGGCGCGCTCGCCCGCCGCCAGGGCGCTCTTGGCGTCCTTCCAGGCGATCTTGATGGTCATCTTGCTTTCGCCGTCCTTGCGCTTGGCCTTTACGCCGAAGCTGACCAGAGCGCCCGGGGTGAGCACGATCTCCTCGGAATCGCTGCGCAGGACCACGCGGCCCTTGCCGAAGCCCTCGGTGAGGGCGGCCAGAAAGGCCTGGATGCTCTTCTCGTCCTGCACGGAATCGAATTCGAACTTGCCGTCGTTTGACATTTGGGGGGTCTCCTTGCCCGGTGTTTTCCGGCCTGGGCCTAGGCGTTCAGCCGGGCGGTGTATTCGTTGATGACGCAGGCCCGGTCCATGCCCGAGGCCAGCAGGCGCTTTCTGATGCCGATGTCGTCCCAGGCGGGCTGCACGCCGATCTCGCGCAGCACCTTGTCCGAGGCCGGGTCCGGGTTGCGCAACTTCTCGCTCATGTGGGTGTCGTCGCCCATGAAGACCAGCTGCCTGCGCTCGGTCCAGCCCTTGCGGTTCTTGCGCGCCAGGGTGTCGATGAGAAATTCCGTGTAGCGCTGGGACTGGGGGTTCCACACCTCGTAGCCGTCCACGTCGTAGTCGGCCAGCAGGATGGGCCAGAACTGCTCCGGGTGGGGGATGACCACACCCGCGCCAAAGCTTCGCGCCTCCTCGATGACCTCCGTGGCGCGGTAGAAGTACTGCATGGGGAACTGGGCCTTCACCCGCAGCTTCACGGCCTGGACAAAGGACTGCACGCGGGTCACCAGACGCTCGCCGTAGCGGGGCCGCTGGGCGTCCAGAAAGCCGCGCACCAGCTTGTTCTTCAGGGTCTCCAGGGGCAGGGCGGCGTGGTGGCGCTCCAGCAGGGCCAAGAGCTTCTGGGCGTGCAGCCGGGCGAAGCGGATGGTCTCCTCCGCCGCGCCGGTATCGGCTGCGACCATGTTCAGCCGGGCCTCGTCAGCGCCGGAGAGCACGTGCAGGAACTCGAACAGCTGGCTGGAGCGGTAGCGCGCGGTGTGGGCCAGCATGGACTTCAGCACCCCGGCCTTGTCCAGGCGGTCGGCCCGGAAGTGGATGAGGAGCTGCACCTTCTGGTTGAAGCCGCTGGAATAGCAGTCCACCTCCACCCCGGCATAGTCGCCGTAGGTGGTGATCTCGTTGTGCTGGGTGGGAATGATGAGGCTGTGGCCGCAGGCCGGGAAGGTGGCCTCGATGCGCTGCCGGATGAGGGGCATGGGCACGAATTCCGGGTGCCAGTGCACGGCCAGCACGCGCTCCTGCCGGGGCAGCACCTCGGCCGGAACCACGATGCGCGCGGCTTCTTCCGGGGTCAGGGCCGTGCAGGTGATGGCCGCGAAGGCGCGCTCGTCGTCCTGCGTTGGGGCGGGCGAAAGGCCGTTCACCTCGGCCAGAGCTTCTTGCGGCTGCGCCACGCGCAGGACCGGACTCTTGTGCTGCTTCATGTCCCGCCCGCCCTACTTGGCCACGGCGTGGCAGGACTTCTTGGAGGCGCTCAGGGCCTCCAGGGCCTGGGCCAGGGCGGCGCGGTCCTTGTTGTCGTACGCCTTCTTGAAGCCGTTCAGAATCTCCAGGTACGGGCCGTAGTCCGCCGGGCCGCGATCCGGGTGGGCGCACATGGCCAGGGAGTCCTTGAGGAAACCCTCCACGATCTCCGCCGGGGGCAGGGTCAGGGCGGCCACACTGTGCTCCAGGAACCTGAAGCTTGTCTTCATGCGCTTCTTGATGGCCTTGTAGCTGTTGCCCCTGGGCTCCTGGGCGTCCGCTCCGGGCAGGGCCACGCCCTTGGCCTTCAGCCTCAGCTCGGCCATGCCGCCCAGCTGCTTGATGGACAGCTCCAGCTTGGTGCAGGCCTCCACATGCGGAGCAAAGGCCTTGAGCGCCTGGGGCGCCACGGCGTGACGGAAGCCGCCCGCCACGGCCTTGAGCAGCACGGCCACCTCGTCGGCCTGGAGGATGATCTCGATCTTCATGTCGTCGCTTCCCATCTGCTTCTCCTTTGTGTGGTGTGCGCAGCTTCCAAGTAGCTGAAGTTGCGGGCGCAAGTGTTACGGCCCGGTAACGCCGGGGTGAAGGTCTGCTGAAGCTTCCCTGCCCCCTTTGGGCCCCCTTGCGTTACGCCGCGCGCGGCGAGGCCAGACGGGCCGCCGTGTGCCGCAGCAGGAAATTGCGGGCGTTCTCCGCCCCCATGAAGCGGGCCAGGGTGCGCTCGTCGGTCAGGGCCAGGTCCACGCAGATGAGTCCGTCCAGGCAGTCGCCGAAGTCCGGGTCCACGTTGAAGGCGGCGATGCGCCCGCCGAGCTTCAGGTATTGCCGCAGCAGCACGGGCACGCCCCGGCCTCCCTCCACCTCGGCCACCAGGTCGTTCAGGTCGCCGGGATCGCGGAAGGCCTCCTCGGGCAGGCGCAGGTCCAGACGGGGCAGCTGGCGCTCCCGCGCGGGACGGATGGGCTTCACCAGCCGGGCCAGGCCGGGGTCGAAGCTG
>NZ_DATMYK010000344.1:0-9608 GCF_035560995.1 Humidesulfovibrio sp. | reverse complement strand
TCGTGGACGACGTGCGCTACGACGGCCGCTTCGCCACCGACTACTCCTGGGGCGAGCGCGGCGGGCACAGCATGATCGAGCCCGTGGTCATCGACCTTGAGGACGTGCGCCGCGAGATCGCCCAGGGCGAGACCAAGGTGGCCTAGCCGCACAGGTCCAGACATCTTTCCCCCAGATACACGCCTCAAGGGCCGCCCGGTACACACCTCGCCGGGCGGCCCGCTTTTTTGCCCTGCGCGCACTTTCAGCCTGCCGCCAGAAAATATCCTGCACTTCCGGCCATTGTGCCAAGACTCAAATAGATTTCTGCAATATTTACTATAGACGTCATGCATGCTAAGGCCTTCGTGTGCGGCCTTTCGCCGCGCGCGAACCTGCAGCCCCGCACAGGCGGGGGAGCCCGGACCATGCACGAGACCTGCCCGGCCCATTGGGCCTTTGAGGATGAGTTCGACGGCGGCGAGGAAACCTGCGGCCGCGTCATCATCAACCTGTACACCTATCTGCGAAACGCCGCGCCCGGAACAAGGGTGCTGCTCATCAGCCGTGACGCCGCCGCCCCGGTGGAGTTCCCGGCCTGGTGCCGCATGACGAAGAACACCCTGCTTGAAATGGCGCATCCGTTCTATCTCATCGAATACAAACCCGAACTGAAAGGAGTCTAGTATGGCCGGCACCTTCTGCGTCACCATCGCCCATTGCCGCACCGACGGGGACAAGGCGACCCTCGGCTTCGTCGTGGCCAACGCCGCCCAGGGCAGCGAGAAAGAGACCATGGTCTTCCTTTCCACCGACGGCGTGTACTGCGCTGTGAAGGGCGAGGCCGAGAAGATTGACGAGGGCGCGCCCTTCGCGCCGCTGAAGGAGCTCATCAACAAGTTCGTGGCCGCGGGCGGCAAGATCTACGTGTGCACCCCGTGCCTGAAAAAACGCGGCCTGTCCGAGGCCGACCTCATCCCCGGCGCCACCCCGGCCGGCGGCGCGGCCCTGGTTGAGTGGCTGGCCAATGGCAGCCCCTGCGTGGCCTACTAGTTCCGGCGCACGGCCCCCCATCGCAAAGCCCCGCCGGTGCGCTCCCCCTTCGTAAGGGCACGCACCGGCGGCATTTCCCTTTTGAGGAGACGCAGATGTCTGATACCGGCTCCCTTTCCGCCGCCGAACTGCAGGCCATCGCCCCGGACGTGGTGTTCGACGGCGGCGACCTGGACTGCGGCTCCGGCCTGGTGCTCATGATCCGCGAGAACATGCTGAAGGCCCCGGTGGGCGGTGTGCTGGAAATGCAGTCGAGCGAGCCCACTGTGGCCGACGACCTGCCGCCCTGGTGCCGCCTGGCCGGGCACAAGTATCTGGGCCAATTGCCCGGGCAGAACCGCGTGCGCTACTTCGTGCGCCGGGGCGAGCAGCAGCAGGCCCAGTCCGGCGGGGCCCAGGCGGAGGAAAGCGCCCTGGCCGACGACAAGGCCCGGGCCAAGGCCTACGTGTGGCGGCTGCGCACCCGGTCCACCGGGCACCAGCAGGCCACGGTGTACTGCCGCAATTTCTCCTGGATGCTCGGCCAAAGCGCCAGCTTCGAGGAAAAGGACGCCCACCCCAGCGCGGTGGAAGCCCTGCTTGGAGCCCTGGGTGGCTCTCTGGCCACGGCCTATGCGACAGAGGCCGCGCGCGCCGGGCTGGAGGTGGACGACATCGAGCTCACCGTGACGGGCAGGCTGCACAATGTGCTGGCCCACATGGGCCTGGAAGACGGCGACCCGTCTTTTGCGGAGATCGAGGTCAAGTGCTACGCCTCCACCATGGACGACGAGGCCGCGGCGCGAAAGGCTTTCGAGACCGTTGTGGCCCGCTCGCCCATTGCCGCAACCCTGGCCAAGGCCGCAAGCCTGAACGTCAAATTCTCGGTGGTGTAAGCATGACCGTTCCTCAGACGATTCCTTTTCAGACGACCCAGGTGGGCAGTTGGCCGCGCTCCAAGACCATGTTGCGCGCCCTGCGCGACCGCCGCACGGGCAACATGACCCGCGAGGCCTTTGACGCCGTGGCCGACGAGGAGGTGCGCCGCACCGTGCGCATCCAGGAGGAGGCGGGGCTGGACGTGCTGGTGGACGGCGAGCACCGGCGCGACAACTTCTATTCCTTCATCACCGAGAAGGTGGAAGGCACCAGGCTGATGAGCCTGGCCGAGATGCTGGACGAGGTGGAGGACAAGAGCGGCTTCGAGGAGATGCTGACCACCCTCGACGTGCCTGCCTCGGCCATCCGCAACCCCACCTGCGTGGGCCGCCTTTCCCGGCGCGAGCCCCTGGCGCTCAATGACTTCCGCTTCGTGAAGAGTCTGACGGACAAGCCCGTGAAGGTGACCCTGCCCGGGCCGTACCTCTTGAACCGCTCCATGTGGGTGGGCGCGTATACCGGCAAGGTGTACGGCAATCAGCAGGAACTGGGCGACGACATCGTGAAGCTCCTGCGCGCGGAATTGCAGGACCTGGCCGAGGCCGGGTGCGAGTTCGTGCAGTTCGACGAGCCGGTGCTGACGGAAATCGTGCTGAGCCAGGAGTGCGGCCGACGAACCTTCATGTGAGCGACCCTTGCCACCCGCCGGGATGCGGGTGAAGAACTTCGTTACGCGGCGGAACTCATCAATCGGATCATCGAAGGGATCTTCGACCCCACGGGCAAGACGGGCCCGCGCATCGGGCTGCACATCTGCCGGGGCAACTGGAGCACCAAGGAAGAGGTGCTGCTGACGGGCGACTACACCCCGCTTCTGCCCGCCCTTGAACGCATGCGCGTGCGCCAGTTCGTGCTGGAGTACGCCACGCCGCGCGCGGGCGACATCGGCGTCGTGGGCGGCGCGCTTTCCGGCGCGATTCCCGAAACGGATCTGCCGCGCGAGATCGGTCTGGGCGTGGTGAACCCGCGCACCACCGAGGCCGAGACGCCGGAATTCATCATCGCCAAGGCCGAGGAGGCCCTGAAGTATTACCGGCCGGAACAGGTGTTCCTGAACACGGACTGTGGCTTCGGCTGCTTCGCCAACCGTTGCGTGAACGTGGAGGACATCGCCGCCGCCAAGCTCCGGTCCATCGTGGCCGCGGCCAGGATTCTGCGGGAGCGGCACGGTTAGGCCGGAACGCTCCGGCGCATAGCCGGCACAAAAAAGCCAAGGGCCAGCGGGGACGACTCGCTGGCCCTTTTACGTGGTGCGTTCAGCTGTGGGGGAAAAGTTGCCCTGCTCGGATCAGCCTTGGGTCTTGTCTCTTTTCTGTTCTGCCTCCGTGCCCGCGTCGCTGGCCGGGCCGGGCTGTTCCGGCAGGGGCTCCAGAATCATCCTCCAGCGCGAGAAGGCCAGCACCGCCGCCGAGACGCAGGTGACCAGGCCCGTCAGCAGGGCGTCGAACAGGAACCAGGGCGCAAGGCCCACAAAGCCCAGCCTGCGCTCCAGCGCCGTGCCCAAAAGCTCCATGGGCACCGTGAGCAGCGTCAGGGCCACGTAGGGCCAGAACAGCGCGCAGCCGATGCTCCATGTCTTGCCCCCGGTCTCGCGGAAGGCGTTGCCCACCGGGGCCGTGTCGCGCCGGGCCACGGCCAGGGGCAGGTACACCAGCCGGAACAAAAGGTAGAGCAGCGTGCCCGTGAGCACCGGGATGCCGATCATCAGGCCGGTGGCCCCGGTGAGGTCGAGCTTGGCGCCCTTTTCGAAGCCTGAGGTGGCGGCCACAAGCAGCAGCACGGCTCCCACGTAAGGCACGAGGAACACGGCCGCGACCTTGATGCCCGCCCAGAGCATGTGCAGATAGCGCATGTCCAGGTACAGGGCCCTGAGGCTCGCGCGCGGGTCGGGGTTGCCCTGGATGAGATCGTAGATGAGGAATTCCGCGGGCAAGAACAGGATGGCGAACAGGCGCGGCGAGAACACGCCGTTGCTGCCCTCCAGGCTGTACACGGCCCCGAAGCCCGCCAGTGCCAGGCAGAGCAGGGTCACGCCCAGGGCGGTGGCCAGAACGCTTGTGCGCAGCAAAGCGTTTTCGTTCAGGCTTTGCCAGGTGAACAGCACCCCGGCTTTGAGCAGGCCCGGCTGCGGCTGCGGCATTGGCCCTCCTTCCTGCGTTCGTGCTGTTGATATGTCTTGTGCTGAGCGTTACCGCGCGCCCCGGGCAGGGTCAACCGCTGCGGCGCATCTCCCTTCACAAACGGGCGAAAATCCCGCATGTTGCGCCAACTACGCTGCGTACGGGGGATAAGATGTTCCATAGCGCCCTGGGTCTTTGCTGTCTGCTCTTTTTTGCCTGGCTGATGAGCGAGAACCGTCGCGCCCTGCTCAAACTGGGGCCTTGGCGCATGGTCGTCGCGGGCCTGGGCCTGCAGTTCGCCATCGCGGGCTTGGTGCTCAAGGTGCCTGCGCTCAAGACCCTGTTCATGGGCCTCAATGGGCTGGTGCAGGCGGCGGAAACGGCCACCCGCGCGGGCACGGCCTTCGTGTTCGGCTTTGTGGGCGGCGGGCCCGCGCCCTACGCCGTGGCCAATCCGGCCCTGGGCTTCAGCCTGGCCTTTCAGGCTCTGCCCCTGGTCATCGTCATCGCCGCGCTTTCCGCGCTGTTCTTCCACTGGGGCATTTTGCAGCGTGTGGTGCGCCTGTTTTCGCTGCTGCTGGAAAAGACCATGGGCATCGGCGGGGCGCTGGGCGTCGGCGCCGCAGGCAGCATTTTCCTGGGCATGATCGAGTCGCCGCTCCTGATCCGCCCCTATCTGGTCCAGATGACCAGAAGCGAGCTCTTCGCCCTCATGGCCACGGGATTGAGCTGCATCGCTGGCACCATGCTCATGCTCTATGCTTCGGTGCTCGCGCCGGTCATCCCCGACGCCCTGGGCCACATCCTCACCGCCAGCATCATCCACGCCCCGGCCGCGCTCTTGGTGGCTGCGCTGATGCTGCCCGAGGACAAGACCCCCACCCTGGGCAAGGAGATGCCCAAGAGTGGCGCTTCCGGCAGCGTGGACGCCCTGTGCCAGGGCACCTGGGAGGGTTTGCAGCTCTTCTGGAACATTGTGGCCATGCTCATCGTGTTCGTGGCCGTGGTGAAGCTGGCCAACCTGGGACTGGCGCTTCTGCCCGATGTGGCGGGCGCGCCCCTGACCCTTGAGCGGGGCCTGGGCGTGCTGCTGGCCCCCGTGGCCTGGCTCATCGGCATCCCCTGGGCCGAGGCCCACACGGCGGGCGCGCTCATCGGCACCAAGATCATCCTGAACGAGTTTCTGGCCTTCATGGACATGGCCGCCCTGCCGCCGGAGGCGCTCTCCGCGCCCTCGCGGCTCATTCTGGCCTACGCCATGTGCAGCTTCGCCAACTTTGGCAGCGTGGGCATACTCATCGCGGGCCTGGGCACCCTGTGCCCGGAGAGAAGGAGCGAGATCACGGGCCTCAGCATGCGCGCGCT
Source organism: Humidesulfovibrio sp. (assembly GCF_035560995.1). Classification (GTDB taxonomy): domain Bacteria; phylum Desulfobacterota; class Desulfovibrionia; order Desulfovibrionales; family Desulfovibrionaceae; genus Humidesulfovibrio. The sequence continues at coordinate 4,173 of NZ_DATMYK010000344.1, read as the reverse complement.
GCTGGCCGGGGTCATCGCCTCGCTCATGACCGGGACGGTTGTGGGAATCATCGCGTCCATGTAAAGGGTGGAGCATCAAGGAGGAGGCAATGCCCAAGACCAACGCCGATCCAAGAGGCCACATCAGCATCGACCTTTCCCTGTGCAACAAGGACGGCCTGTGCATCAGCGAGTGCCCGGCCTTTCTGCTCACACGCGGGAAGGACAAGTTTCCCGTGGTGGCGGATGACGCCGCGGACCGCTGCATCATGTGCGGGCACTGCATTGCCGTGTGCCCCACCAAGGCCCTTTCCCTGGCCGGCCAGCATGCGGACGATCTGGTCCCGCTCGACCCGGCGCTCGACATCAGCCCCGAGGCGGCGGAGCAGTTCCTGCGCTCGCGCCGCAGCGTGCGCCGCTTCCGCGACAAGCCCGTGGAGCGCGAGCTGGTGCGCCGCTGCATCGATTCCGCGCGCTACGCGCCCTCGGGCGTGAACACCCAGCCCGTGAACTGGATCGTGGCCGAAGACCCGGACCTCATGGTGCTCTTGGTGGACCTCACGGCCAAATCCTTGCGGCGGCTGCCGTATTTCATGCCCTACCTGAACGCCTGGGACCAGGGCATCGACCTGATTCTGCGCAGCGCGCCGCAACTGGTGGTGGCCCACGCGCCCAAGGGCGGCATGGACAACACGAGCAATTGCGTCATCGCCCTCAGCCACTTCGAGATGGCGGCCCACGCCCTGGGCCTGGGCACCTGCTGGGCCGGGCTGTTCACCCACGCCGCCGGGCGCAGCAAGGCCATCTCCTCGGCCCTGTGCATTCCGGAGGCGCACAAGATCTACGGCGCGCTGATGCTCGGCCGTCCCAAGTACGGCTTCAAACGCGTGCCGGAGCGCAAACGCCCGCCGGTGCGCTTCCTGTAACCCCGCGACCCAAACGGAGACCCCATGCGCAGCTTCGCCTCCGCCCTTGGCCCCAATTCCCTGGTCCCTCTGGCCGCCCTGATCTTGGGCGCCTTTCTGCTTGCGCCCGGCCATGCCCAGCCCCAGGCCGCGCCGACCACGCCGGGTATTCCGGCCTTCCATCAGCTGGACGCGAACGGCGATGGCCGCGTGACCCTGGAGGAAGTGATGGCCTACGCCAAGCAGCAGAAAGAGCTGGCCCGGCCCTTTGCCGTCAAGGATGTGGACAGGGACGGGGACGGCATCCTCACGCCGGAGGAACTCAAGGCCGCGGGCATCAAGGGCTTCGAGGGCATGGGCCCCATAAGCGTGAAGGAGCTGGACAGGAACGGCGACGGCTACGTGAGCCACGAGGATATTGAGAACTATCTGAACACGAAGCACCGTGAGGCCTACGCCCGGGCCGACGCCGACCGCGACGGGCATGTGGCCCCCTCGGAGTTCGTGCTGTTCCGCTTCAAATAGCGCATAGCCACGAGCCAGGCAAAAAGAAGGCCGCCCCGGATGCCCCATGGGAGCTTCCGCGGCGGCTTTTTCTTGTCCGGGCGGGTTACTTCAGCGGGGCCAGCATCACCCAGTCGTTGTCCTTGGCCTTGGCGTGGCACTTGATGCAGGGGTCGGCCTTGCCCTGGGCCTGGATCTTCATGTCCGGCGTGAACTTGAGCCACAGGTAGTCCCCGGCGTCGGGATTGTAGCCCTTCTTCTTGTTCATCACGGTTACGGCGGCCAGCTTGCCGTCCTTGGTGTAGTTCTCCTTCACGATGATGGCGCCGTCGGGCAGCATGCCCGCCTTGCCGGTGATGGCCTTCAGGGCCAGCTTGTTCACGTACACGTTCTGCAGCGCGCCATGAGGCTCCATGCCCTGGCGCATGCGCGTGGTGCCGGGCATCAGGTCCCATTTCACGTAGGGGTCGGTCTTGGTGATGTGCATGAGCAGGGCCGCGCCCTCGGCGTTCTGCATCATGCCCGCGCCCTGGGCCATCATGCCCTGCTGGGGCATTGCGCCTTGCTGCATCGCGCCTTGCTGCATCATGCCCATGTCGGCGGCCAGGAGTCCGGCGGGCAGCAACAGGGCGCAGAGCCCGGCCGCGTAAAGAAATTTCTCCAGCGTTCTGTTCATCGGGTTCCTCCACGAAAGTTGAGGGAAGGGGGCTCTTTCCTTCGTACGCCTCCTGGTCCGCTTGTCAATGCGGTACGCCACCAAGCCCTGGTCCATAAAAAAATGAAGGCCGCCCCGATGCCGGGACGGCCTATTTCTGCTGCTCTTATCTGCTGTACTCGGCTCTCCCTCATTCGGGGGCCGACGCCTGTGACGCATTTTCCACGTTTGATCCGTTTCCTGCGGCGGCACCGGGGCGGGTTTCGCCTGGCCTGGCCGACTGTGCGGGTCCTGGCCTTTTATGGGCCTTTGCCGCATGGGCACGGGGTTCTCGGCCTCTGAGCGCCGACGTGTCCACCTCTGCCTGTGCAGATGCGCCTGGTCCATCTCTCGTGGCGGCGCCATGGTGGTTGTCTCGGGCGGCCCCCCTTTGCTCCGAGGGGGCGTCTTGGTGAACTTTTTCAGGAACTGCTCGGCCTGCCGCCTTGAGTGTTTTTTGAGGGCCGCCCCCTAATCCTTGCCTTTTTGCAAGCGGTCTTCAGGGCTGCCTGGCCGGGCCGCGAACGGGCCGACCGGATGGGTGGCTGGCAGGGCCTTCCCCAGACATCTACGAAGCTGAGTGACCCATTGGCGTGTCCTCCCCAAATTGGTTGAAGGAAAAGGCCTATGATTCCCAAGTACGCCTTCCGGCCGCGATGTCAATAGGGATTTTGGCCCGTGGCGAAAATCTCCCTGTTCCGGTCTAGAATTCCTGGGGAAGTTCCTTCAACTGGGCCTGGGTGAACACCGGGCCATCCACGCACACGAACTTGCCGCCGATGTTGCAGCGGCCGCACAGGCCCACGCCGCACTTCATGCGCCGCTCCAGCGTGGTCACGATCTGCTCGTCGGTGAAGCCAAGCTTTTCCAGGGCCATGATGGTGAAGCGGATCATGATGGGCGGGCCGCAGGTGACGGCCACGGCGTTCTCCGGGCTCACGGCCAGGTCCGTCAGCACCGCGGGCACCACGCCCACGCGGTGCGCCCAGTTCTTGTCCGGGTTGTCCACGGTGAGTTCCACGCGCATGTCGCCGCGCGCGGCCCACTCGGCCAGCTCGCCCTTGAAGCACAGGTGCTCCGGCGTTCTGCCGCCGTAGATGAGCGTGATGTTGCCGTAGTCGGCCCGGTTGTCGAGCATGAACAGCAGCAGGGTGCGCAAGGGGGCCAGGCCCAGGCCGCCGCCGATGAACACGATGTCCTTGCCCTTCATGGATTCGTAGTCGAAGTGGTTGCCCAGGGGCCCGCGCAGGCCGATGGGATCGCCCTCGCGCAGGGTGTGCAGGCGGTGGGTCAGCTCGCCCACGCGCATGACGCTGAACTGCAAATAGTCCATGCGGGTGGGGGGCGAGCAGATGACGAAGGTGCTTTCCCCGGTGCCGAAGACCGACAGCTGCGCCACCTGGCCGGGCTGGAAGGTGAAGGCGCGCATGGCCGCCTCGTCCTTCAGCACCACGCGGAAGGTCTTCACGTCCGGGGTCTCGTCGAAGGTCTCGATGATGGTGGCCAGGCTGGGCAGATAGGGGTTCGCGCTCACGGCTTGTCACCTTTTTCGATGATGTCGAGGACGATGCGGCGGATGTCCACCGAGACCGGGCAGGACTTGATGCAGCGCCCGCAGCCCGTGCAGGAGAATTCCGGCTGGCCGCTTGCGCCGCTGTGCTGCGGGAACTCCTGCGGGTGGTAGCAGAACTTGTGGCCCACGCGGTTGCGCAAGCGGTGCGCGCGGCTCACGCGCGGATTGTGGCCGCTGCCTTCCAGGGTGTACAGCGCGCTCATGCAGGTGTCCCAGGTGCGCAGGCGCTTGCCCTTCATGCCGCTGTTCTCGTCCGTGATGTTGAAGCAGGAGCACACCGGGCACAGGTACGTGCACACCCCGCAGGACAGGCAGCGCGCGCTCTGGTCCATCCAGAAATCCATGTCGGCGAAGAGCTTGAGGTATTTCTCCGGCGCGCTGGAAAGATCCGGCGCCGTGCCGGGCATGGCCTGGTCGGGCGGGCTGGCGAGTTTGGCCGCCAGCTCCTCCTGCACGGCCGCGCTGGCCTCGGGCAGTTTCTCCAGCAGCTTTTCGCCCGCGGGGGTGAGGGCCTTGGC
>NZ_DATMYK010000343.1:0-3920 GCF_035560995.1 Humidesulfovibrio sp. | reverse complement strand
CGCCAGCTCCGCCTCGGGCATGATGGGCAGGTCGGCGGAGAGCGCCCCGAGCACCTCGTTCACCCCGTGGCGGGTGATGGTCACGGGCACGCTGACAAAGGCCAGGGTCTGCAGCTCCTCCGGGGAGCGGCCAAAGGCCTTGTTCAGGAACTCGCTGTTTTCAGAGAGTTTGGGGATGATGATGGCCTTGCCCGTCTCGTACACCTGGCCAACGACGCCCTGGCCGGGGGTATAGGTGACGGGGATGGAGCGCGTGGGGCTGTGCGCCAGGGAAAGGCGCAGGCTTTCGGATTCCGGGTCCATGATGACCAGGAACACGCGCAGGTAGCCCATCTGCTTGGAAAGCACCTTGAGCAGGCCGCCCAGGCTTTCCTCCAGCGGGGCGCCGGGGGAAAGCTCGCGCAATATGCTGCGCAGGGCGATGAGGCTGCCTTCTGGGGCGCTGGCGTGGGCTTCAGTTTTCGGCATGAGGTTCGCTGTCCTTGCTGCGCGTGGGCTCTAGGCGGGGCAGGCCGCGCCCAGGTTCAGGGCTTTCAGGTTTATCTCGGCCACCTTGGGCTTCATGGTGGCGCGGATGGTCTCTTCCACCACCTCGCGGCCAAAGGGCAGCACGCCGAGCGCGCACAGGGCGCCCAACAGCGCGATGTTGCCGCTCTGCACGGCCCCGGCCTGAAGGCCCAGGGTGCGGCAGGGCAGGAAGCAGGCCGTGGCGCAGCGCGCGGTGATCTTGGCGCGGATCTCCTCCACGCTGGGAGCGGTCTCCTTGCCGGTGGCCACGGAGAGCGGCGCCAGGCACTCGGTGCTGGAGAGCACCAGCCCGCCGGGCTTCAGGTAGGGCAGGGCGCGCAGGGTCTCCAGAGGCTCGAAGCCCAGCAGGATGTCCGCCTCGCCATGGCCGATCTTGGGGCTCTTGTAGCCGATCAAGAGGGTGGACTCGACCACGCCGCCGCGCTGGGCCATGCCGTGGATCTCGCCGGAGGTGACGGGCAGGCCGGCGGCCAGCGCCGCGCGGGCCAGCAGCGTAGTGGCGGTGAGGGTTCCCTGGCCGCCGACGCCGGTCATGAAGATGCGCAACCGGGTGTTGTTCGGGGTGCTCATTTGGCGTCTCCCTTGCGGGCCTTGATGTTCTTGCAGACCTGGAGGCAGAGCATGCAGCCTGCGCACAGGATGGGGTCGATGGCCATCTTGCCGTCCTCCAGATAGAAGGCCGGGCAGGCCAGGGTGTTCAGGCAGTCGCCGCAGGAGCCGTCCTTGGCCGCTTCGGCGCAGTCGGCGGCGACGTAGGCCACCTGGGTGCGCTTCACGCCGTAGGCGCGCCGGGCGAAGAGCGGGCAGGGCTCCACCGCGATGAGCACGCGCACGCCGGACAGGGCCTTGAGCTCCTCTATGGCCTTCAAGGTGGCCTTCTGGTTCAGCGGGTTCACCGTGCGGATGTGCTCAATGCCGATGCCGCGCACCAGGGGCTCGATGGCCACCATGGACGGGTTGTCGCCCAGGGTGGTCTTGTCCACGCCTGGGTTGGGCTGGTGCCCGGTCATGGCCGTGGTGCGGTTGTCCAGGATGACCACAAGGATGTCGTGGCGGTTGAACACCGCGTTCACCAGGCCGGTGATGCCGGAGTGGAAGAAGGTGGAATCGCCGATGAAGCCGACGACCGTCTGCCCGGCGGCCTTGGCCGCGCCGCAGCCCGCGCTGATGCTCGAACCCATGCAGAGCAGAAAGTCCGCGGCCTTGAGCGGCGGCAGGATGCCGAGCGTGTAGCAGCCGATGTCGGACGAGTACACGGCCGTATCGCCGAAGACCTTGCGCACGGCCACGTAGGTGGCGCGGTGCGGGCACCCGGCGCAGAGGTTGGGCGGGCGGTTGGGCAGGGCCACCACGGGGTCCGTGCCGCAGGAGCAGGCGAGCTGCGCGGGCGCGGGCAGGCCCAGCACCTCGCGCAGGGCGCTCGCCACCATGGCCACGTCGAATTCGCCGAAGCGAGGCATGGGGCCGGGAACTTTGCCCAGGATGGTCAGGCGCATGCCGAGCTTCTGCGCCAGGGCGCGAATCTCGTTCTCCAGCACCGGCTCCAGTTCCTCCAGAATCAGCAGGGTGGAAAGCCCGTGCATGAAGGTGGTGATGAGCCGCTCCGGCAGGGGATAGCTGAAGCCCAGGTCCAGCACCTTCACGTTCTGTCCGGCCAGGTCGGCCTCGGTCAGGGCGTCGGCCAGGTAGGCGCGGCTGATGCCCGAGGCGATGACGCCCACGCTGCCGGAGCCGGAGACCACGTTGTAGGGCGAGGTTTCGGCCAGGGCGCGGGCCTTCTCCAGGGTCTCCAGCAGGCGCAGGTGCATGGGCCGGGCAAAGGCCGGAATGGGCACGAATTTCGACGGATTCTTCTGGAACCCGGCGGGCGCGGGCAGCACCGTGGGCTCGGAAAGCGTCACCGGGCCGCGCAGGTGGTTCACGCGGGTGGTGGTGCGCAAGAGCACCGGCGCGCCGAGGGAACGCGACATGGTAAGCGCCTCACGGGTCATGTCCTTGGCTTCCTGGGCCGTGGCGGGCTCCAGGCAGGGCATGCCGGCGATGCGCGCGTAAATGCGGTTGTCCTGCTCGTTCTGGCTGGAGTGGCAGCCGGGGTCGTCGGCGGAGAGCAGCATGAAGCCGCCCGGGCTGCCCACGTAGGTCAGGGTCAGCAGGGGGTCTGCGGCCACGTTCACGCCCACGTGCTTCATGGTCACCATGGACAGCGCGCCCGCCAGGGTGGCGCCGCCCGCGACCTCAAGGGCCACCTTCTCGTTCACGGAGTACTCGAAGGTGTAGCTTCCCTCGGGCGAGAGGCGGAAGAAGGTGTCCGGCACCTCGGAAGACGGGGTGCCCGGATAGCAGCTGACGAACTGGATGCCGGCCTCAATGGCGCCGCGCACGATGGCCTCGTTGCCGAGGAACAGGTGCGTGGAGCCGGGAGCGCCTGCCAGAAGAGGATGCGCCATGTGTTCCTGTCCTTGTTCTAGCTCTTGGGCTTGAGCTGGTTGGCCTTGAATTCGAAGTAGGGCTTGCCGGAGCCTTCGGCCTTGTTCGCCAGTTCGGCGTAGGCGGCGCTGGCGGCCTGGGTGTCTCCCGCGGCCTCTGCGGCCACGGCCATCTGCCGGGTGATGGCGTTGGCGTAGGCCTCCGGGGCCTTGGCCTTCGCGTTCTCAAGCAGGGTCAGGGCCTCCTTGGGCTTCTCGGCCATGATGAGGCTCTTGGCGTGGCCGATGGCGGCCATGGCCTTCAGGTCCGGCGAGGAGGAACCCTCAAGCTCGGTCCAGGCGCTCACGGCCTTGTCGTACTGCTTGCCGATCATGGCGGCGGCGGCCAGCTCCAGCAGGACCGTGGGCTTCAGGCTGGACGGAGAGTCCTTCAGAAAGGCCTCCAGCGCCTGGATGCGGGCCTCGGGTTCGGTCTTTTCGATGAGGATGACGCCGAGGCTGTCGGCGGCCTTGGCCGCCTGCCCCTTGCGCCAGTGGTTCACGCCGGAATAGGCGGCCACGGCGAGGATGATGATGCCGCAGCCCACGGCGATGGGCTTCAGGTTCGAAGCCAGAAAGTCGAACAGGCGCTGGGAGGTGTCGGGCACGGCCTTCTTGATCTGCTCAAGCTGCTCGACGACGCCGGGATTGACTGGGGTCTCGTTCTGGCTGTTGGGCTTGTTCTCGTCCATGCGGGGGAGCTCCTTGGAAACAGTGATGGCGCACAGACTCGGAAATCGGCCGCGCGCTCTCGGACCAAGGAGGTTTACTCAAAAATGTCAATCAGGTCAAAGCCCAATACCGGGCCTGACGCAAATATCTTATCTGACATTGCAAATTCCTGAAAAGCTGAGGGAAAATCTGACAAATTTGCGCAGGCCCGAATAATGCCCGGCCCCCGCGTTGACTTGGAGGGCCTTCAAGGGT
>NZ_DATMYK010000342.1:0-3340 GCF_035560995.1 Humidesulfovibrio sp. | reverse complement strand
CCATGAAGGTGCTCTGGCCGCGGGCGAGGTTGTCCGAGGCGCCCACGCGTGAGAACACGCGGTCCACCAGCCCAAGCCGGGCCGCTTGCGCGGGCACGAAGGAGCCCAACTGGGCCAGGATGCTCATGATGGCGGCCTGACGCAGCACCGTGGACTTGCCCGCCATGTTCGGGCCGGTGATGAGCAGGATGCGTCGGGCTTCGTCCATGCGCAGGTCGTTAGGGATGTAGCCGCCGGAACCGGTGGCTGCCTCGACGACGGGATGGCGGCCCTGGGCTACCTCCATCTCGATACCCTCGTGCATGGCCGGGCGGGTCCAGACGTTCACACGGGCGGCCTCGGCCAAGCCTTGCCAGTAGTCCAGGGCGGCAAGGCAGCCGGCCATGAACATCAGGCGTGCGCGCACCTGGGCCACGGTTTCCCGCAGCTCGCCGAAAAGCTTGTACTCCAGTGACTTGCGCTCCTCAGCCGCGCTTTGCAGCCGGTCCTCCAGGTCCTTCAGCTCCTGGGTGATGTAGCGCTCGCCGTTGACCAGTGTCTGCTTGCGGATGAAGTGCTCCGGCACCTCGCCCTGGAAGGCGTGGGAGACTTCCAGGTAGTAGCCGAAGACCTTGTTGTAGCCGAGCTTGAGCTTGGGAATACCCGAGGCGTCGCGTTCACGCTCCAGCATTTCTTGGATGCGGGCCTCGCCATGTTCGGTCAGGCCGATGAGTTCGTCCAGGGCAGCGTCGAAACCGGGCAGGAACAGTCCGCCATCGGTGATGGCCAGCGGCGGCGAGTCCACGAAGGCGCGGCTGAGCAGCTCAGTGATGTCGGGCAGATCGTCCCAGCCCTTGAGCAGGCTGGCCAGCTCCGCCGGGCGGTTTTTTTCTGGTGTGGTTGCCGTATCGCCCGTTGGGGTCTCGTCCATGGCGGTAGATAAAAGTCCTCGCAGGGCGGGCAGGCGTTTCAGGCTCTCGCGCACGGCCACGAAGTCGCGCGGGGTGGCGCGGGAAAGGGCGATGCGCGTGGACAACCGCTCCAGATCCTGCACGTCGTCCAGGGTGCGGCGCAGCTCGCCGCGCAGGTCGTCGCGCTCGAACAGGAAGGCCACGACCTCCTGCGTGCGCTGGATGGGCGCGAGCTCGCGCCAGGGCTGGCGCAGGCGCGATTCCAGCAGGCGGCCGCCCATGGGCGTGGCGGTCTTGTCCAGCACATGCCAGAGGGTGCCGGGCCCGGCCTTGCCGTCCAGCCTGCGGAAGATTTCAAGATTGCGCTCGGTGACTTCGTCGAGCACAAGATGGCGCGAAAGGTCCAGCGGACGGAACTCGCCCAAGGGCGGCAGCTCCGTGCGCTGGGTCATGCGCAGGTAGGCGAGCAAAGCCCCAAGGGCGCGCACCAGTTCCGGCTTGTCGGCAAGGTCCAGTGTGCCCAGGTCCACCGCGCCCTGGCAGGCCAATACGGAGGCCGTGGCCGTGGCCAAGTCGAAGGAGCTGGGCGAGGCCATCTGACTCACCTGCGCGGCCAGATCCTGACAACTGTGCGGAACTTTTTTGCCCTGTGGCAAAATGATCTCGCGGGGGCCGAGCTTCACCGCCCACTGCCACAGCTCGGCCTCGCGCCGGGAGTGCAGGCCGCTCCATTCGGCGGTGGAGACGTCCACCCAGCCCAGGCCGCCCGCGTTCTTGTCCGCGTCCCAGTAGAGCGCGCAGAGGTAGTTGTGGGCCTTTGCGGAAAGGGAGAGATCTTCAACGATGGTGCCCGGGGTAAGCACGCGCGTCACGGCGCGTTTCACCAGCCCCTTGGCCTGGCGCGGATCTTCAATCTGGTCGCAGACGGCGATCTTGTAGCCTTTCTCCAGCAGCTGGGCCAGGTAGCCGTTCACCGAGTGGTGCGGTACGCCGCACATGGGGATCTTGGACTCGGAGTTGGGGTTGCGCGTGGTGAGGGTGATCTGCAACTCGCGCGCGGCGGTCTGGGCATCCTCGAAGAACAGCTCGAAGAAGTCGCCCATGCGGAAGAAGAGCAGGGCGTCCGGGTGCTCGGCCTTCACCTGCATGTACTGCTCGAACATGGGGGTGAGCTTGGCCCCCTCCATGGACTGGAATTGCTGAGAGGTCAGGCTCACGAGAACTCCTGGCGGAACAGGATGCTGTGCCAGGAGCGGCAGCGCGGGCAGATGAAGAAGGTCTTGTCCCAGCGGAAGCCGCAGTTCTTGCACACGAAGCGCTTGCTCTTGCGGGCGTGGCCGACGAAATAGGCCAGTTGATCGCGCAAGAAAGGCGTCAGCTCAAGGTCGGTGAGCACAAGGCTCACCAGCTCAAGCCGCGCCAGCCAGAAATCGGAATTGAGCACCAGGGATTTCTCCAGCCAGTGCCGGGCGTTGTCCTGATCGGCCTCGAACAGGCAGAGCTTGGAGCAATAGTAGCAGATGAGCGCGTCGGGTTCGAGGGCGGTCAAAACGTCCACACAGGCGCGCACCAGTCGAGTGATGACATCGGCCGATAGGGGCAGGCCCGGGGTGCCATCTTCAATCCGCGCGGCGGAGAGCACATCGAGCAGGCCCTCCAGCAGCAGGAAGCGCTGGTCCGCCGGGATGCTGGCGCAGGCCGAGCTCAAGGTGCTCCGCAGGGCAGGGATGTCGGCCTGGAGGGCGCAATGAACCACGCTGGCCAGCCAAGCCTCCGGCGAGGCCGGGAAGGCCGCCAGGGCTTGCTGCACAAGCTGTTCACCCTGCACCGGGTCGCCATGGCGGAAGCAGTCCCTGGCCTGCTGGGCCAGATAATGCGCCTGGGCCATGTTTTGGCCAATGCGGGCGTAGTGCCCTGCCGCGCGCTCAAATTCGCCGCAATCCGCCGCAAGACGCGCCAGTTCAAGCTGCACCTCCTCGGTATCGCCCATGAGCCCGGCGGACTGCGAAAAGGCCTCGCGGGATTTATCCAGCATGCCGCCGCGCCGGAAGTCGCGGCCAAGCTCGAACAAGCTGCGCGCACGCAGGGCCTGATCAAGACCCGGACGGTTGATAAGACTGTTGCGGATGTGGATTGCCCGCTCGATCTCGCCCTGGGAGCGGTACAGATTGCCCAGCGCAAGATAGATCTCGACGGATTCCGGGTTGTTCCGGACGGCCTGCGACAGTTCCTCGATGGCCGCGCGGGTGTCTTGATGGGTCAGCGGCTCCGGGCCGCGCACGCCATCGGCGCCCGGCAGGGGGTGCTTCTTGCGGGCGAAACGGAAGAGCGCGTTCCAGGGCAAGCGGCGGCTCCTCTACTGTCCGGGGGTGGACTGCCCGGCCGGGGTGTGGAGCTGATTCTGCGGCTGATTCAGGGGGATGGTACGCAGGGAGAGCACTTCGTCCTCC
>NZ_DATMYK010000341.1:0-3582 GCF_035560995.1 Humidesulfovibrio sp. | reverse complement strand
CTGCCCCAGACCCCGCCAGGGGGTATGCACCCCCTGGACCCGCAGGCCAAGCGAGAAGCCCCGGAGCGCAAGAGCGCTCCGGGGCTTCTCGCTTGGGCAGGGCTGAGGGAGGGCGGCAGGCCCCTGGGACTTCCGCTGTTCGGCGGGCACACAGGTGAAGACGCCGGGGTGGAGTGACGCATGCCCCAGGCCCGCGCCTCCTCCCGCCCGGACCCTCCGCGTCCGTTTTTGTCTCAGGCGGTTTTCACGCCTGAGACAAAAACGGACGCCACAGGGAGTCCAGAGGGCCTTGTGTCCTCTGGCGGGGGTCTGGGGGCGGCGCCCCCGGCTCTTTCCCATTCCCCCATTCCCGCCTCACTTGCCAGCCGCCGCGCCTGGGCGTAAGCCCTGCCGATGCACGCACATCTGTTCATCCCTTGCCTTGTGGAGGACTGCCAGCCCGAGACGGCCGAGGCCGTTGTCGAGGTGCTGGAGCGCCTGGGCGTCGAGGTCCGCCATCCGTCCGGCCAGACCTGCTGCGGCCAGCTGGCCTACAAGACCGGCGACGTGGCCAACGCCCGGCTGCTGGCCCGGCGCTATCTGGACATTTTCGCCGCGCCCGGCCCGGTGGTCTGCCCGTCCGGCTCCTGCGTGAAGATGGTCCGCACCTACCCGGAGCTGTTCGCGGCCGGGACCGAGGAGCATGCCCGCGCCGTGGAGCTGGCGGCGCGGACCTTCGAGTTCTGCGAGTTCGTGGCCGCACAGACGAGCCAGGCAGGCCAGCAGGAGCTGGACAAGCTGGGCCTGCACCTCAAGGTGCGCGCCTGCTATCATGGCTCGTGCCAGATGCAAGGGGAGGGCGTGGCCGCGCCGCGCAGGCTGCTTTCGGCCATACGCGGGCTGACGCTGGTGGAGGCCGAGCGGCCGGAGCGCTGCTGCGGCTTCGGCGGGGTGTTCAGCCTGCAGTTCACCTCCGTGTCCGAGGCTCTGGTGGAGGACAAGTGCGCCGAGATCCTGGCCACGAAGCCGGAGATCATCGTCAGCGCCGAGCCCAGCTGCCTCATGAACATCAGCGGCCACATGGCGCGCCTGGGGCAGCGGCTGCCGTCCCTGCACGTGGCCCAGGTGCTGGCCGCGGCCCTCAAGAAGGAAACTCCGGCCTGGAGGGTGAAATAATGGCGGCGCGCACCATGGAGAACGGAACAATGGAGCTGACCCCGCGCCACTTCCGCGAACAGAGCGCATCGGCCTGCCGCGACGCCAACCTGCGCGCGGTGCTGGACCACGCCACACGGTATTTCATGGGCAAGCGCGGGGCCGCGCTTGAGGCCTTTGCTGGGCGTGATGAGCACTTCGCCCGGGCGCGGGCGGTGCGCATGGGCGCGCTGGCGCGCCTGCCGGAGCTGCTGGAGCAGCTGGAGAGGAACGCCACGGCCGTGGGCGTGCACGTGCACTGGGCGGCGGACGCCTCCGAGGCGCGCACCCTTTTGGCAGGCATCGCCAAGAAGGCTGGGGCCAAGGTCATCGTCAAGGGCAAGAGCATGGTGACCGAGGAGATCGCGCTCAACCCGGCGCTGGAGGCCACCGGCGCTGAGGTCTGGGAGACGGACCTGGGCGAGTTCATCGTGCAGCTTGCGGGCGAGCCGCCCTCGCACATCATCGCGCCCTGCATCCACAAGTCGCGCGCGGACGTGGCCGAACTCTTCGCCGAGAAGCTGAACCTGCACGGCCAGAGCATCCCCGAGCTGACGCTCTTGGCCCGCAAGGCCCTGCGCGAGAAGTTTTTGAGCGCCGACATGGGCATAACCGGCGTGAACATGGCCGTGGCCGAGACCGGCAGCGTCATCCTGGTGGAGAACGAGGGCAACATCCGCATGAGCACCACCTGCCCGCCCGTGCACGTGGCCCTCATGAGCCTGGAGAAGGTGGTGGCCACCCTGGACGACGCCGCGGACATCCTGCGCGTGCTGCCCAGAAGCGCCACGGGCCAGAAGATGTCGTCCTACGTGTCCGTGCTTACCGGGCCGCGCAAAGCGGGCGAGACCGACGGAGCCAGGGAGATGCATCTGGTCATTCTGGACAACGGCCGTTCCTCCGTCTTGGGCGATCCCGTGCTGCGCGAAGCCCTGGCCTGCTTCCGCTGCGGGGCCTGCCTCAATTCCTGCCCGGTGTACCAGACCATCGGCGGCCACGCTTACGGCTCGGTGTACTCCGGGCCCATCGGCACGCTGCTTTCCTCGCTGCTGCTGCCGCCGGAGCAGACCCGCGACCTGCCCTTCGGCTGCACGCTCTGCGGAGCCTGCGCGCGCACCTGCCCGCTCGGCATCAACCACCCGAAGCTCATGCTGGCCCTGCGCCAGCGCGTGGCCGGGGAGCGCGCCAATCCCTTCTCCACTGCGCACTCCATGCTGGCCCGGCACCCGTTGGCCTATCGCTTCGCCGTGGGCATGGCCCGCGCCGTGGACCCGAACCTGGACCTTTTGCCGCGCCTGCCCGGCCTGCCCGGGCTTTCGGAGTTCGTGGACTCGCGCCACCCGCCGGAGCTGAAGAAGCCCTTCACCGCCCGGCGCAAAAAGAAGGAATCCAAATGAGCCGCGCCGAAATCCTCGCCACCCTGCGCAACGGCCTGGCCGCTTCGCCCCTGGAGGTGGAAACCGCGCCCGAACGCCCGGCCTCCCTGCCCGTGGGCCCGGATTCCTGGGACGTTCTGACGGCAGTGCTTGAGCCCCTGGACGTGCGCGTGCGCCTGGCGCGCACCCCGGCCGAGGCCGCACGCCACGTGGCGGACATCGTCCGCGAGCGCGGGGCCAAGAGCTACACGCGCTGGGAAGCCGCGTTGGATGTGCTGGGTTTGCCCGGAGGCTTCGACGCGGCCCTGTCCGGCCTGGAGCGTCTGGAGCCCGGCTGCTGCAACGAGCTGGCCCGGGCCGACCTGGGCTTCGTGCTGGCCCAGGCCGTGCTGCTGGAATCGGGCAGCATGGCCGTGGTGGCCGCACCCGGCCAGCACCGCAGCGCCTCGCTTCTGCCCCCGGCCTCGGTGGTGCTGGCGCCCAAAAGCGCGCTGCTGCCCGATGTCTCGCACCTGCCCGCGCTCCTGGAGCGGCACCGCCTGCCCACGGGCGAGCTGCCCGCCTGCCTGAACCTCATCACCGGACCCAGCAGCACCGCGGACATCGAGCTGGTGCTCGTGCGCGGCGTGCATGGGCCGGGTACGCTGGACGTCATCGGCCTGGACTGGGACGTTTAGGGCGGACGGCTACCGAAGACGTCTAGCCCGCCTGTCCTTCCTGCCCTTCGGCGCGCAGCTGGTCGGTCAGGGCCTTCAGGGTCTGGGCCTGGTGCGTCAGGTCTGCCACGGCGCTGGCCGCGCGGTTCATGGTCTCGGCCGTGTCGTTGGAAATGCGGCTGATGTCCTCCACGCTCTTGTTGATCTCCTCGCTGGTGGCGGACTGCTGCTCGGCCGCGGTGGCGATGGAGCGCACCTGATCCGAGCTTGATTCCACGAGGCCCACGATGGTGTGCAGGGCCTGGCCGGATTCCTGGGCCAGGGCCGTGGCCTTGCGGATGATCTCCACGGAGCGGTCCACGCCATGGATGCTCTTG
>NZ_DATMYK010000340.1:0-6422 GCF_035560995.1 Humidesulfovibrio sp. | reverse complement strand
GTCGTCAGCAGTTGCGCAAGGGCCTTGTGCAGTCGCGGGAGCAGCTGCTGCGCGTCATGGGCCAGGTGCCCGCCCCGACGAGACTTCTGCAATAGCCGCCGCGCCGCCCGCAGCGCTTGCCGTGGGGTGCGGTACGCATTTTGCTTCATGCCCGGCAGGGCCCGCGCCAGCGTCGGGGTTTTGTCGCGCGCGGGGAAATTGCCTTTTACCATCGAGAGTTGCCCATGAAGCGAAGCCTCTTTGCCATATTTCTTGCCCTGTTCACCCTGTTGGGCCTTGCCGCCTGCGCCAACCTGGAGCCGGGCGTGACGCAGCAGACCAAGGTCTACCGAGACGCCCCGGTGGAGAAATCCCGGCTGGCCATCAACGTGCGGCCAAAAAGCAGGCTGTACGACTCGCCGCAGGTGCTCATGTATCCCTTCTGGGTGGCCCAGAAGATGGACAACCACATGCTTGTGGGCCGTGAGCTGGCACGCCTGTTCCACCAGACCTGGACCGGACTCGACGTGTTCCAGACTCTGGCCTACGACCCCCAGCTGGTCTACCGCGGGCCGGAGCAGGCCATCAGTGTGGCGCGCCGCGCCGGGGCCGACCTCGTGGTCGTGGGCATCATCCCCTATCTCATCACCGGCGGCAGTGTGGACAGCACGGCCATCACCCTGCAGATCCGCATCTACGAGACCAAGAGCGGCAATCTGCTCCTGTCCATGGACCAGAGCGCGCGCGTGAATTCCAAGCGCACACAGGACTGGATCCTCTTCAGCATCGAAACGCGCCTGTCCGATTCGCCCATCGCCGAGGCCATAGCCTCCATCGCCGGGGACATGGCCGTGCCCATCAAGTCGTGGTTGCCACCCACCGACGAGGAATTGGGCTTTGCCGACAATTCCCAGGCCATGACCCGCAATATCCTCGCCAGCGGCGGGTATGGGGCTGGCGGGCAGTTCGGCCAGGGCGCAATGGATGCGCGCGGCATGGCTGCGGGCCTGGCCAACGGCGAGGGGGCGAACAACAGCCTGAAGCTCAAGGTGGAGTTCGATTTCGACTCCGCCCGCATCCGGGAAGAGTCCTTCGGCCTGCTGAACGAACTGGCCAAGGCCCTCAAGTCCGACTCCCTGCGCGGCCGTAAGGTGGTGCTGGCCGGGCATTGCGACATCGTGGGCACCGACGAGTACAACCAGAAGCTCTCCGAGCGCCGTGCGGCCTCGGTGAAGGCCTACCTGACCAGCAAGGGCGGAGTGGACCCCGGGACCATACGCACCGTGGGCTACGGCAAGAGCCGACCCCTGGTGCCCAATACCAGCGCAGCCAACAAGCAGCGCAACCGCCGCGTGGAAGTGAGCCTTGACGGGCAGGGCGGTAAATAGCGGTTTACTTCGACAGGAATTGTTCCTATCTAGGGCGGCTGCGGCCGCCCTTTTTTTCGGCTTTGCGCCCGGCCCCGTTTGTGGTACGAATCCGCTCCGCGACACCAAACGTTTTCAAGAACGAGGTTTTCATGATCGGCATATCCAAACTTTACTGCGGAGCCGTCGAGGCTTCCGATGCCCTGCGCTACAACCGCGAGTCCGGAAAGCTGCCCTCGCACCTCCTGCAGTTCTCGAAAGACAAGAAGCCCGTTGTGGTCTGGAACATGACCAAGCGCTGCAACCTGAAGTGCGTGCACTGCTATGCCAAGGCCGTGGATCCCGACGGGGTCGACGACATCAATACCGCCCAGGCCAAGACCCTCATCGACGATCTGGCCGCCTACGGCGCTCCGGTGATGCTCTTTTCCGGCGGCGAGCCGCTGGTGCGCCAGGATCTGGTCGAGCTGGCCAGCTACGCCACCAGCAAGGGCATGCGCGCGGTCATCTCGACCAACGGCACGCTCATCACCAAGGAGAAGGCCCGCGAACTGAAGCAGGTCGGCCTGTCCTACGTGGGCATTTCCATCGACGGCGGCGAGGAAGTCCACGACAAGTTCCGCGCCGTGCCCGGCTCTTTCAAGAAGGCCTTGCAGGGCGTGGAGAACTGCATGGCCGAGGGCCTCAAGGTGGGCCTTCGCTTCACCATCAACAAGCGCAACCAGGGCGAAGTGCCCAAGGTCTTCGAGATCGTGCGCCAGCTTGATGTGCCGCGCATCTGCTTCTACCACCTGGTGTACTCCGGCCGCGGCTCGGAGCTCATCAAGGAGGACCTGGACCACACCGAGACCCGCGCCGTGGTCAACCTCATCATGGACGAGACCCGCGCCCTGTTCGACGCCGGCCGGCCCAAGGAAGTCCTCACCGTGGACAACCACGCCGACGGCCCGCTGGTTTACTACCGCCTGCTGAAGGAAGACCCCAAGCGCGCGGCCGAGGTCATGGAGCTGTTGCAGATGAACGAGGGCAACAGCACCGGACGCGGCATCGGCTGCATCTCCTGGGACGGCAAGGTCCACGCCGACCAGTTCTGGCGTCAGCATGTGTTCGGCAACGTGCTGGAGCGTCCCTTCTCCGAGATCTGGGACGATCCGAACATTGAGCTGCTGCACAAGCTGAAGGACAAGAAGCCCCACGTGGGCGGCCGCTGCGCCACCTGCAAGTTCCTGAACATCTGCGGCGGCAACTTCCGCGCCCGCGCCGAGGCCTACTACGGCGACATCTGGGCCCAGGACCCCGCCTGCTACCTGACGGACGAAGAGATCAAGAAAGACTAGCCAGACCGAACGGGGGCCTCCGCACAGGGGGCCCCCGCCCTCCATACCGGCGCGCTCCCCGGCGGAGTTGCGCCGCTCTGCAACGAGGAGACAGCGCCATGCTCGATTCCGACTTCTATCGTGGCCGCCGCCTGCGCATGAGCCCCGGCGTGCGCGCCCTGGTGCGCGAGAACGAGATCCGCCCGGCGGACCTTGTGATGCCCTATTTCGTGGTTGAGACCGACGACCAGGACTTCAAGAAGCCCATCGGCTCCATGCCCGGCCAGTTCCAGCTCTCCCTTGGCGAATTGGAGAAACAGGTGGCTGCGGCGGTCAAGAACGGCCTCACCAGCGTGCTGCTCTTCGGCATCCCCAAGGTGAAGGACGAACTGGCCACCCAGGCCTACGCCGACGAGGGCATCGTCCAGGAGGCCGTGCGCCGCCTGAAGGACCGCTTCCCGGAACTCGTGGTCATCACCGACGTGTGCCTGTGCGAGTACACCTCCCACGGCCATTGCGGCATTGTGCACAAGGGCGGGGAGATTCTGAACGACCCCACCCTGGACCTGCTGGCCAAGTCAGCCCTGTCCCACGTGCGCGCCGGCGCGGACATGGTCGCCCCCTCGGACATGATGGACGGCCGCATTCTGGCCCTGCGCCAGACCCTGGACGACAACGGCTTCACCAGCACGCCCATCATGAGCTATGCGGTGAAGTACGCCTCGGCCTTTTACGGCCCCTTCCGCGAGGCGGCGGAAAGCACGCCCAAGTTCGGCGACCGCAAGACCCACCAGATGGACCCGGCCAACAGCCGCGAGGCCCTGCGCGAGGCGGCGGCCGACCTGGACGAGGGCGCGGACATCCTCATGGTCAAGCCCGGCCTGCCGTATCTCGACATCATCCGCCAGCTGCGCGACACCTTCGACACGCCCATCGCCGCGTACAACGTCTCCGGCGAGTACAGCATGGTCAAGGCCGCGGCGCAGAACGGCTGGGTGGACGAGGAGCGCATGGTCATGGAGACCATGACCTCCTTCAAGCGCGCCGGCGCGGACATCATCCTCACGTACCACGCCGAGGACGTCCTCGGCTGGCTCAACAAGTAGGCGACAGCATGAGCGAGCATTCCAAAGGTCACATGGGCGGTCATCCCGGCGGGCATCCGGGCGGGCATCCGGGCGGCAAACCCGCTGGGCATCCCGGCGGCGGGCATCCGGGCAGCGTGGGCACGCATCCGGGCGAGCAGCCCATCGGCCAGGGCGTGGACGGCATGCCCCCCCTGCGCCTCATCGCCTGGGAGGTCACGCGCTCCTGCAACCTGGCCTGCAAGCACTGCCGGGCCGAGGCGCACCCCGAGCCCTACGAGGGCGAGCTGTCTACCGAGGAAGCCAAGGCCCTCATCGACACCTTCCCGGCCACGGGCAGCCCCATCATCATCTTCACCGGCGGCGAGCCCTTCATGCGCCACGACATCTTCGAGCTCATCCCCTATGCCAAGAGCAAGGGTCTGCGCTGCGTCATGGCGCCCAACGGCACGCTTTTGACCGCCGAGAACGCCAGGCGCATCAAGGATTGCGGCATCGAGCGCTGCTCCATCTCCATCGACGCGCCCGACGCGGCCGGCCACGACGAGTTCCGCGGCGTGAAAGGTGCCTTCGCGGCCTCCATGCAGGGCATTGAGCATTTGAAGTCCGTGGGCATGGAGTTCCAGATCAACACCACGGTGACCAAGGACAACCTGCACCAGTTCAAGGAGATCTTCCACCTGGCGGAGAAGCTCGGCGCCTCGGCTTGGCACATCTTCCTCCTGGTGCCCACGGGCCGCGCGGCCGAACTGGGCGCGCAGGTCATCAGCGACCTTGAATACGAGGAAGTGCTGAACTGGTTCTACGACTTCCGCAAGACCACCAGCATGCAGCTCAAGGCCACCTGCGCTCCGCACTACCACCGCATCCTGCGCCAGCGGGCCAAGGAGGAGGGCGTGCCGGTGAACTTCGAGACCTTCGGGCTCGACGCCGTGAGCCGCGGCTGCCTGGGCGGCGTGGGTTTCTGCTTCATCTCGCATTCCGGCATCGTGCAGCCCTGCGGCTACCTGGACCTGCACTGCGGCGACGTGCGCCAGACGCCTTTCCCGGAGATCTGGCGCGGGAGCCAGCAGTTCCTGAACCTGCGCAACCCCAAGGTGTACGAGGGCAAGTGCGGCGTGTGCGAGTACGAGAAGGTCTGCGGCGGCTGCCGCGCGCGCGCGGCCACCATGCGCGGCGGCTACCTGCGCGAGGAGCCCCTGTGCTCCCATACGCCGGTGAAGCTGGCCAAGCTGGCCGAACAGAGCAAAGGCTAGGAGGCGCGCATGGCCGTCGTGCATTCCGTGTGCATCAGCACCAGGAAGGGCGAGAAGAAGAAGCCCGTGGAGTCCGTCACCCTGCGCGAGGACTTCGGCATTGAGGGCGACGCCCACGCGGGCAGCGGCCGCCAGGTGAGCCTGCTGGCGCTGGAGAGCCTGATGCGCATGCGCGAGAAGCTGGCCAGCATCACCCCCGGCGACTTTGCCGAGAACCTGAACGTGCAGGGCCTGAACGAACTGGGGCTGGCCGTGGGCAGCCGCTTCCGCGTTGGCGCGGCGGTGGAGCTGGAGATCACGCAGATCGGAAAGAAGTGCCACGACAGCGGCTGCGCCATCATGCGCGCCGTGGGCACCTGCGTCATGCCCAAGGAGGGCCTCTTCGCCAAGGTGCTCACGGGCGGCGTCATCCGTCCGGGCGACGAACTGACCCTTCTGCCTGCGAATAAGGGAGCATAGAGCATGGACGCCTACGACAAACAGATCCTGGACATCATCCAGTCGAGCTTTCCCGTTGACCCGCGCCCCTACGCCGTTGTGGGCGAGGCCGTGGGCCTCACCGAGGCCGAGGTGCTGGCGCGGGTGCGGCGCTTGAAGGCCGAGGGCGTCATCCGCCGCATGGGGGCCAACTTCGGCTCGCGCGAGCTGGGCTGGAAGAGCACCCTCTGCGGGGCCGAGGTGCCGACGGACAAGCTGGATCTCTTCATCGCCGAGGTGAACAAATACCAGGGCGTGACGCACAACTACCTGCGCGACCACAAGTTCAACGTCTGGTTTGCGCTCATCGCCCCCACCAGCGAGGCCGTGGAGGCCATCCTGGCCGAGATCACGCAGAAGACAGGGGTGGAGATCATGAATCTGCCCGCCAGCAAGCTCTTCAAGATCAAGGTGGACTTCGCCATGGGCGAGGCCGCCGAGTAGACAGGCGAACAGGCCGCACGCAACCAGGAGTCCGACATGATCCTTTCGCCTTCGCTTCTCTCCGCCGATTTCGCCCGTCTGGCCGACGAACTGGCAGCGCTCAAGGCCGCCGGAATCAAATGGGCGCACCTGGACGTCATGGACGGACATTTCGTGCCGAACATCACCTTCGGCCCGCCGGTCATCGCGGCCATGCGCAAAACCAGCGACCTGTTCTTCGACTGCCACCTGATGATCGACGAGCCGGGCCGCTACATCGACGAGTTCGCCAAGGCCGGAGCCGACCTCATCTGCGTCCACGCCGAGGCCACCAACCACCTGGAGCGCACCTGCCAGGCCATCGCCCAGGCCGGGTGCAAGCCCGCGGTGGCGCTCAATCCGGCCACTCCCCTCGACACCGTGCGCTACCTGCTGCCGCAGCTGTCCATGGTGCTCATCATGAGCGTGAATCCCGGCTTCGGCGGACAGAAGTTCATCCCCTTCTGCATGGATAAGGTG
>NZ_DATMYK010000339.1:0-3501 GCF_035560995.1 Humidesulfovibrio sp. | reverse complement strand
TCTGGCAAGTGGAGCAATCCGCTCCTTGAATGCCGCGCCCTTGGCGCAGTCTGGTCCGCCGCGTGAGAAGGCCCCGCCGCGATGCTTCGCGACAGGGCCTGGTTCTTGGGCGTCGTCCTGACTGGCGGTGTGGTTAGACGTTGAGGTTGGTGAGGTTGCCCGTGCCGGCGTAATACCCGCCCAGGACGCTCTTGTTGAAGTCATAGCCCTGGGCCATGTCCGAGCCGAGACTTTGGCCGCTGTTCATGTAGTCGAGGGTCTTGCCGACCACCGCGGCCCCGAAGCTTTCCTTGTCGGTGATTGGGAGAGTGCCGCCGGAACCCTGATTGTTCAGGGCATCCAGCGTGGCGCCGACCACCTGGGCGCCGAATGTTTGCTTGTCGTAGGCGGTGGACAGTCCGCCGATGGAGTCGATAGACATGCCGCAGCCACCTCCTTTACTCCGCAGGTTAAGACAACGCCTTCTTCGTGTCCTATCGGCAAAAGCTTAAAAATCTTTAGGGCGGACACAAAAATGCAACCTCTTTATTTGACAATGCCGCGTGCTTCGTTAATACACGCCCCAGGCGGCTCATTGCCGCCAATATCTTTGCGGACATCGCACAGGAGCAGCAGATGACGGATCAGGCACAGAACACCGGGGATCAGGAGCAGAGCTTCGCCGAACTCTTCGAGGCCAGCTATGCGGGACAGGGCGAGCCCCTGAACATGGGCGACAAGATTTCCGCCCGCATCATCAGCATCGGCGCGGAGAGCGTGTACTTCGACACCGGCACCAAGGTCGACGGGGTGGCCGACAAGAAGGAGCTCCTGGACGCCGAGGGCAACTTCCCCCACAAGGAAGGCGACAGCATCGACCTGTATGTGGTCTCCAAGACCCGCAGCGAGATCGTGCTCTCCCGCGCCCTGGCCGGAGCCGGCGGGCTGGAGATGCTCCAGAGCGCCAAGGACGCCGGGCTGCCCGTGGACGGCAAGGTCAAGGAGACCTGCAAGGGCGGTTTCTCGGTTGAGATCATGGGCCGCCGCGCCTTCTGCCCCGTGAGCCAGATCGACGCCCGCTTCGTGGAGAACACCGAGGCGTACGTCGGCAACACCTATCCCTTCCTCATCGCCAAGCTTGAGGAACGCGGCCGCAACATCGTGGTTTCCCGCCGCGCGCTGATTGAGCGCGAGCGCCAGGCCGCCACCGAGGAATTCCTGGCCACCATCAAGCCCGGCGAGGAAATCGAGGGCACCGTGGTGCGGCTGACCGACTTCGGCGCCTTCGTCGAGATCGCCCCCGGCCTTGAGGGCATGGTCCACGTGAGCGAGCTGGGCTTCGCCCGCATCGCCAAGCCGGAGGAAGCCGTCAGCATCGGCGACAAGATCCGCGTGAAGGTGCTGGGCGTGGAGCCCGGCAAGAAGCCCGGCCAGATGAAGATCTCCCTTTCCCGCAAGCAGACCATGAGCGACCCTTGGGCCGACATCGCGGGCAAGCTGAAGGACGGCGAGAAGGTCACCGGCAAGGTGGTGCGCCTGGCCGACTTCGGCGCCTTTGTGGAGCTTCTGCCCGGCGTGGACGGGTTGATCCACGTGAGCGAGATGAGCTACACCAAGCGCGTGAACAAGCCTTCCGAGATGCTCACCGCGGGCGACGAAGTCTCCGTGGTCATCAAGGAGATCGACCTTCTGAAGCGCCGCATCTCCCTGTCCATGAAGGACGCCGAGGGCGACCCCTGGCTGGAGGCCGCCGCCAAGTACACCCCGGGCACCCAGGTGACCGGCACGGTGGAGAAGCGCGAGACCTTCGGCATCTTCGTTACCCTTGAGCCCGGCATCACCGCGCTCTTGCCCAAGAGCCGCATGGCCGTGGCGGTCGATCCCAAGCAGTTCGACAAGCTCCAGCGCGGCGACAGTGTCACCCTGCTGGTGGAGGATCTGCGCGCGGGCGAACGCCGCATCGCGCTGTCCCCCCTCGAGGTGCGCGCCGGTTCCCAGAACGAGGGCGGCGGCGGACGCGAGAACTCCGACTGGAAGAGCTACGCCAAGCCTGCCAAGACGGCGGAGAAGCCCATGGGAATGGGTCTTCTTGGAGAGAAGCTGGCCTTAGCGCTCAAATCCAAGAAGTAAGAGCAAGCGAAACAACAAGGGCCGGGTCATACCGGCCCTTTCTTTAACCAAGACCCGTCTACCAAGACCAGGAGAGAGAACAGGCATGGCCGAACCATACAAGATCATCTACTCCATGATGCGCGTGAGCAAGTTCTACGACAAGCGCCAGGTGCTCAAGGACATCTCGCTGTCGTACTTCTACGGCGCCAAGATCGGCGTGCTGGGCCTGAACGGCTCGGGCAAGAGTTCGCTTCTGCGCATCCTCGCCGGGGTCGACACGGACTTCCAGGGCGAAATCGCCCCGTCGCCGGGCTACAGCATCGGCCTGTTGGAGCAGGAGCCCAAGCTCGACGAGACCAAGACCGTGCGCGAGGTGGTGGCCGAGGCCGCCCAGGAGACGGTGGACCTGCTCGCCGAGTTCGAGCGCATCAACGAGAAGTTCGCCGAGCCCATGGATGACGACGAGATGCAGAAGCTCATCGACCGCCAGGCGGCCGTGCAGGAGAAGCTGGACGCCCTCGACGCCTGGGACCTGGACAGCAGGCTTGAGATGGCCATGGACGCCCTGCGCTGCCCCCCGGCCGATACGCCGGTCTCGGTCATCTCCGGTGGCGAGAAGAGGCGCGTGGCCCTGTGCCGCCTGCTGTTGCAGAAGCCGGATATCCTGCTCCTCGACGAACCCACCAACCACCTGGACGCCGAGTCCGTGGCCTGGCTGGAGCATCACCTGCAGCAGTATGCGGGCACGGTCATCGCCGTCACCCACGACCGCTACTTCCTGGACAACGTGGCCGGCTGGATTCTGGAGCTGGACCGCGGCCGGGGCATCCCCTGGCAGGGCAACTATTCCTCCTGGCTGGAGCAGAAGCAGCAGCGTCTGAACCAGGAGGAAAAGGCCGAGACCGACCGCCAGAAGACCCTGGCGCGCGAGCTGGAATGGATCCGCATGGGCACGCGCGGCCGCCACGCCAAGGGCAAGGCCCGCATCAGCGCGTACGAGAATCTGCTGAGCCAGGACACGGAAAAGCTTGCGCCGGAGCTGGAGATCTTCATCCCCGCCGGTCCGCGCCTGGGCAACGTGGTCATCGAGGCCAAGGGCGTCAAGAAGGCCTTCGGCGACAACCTGCTGGTGGACGGCATCGACTTCAGCCTGCCGCCGGGCGCCATCGTGGGCATCATCGGCCCCAACGGCGCGGGCAAGACCACACTCTTCCGCATGATCACCGGCAAGGAGACGCCCGACGAGGGCACCTTGCGCCTGGGCGAGACCGTGCAGCTGGCCTACGTGGACCAGGACCGCAGCATGGACGCGGACAAGACCGTGTACGAGGTCATCTCCGGCGGCAACGACCTCATCAAGCTGGGCAACCGCGAGGTCAACGCGCGGGCCTACATCGGCAAGTTCAACAT
>NZ_DATMYK010000338.1:0-7701 GCF_035560995.1 Humidesulfovibrio sp. | reverse complement strand
GATGAGTGCGGCGTCGCGCGAGGCCAGCATGCCCCCGCCGGAGGTGGTGAGGATCTTGTTGCCGTTGAAGGAAAAGATGCTGGCGGCCAGCCCCGGCCAAGCCCCGGCGTGGCGGGAGCCTTCGTCCTGGCCGTAGCGCGCGCCCATGCTCTCCGCGCTGTCGGCCACCACGGGCACGCCGAAGGGCGCGCACACCTCCAGCAGGCGGGCGTAGTCCGCGCACTGGCCGTAGATGTCCGTGGGAATCACCGCCGCCACGCGGCGGCCCTGTGTGGCGTAATGCTCCAGCGCCTCGCGCAGGAGCGCTGGGTCCATGTTCCAGCTGCCGGGCTCGCTGTCCACAAAGGCCAGCTCGGCCCCCAGAAAGCGCGCCGGGCTTACGGAGCCGATGAAGGTGAGGCTTGCGGCCAGCACCACGTCGCCCGGCTTCACCCCCAGGCAGTGCAAGGCCAGATGCATGGCCGCCGTGCCGCTGGAAACCGCCAGGCAGTGCGGCAGGCCCGTGTACTCGGCGAAGGCCGCCTCGAAGGCGTCCACCTGCGGCCCCAGGGGCGCGATGTAGTTGCTGGCAAAGGCCTCGGCCAGGCGCGCCTGCTCGCTGCCGCCCATGTGCGGCGGCGAAAGGAAGAGGCGTGGCCGGACGGCGGGCTGCATGGCTAGAGCGGCTTTGCGGGCACGCCGCCCACTGTGGCGCGTTCCGGCACGTCCTGGGTCACTGCGGCCCCGGCCCCCACGGTGCTCCACGCGCCGATGGAGACGCACTGCACCGCGCAGGCCCCGATGCCCACGAAGGCGCCCTCGCCCACGTTCACGCGGCCCGCCAGATGCACGCCCGGCGCCACGTGGCTGTGCGCGCCCAGCACGCAGTGGTGGTCGATGCTGGCTCCGGTGTTCAGGATGGAGTTCTCGCCGATGCGCGCGCCGGGGTTGGCAATGGAACCCGCGGCCAGGGCCGCGCCCGGACCGACGATCACGTCCGGGGCCAGGATGGCCGAGGGGTGGATGGCCGTGGCGAAGCGCTTGCGGGCCTGCACCAGCTCCGCGTAGACGCGGGCGCGGGCGGCGTTGTCGCCGATGCCCAGGATCACGCAATCGTGCGGGGTGGAGGCGAGATCAGAAAGCCTGCCCAGCACCGGCAGGCCCAGGATGCGCGTGCCCGTGAGCTTGGGATCGTCGTCGAGGAAGCCCACAAGCTCCATTTCGCGGCCCTTGGTCCACATCTGGAACAGGATGTCCGCCACCACTTGGCCGTGTCCGTTGGCTCCCAGCACAACTATCTTCATCGTTGCCTCCGGCGGTGCGCCGCCGTGCTGTTTTTGCGTGTTGCTACCGCTTTGCAGATTCTCGCGTCAATGCCGGGTCCTGCTGCCATGCTCAGGGGCGTTGCCCCTGGACCCGGCGGGTGGGGCAGTCCGATGCGCCGCCATCTGCCCCCTTGCCGTTTCCGCCGGGAAAAGTCCGGCGGCGCGAGGGGGGGGCGGTTTTCTTCTACTCCGCGCCCAGCACGCGGTGCACGGCGGTGATGACGTCGGCCACGTCCTGGTCCTCCAGCCGGGCGGAAATGGGCAGGCTGACGATTTGCCGGCCGATGCGCGCGGCTTCGGGGAACTGTTCCGGCTTCCAGCCCAGGCGCTGCTGGTAGTAGGGATGCTCCGGCAGCGAAAGGTAGTGCACGCCCACGCCAATGCCCTGCTTCGTCATGGCCATGAGGAAGTCGTCGCGTTCAATGCCGCTCGTTTCCTTGTCCACCAGCACGGTGAACAGGTGCCGGGCGTGCAGGGTGTTCGGCTCCTGGGGCGCGGGCAGGCCCAGGCGCTTGCCTTCCGGCAGGGCGGAGAAGGTCTCCATGTAGCGGGTCCACACGGCCTCGCGCCGGGCGTGGTAGGTGTCCACCCGCGGCAGCTGGTGCAGGCCCAGCGCGGCTTGCAGGTCCATCATGTTGTACTTGAACCCGGCCTCGACCACCGCGTAATGTTTGTAGCCCTCGTCACCGAAGCGGTTCCAGGCGTCGGCGCTCATGCCGTGCAGGCCCAGCACCTTGATGCGCGCCAGGTCCTCCGGCTTTTGGGCGATGACCATGCCGCCCTCGCCGGTGATGATGTTCTTGGTGACGTAGAAGCTGAAGCAGCCGAAGTGGCCCATGGTGCCCGCGTGGCGGCCCTTGTACAGGGTCTCGATGGCGTGGGCGCAGTCCTCGATGACCGCGAGGCCGTGCTCTTCGGCGATGGCCAGGAGCGCGTCCATGTCGCAGGGGCGGCCGGCGAAGTGCACGGGCAGGATGGCGCGGGTGCGCGGCGTGATCTTCTCGCGCACCTTTTCGGGGTCGATGTTCAGGGTGGTCGGGTTGATGTCGGCCAGAACCGGGGTGCCGCCCGCGTGCAGGATGGCGTTTACCGTGGCGCAGAAGGTCAGGGGCGTGGTGATGACCTCGTCGCCGGGCCCCAGGTTCAGGGCCACCATGGCCAGGTGCAGGGCGGCTGTGCAGGAGTGCAGGGCCACGGCGGAGGGCACGCCCTTGTAAGCGGCGAAGTCGCGCTCGAACTGCGCGGTGCGCGGCCCGGTGCCGATCCAGCGGCTCTTCAGGCAGGCCACCACTTCGTCTATTTCAGCCTGCTCCAGCGCGGGGGAGCCGAAGACGAGGAAATTTTCTTTGCTGCGGACAGGGGGACGCTCGGACATCGTGCTTCCTTGTTGGTGTCGTGGGCCGCGCGAGGGGGTTCTCCACCCGCGCCGCGTGTGCTTGAAACCTAGCAGATGCGGCGCTGATGTTCAATCGCGCGGAGGCTCTGCCTGACCGGGGGGGCTCTGGCCTGGGCCGCTGCCCCTGAACTCGTCCATGGTGGCCTGCCCCGGCGCGCTGACGCCCCGGCGGGACAGCACCGCCCAGACCGTGCGGCCCAGAATGCGCAGGTCGAGCCACAGGCTGCGGTTGTCCACGTACCAGACGTCGAGAGCGAAGCGCTCCTCCCAGGAAAGGGCGTTGCGGCCGTTCACCTGGGCCCAGCCGGTGATGCCCGGCAGTGCCTCGTGCCTGCGGGACTGTTCCGGGCTGTAGCGCGGCAGGTACTGCATGAGCAGCGGACGCGGGCCCACCAGGCTCATGTGGCCCGCAAGGACGTTCAGAAGCTCCGGCAGCTCGTCGAGGGACGTGGAACGCAGGAAGCGGCCAAAGGGCGTCAGGCGTTCGGCGTCCGTGCCCGTGCCGTCCCGCATGGTGCGGAACTTCAGGATGGCGAAGGGCTTGCCGTGCAGACCGGGGCGCAGCTGCCGGAACAGCACGCCCGGCCCCAGGTTCACCCGCACGAGGAGCGCGGTGGCGAGCATGACGGGAGCAAGGAGCAGCAGGCCCGGCAGCACAAGGGCCAGGTCGAGGAGCCGCTTGGCGGTCATTTTGCGTGGGCCTGCGTGGCGGGTGCCTGAGTGGCGTGGGCGGAATTTTCCGGCAGGGGCAGGGCGGCCAGCATGTCCGCGGTCACGCGGCGCACGTCGAAGCGTTCCTCGGCCAGCTTGCGCGCGGCCGCGCCCTGCTGGGCGATGAGCTCCGGGGCCAGCACGTAGCGCTCCATGGCGCGCATGAGTTCGCCGGGCTCGAACGGCGGCGCCAGGAAGCCGGTGACTCCGTCCTCCACCGTCTGGCGGCAGCCGGGCACGTCGGTGGTGATGACGGCCCGGGCCATGGCCATGGCCTCAAGCGATGAGCGCGGCGTGCCTTCCCGATAGCTCGGCAGCACGAAGACGCTGGTCTGGGCCAGCACCGGGCGGATGTCGTCCACGGGCTCCAGCAGCTCCACCACGCGGTCCTCGCGCCAACGGCGCAGCATGTCCGGGTCAACGGCGTCGGGCACGGTGTCGGCCGGGCCGATGAGCCGGCACACCACCTGCGGGTGCCTGCGCTTGAGCATGCGGCAGGCCTCCACAAAGACCCCCACGCCCTTGGCCCACAGCAGCCGGGCCACGCAGGTGAACACCGGCGCGCCGGTTTCAGGGTGCGCGACAACCGGGGGCGCGGGCGAAAAATGCTCCAGGTCCACGCCGCTGCCGCCCACCACGGCCGTGCGCGTGCCGGGCGAAAGGATGCCCAGGCGCTGGAACAGGTCGCGGTCGTCCGGGTTCTGGAAGATGACGGCGCGGTTGTTTTCAAGCGCCTTGGTGTACATGCGCGTCACCAGTTCAGTCAGGCAGCGGCGCGAGATGGTCTGCGGCTGGCCGGGAAAGGCGTCGGCCAGGCCGCCGAAGCCATAGCCCAGGCCGGTGACGAGGGAGGCCACGCGGGGCGTTTTGGCCCAGCGCGCCGCCAGGGAGCCGTAGATCACGGGCTTGATGGTGTAGGGCAGCACAAGGTCGGGCTTGAGAGCCAGGAGATGGTTGCGCAGGGCCTGCACGGTGCGCAGGTCGCGCACGGGGTTCATGCCGCCGCGGTCCAGGGGATAGCGCAGGAGCTGCACGCCCAGGCGGCTCAAGGAGGCCTGGGTGTCCATGCCGCCGCCTGGCTCCGGCGGGGCCAGGGCGATGACCGCGTGCCCGCGCTCCAGCAGGGCGGAAAGGAGCGGCCCCCGGAAATTCACCAGGGACGGGGCGTGACCGGCGACGACGACGATGCGCATGCGTACCTTCTACCCGGAAATTCCCGCGCTTTCCAGCCAGGATTGGAACATGAGCACGGGCCACAGGCGGTACTGGCGGTTGAAGCGGCCGGACTGGTGCTCGGCCCAGGCCTGCGCCACGGGCGCGGGCTCGAAGTAGCCCTCGCAGGCCAGACGCTCCGGGTCCAGCAGGGCCTCGGCCCAGCCTTTCAGGGGGCCGCGCAGCCAGGCGTCGATGGGCACGCCGAAGCCCATCTTGGGCCGTTCCCACAGGGCGTTTGGAACATAGCGGGACAAGAGCCCGCGCAGGGCCCATTTGCCCCGGCCGTCGCGCACGCGCATCTGCGGCGGCAGGCTCCAGGCGAACTCGGCCACGCGGTGGTCCAGGTAGGGCGCGCGCGGCTCCAGGCCTACGCTCATGCAGGCGCGGTCCACCTTGGTCAGGATGTCCTCCGGCAGGTACCACAGGCTGTCCAGGAACTGCATCCAGGCCGTGCCGCCCTCCGGGCACAGGGCGGGCGCGGGCCAGCCGCCGGGGTGGCGCAGAATCCAGGAGGCTTCGGCCGCGCCGGGCACCACCAGGCCGGGGTCGGCCCAGGCGGAGACAAGGGCCGAATAGAAGGCCGGGGCCACGCGCACGGGCAGGGCCTGGGCCAGCTTGTGCAGCTTCTCGCCCGGCAGGCGCTGGCGCGCGCCGGAAGGCAGGAGCGGGTTCAGCAGGTTGAACACGCGGTCCCAGGCGCGGGGTGAAAGGCTCTGCATCAGTCCCGCGGCCGCCCCGCGCAGCCCCGGCGAAACGCCGGACAGCTGCGTCCACAGGGCCGCGCCCTGCACATGGCGGTTGTAGCCCGCGAAAAGTTCATCGCCGCCGTCGCCCGTCAGGCACACGGTGACATGCTCCTTCGTCAGCCCCGCCACCAGCCGCGCGGGCAGAAGCGAGGCGTCGGCAAAGGGTTCGCCCGCCACCTTGGACAGGCGCGTGGCCTGGGCCAGGGCGTCCTCGGGCTTGAAGACCAGGGTGGTGTGCCGTGTGCCCAGGTGGTGGGCCACGGCCTCTGCCTGGCGCGACTCGTCGTAGCCCGTGCCGTCGCCGTCGGCATAGCCGATGGTGAAGGTGCGCACGGCCTCGCCGCCCAGGCTGGCGGCGGCTTCGGCCATCAGCGCCGTGATGAGCGAGGAGTCGATGCCGCCGGACAATAGCGCGCCCACGGGCACGTCGGCCAGCATCTGGCCGCGCACGCTTTGCCGCAGCAGGGAGAGCAGGCGCTCCAGGGCCTCTTCGTCCGTGCCCGCGAAGGGCAGGGCCAGGCCGGTTTCGGCCACGGCCTTGAGGGACCAGTACGGCTTGGAGGCTGGCAGAGCGGCGGACGCCGGATCGCCTGCGGTCAGGTCTGCCGCGCCGAGGGTCAGCAGGTGCCCGGCGGGCAGCTTGCGCACGCCGGAAAGGATGGAATGCGGCGCGGGCACGCAGGACAGGCGCAGGAAAAGAGCCAGCGCGCTCTTGTCCACGCCGGGGCAGAAGTCCGGCGCGGCGGTGAGGCCCGGCAGTTCCGAGGCGAACAACAGCCGCCCGCGCGAACGCGCATAGGTCAGCGGCTTCTCGCCCAGGCGGTCGCGCCCCAGGGTCAGGGTCTTGTCGCGGCGGTCCCACAGGGCCAGGGCGAACATGCCCGTCGCCCGTTTGAGCGCCTCCTGGGGTCCCCATAGGGCCAGAGCCTCAAGGAATATCTCCGTGTCGCTGTGGCCGCGCCAGGCAAGGGCCGGGCGGCCGGAATAGGCGCGCGCCGCGTCCACCTGTTGGCGCAGGTCCGCGTGGTTGTATATCTCGCCGTTCAGGCACAGGGCGAAGCGGCCGCAGTGGCTCAGCATGGGCTGGGCCCCGGCGTCGCTCAGGTCCAGCACCGCCAGGCGCCGGTGCCCCAGCGCCGCGCCGCCGTCGGGGTCGGCCCACGCGCCGCGCCCGTCAGGGCCGCGATGGGCCTGGGCGTCGGCCATGCGCCCGGCGATCTCCGCCAGTTCCTGCGGGGTCTTTGCCCCGGTGAAATCGAGAATTCCCGCTATGCCGCACATGTTGCGCTTTCTAACAGGGAGCGCGCACGGTGGCAATGCTGCGGGCGGCGGAGAGCGGCAGGAAAGAGGAGCGTCTTTACAAGCCTTTGCCCCGCACGTAGAGAGGTGGTTCGCCTGATTTTAGCCCGCGTTTCCCGGCGCCGCCCTTGAAGCGCGCCTTGGGGCATGCGGCCCAATACCCCGGAGGTCCACGCCAAATGATCACTGCCTGGCTTCTCTACATCGCCACCGGAGCCTTCGCCGGAGTCCTGGCCGGACTGCTCGGCGTGGGCGGCGGGCTCGTCATCGTGCCCATGCTCAACTTCGTGTTCCACATCATCGAGCTGCCCGGAGATTACATCCAGCACCTGGCGCTCGGCACCTCGCTGGCCAGCATCATGTTCACCAGCGTGTCCTCCCTGCGCGCGCACCACCAGCGCGGGGCCGTGGTCTGGGCAATCGTCAAGGCCATCACCCCGGGCATCTTGATCGGCACCTTCCTGGGCTCCAAGGTCGCCGCGCACCTGTCCTCGCAGTTCCTGTCCGCCTTCTTCGTGGTCTTCCTCTACTACGTGGCCGCGCAGATGCTCCTGAACATCAAGCCCAAGGCCACGCGCCAGGTGCCCGGCACCGCGGGCATGTTCGCCGCGGGCAGCGTCATCGGCGGCGTGTCGAGCCTCGTGGGCATCGGCGGCGGCACCCTTTCCGTGCCCTTCATGACCTGGTGCAACGTGGCTCTGCATACCTGCATCGGCACCAGCGCGGCCATAGGCTTCCCCATCGCCGTGGCCGGAACCGCCGGGTACATCGTCAACGGCCTTTCCGCGCCCCTGCCCGGGCTCGACGCCGGGTACCTGGGCTTCATCTATCTGCCCGCCCTGGTGGGCGTGGCCGCAGCCAGCATCCTCACTGCGCCCCTTGGGGCCAAGCTCGCCCACAGCCTGCCCGTGGGCAAGCTGAAGAAGATCTTCGCCTGCCTGCTTGTCATCATGGGCACCAAGATGCTCTGGCCGCTCATCGCGCCGTATTTCGGGTAGAGTAGAGCGCAGGGGGCGCTGCCCCCTGCACC
>NZ_DATMYK010000337.1:0-7212 GCF_035560995.1 Humidesulfovibrio sp. | reverse complement strand
ATCGCCCGCGCCCTGGCCACGGACCCCTTCCTGCTGCTTTTGGACGAGCCCGCCGCGGGCATGAATCCGCAGGAGACCCTGGAGCTCAAGGAGATGGTCATCCGCATCCGCGAGGAATTCCAGGTGTCCGTGCTCCTCATCGAACACGACATGAAGATGGTCATGAGCCTGTCGGACCGCATCTACGTCATGGAATACGGCCGCGTCATCTCAACCGGCACTCCCGCAGAGGTCAGCGCCGATCCGCAGGTCATCCGGGCCTACCTGGGCGAGGAAAGCGATGCTTGAGCTTAAGAACATAGACACCTACTACGGCAACATCCAGGCCCTGCGCGACGTGTCCATCAAGGTGGGCGAGGGCGAGATCATCACGCTCATCGGGGCCAACGGCGCGGGCAAGAGCACGACGCTCATGACCATCTGCGGCGTGGTGCCGCCGAGAAAGGGCGAGGTGCTCTTCGAAGGCCGCGTCATGAACGGCGTCTCCCCGGACAAGATCGTCAAGCAGGGCATTTGCCAGGTGCCGGAAGGACGCCTCATCTTCCCGGATCTCACCGTGCAGGAGAACCTGGACATGGGCGCGTTCCTGCGCTCCGACAAAGAGGGCATCGCCCGCGACCTGGACCAGGTCTTCGGCCTGTTCCCGATTCTGCTGGAGCGCCGCAGGCAGCTGGGCGGCACCCTTTCCGGCGGCGAGCAGCAGATGCTGGCCATCAGCCGCGCGCTCATGGCCCGGCCCAAGGTGCTCCTGCTCGACGAGCCCAGCCTCGGCCTCGCTCCGCTCATCATCCGGCAGATCTTCGACATCATCAAGCAGATCAACCGCGAGAGCAACACCACCATCTTTTTGGTGGAGCAGAACGCCAACCAGGCCCTCAAGGTGGCGCACCGGGGCTATGTGATGGAAAACGGCCGCATTACGCTGGAGGACGCCTGCGACAAGCTCCTTGCCAACGATGCGGTGAAGAAGGCATACCTGGGCCTGTAGAAACGGCCCGGAATCATACGCGCAACACGAAACAGGGCGGCCAAGCCCCCGGGAGGATTCCATGCAGGACAAGATCATCGGAAAGGCGCTCACCTTCGACGACGTGCTGCTCGTGCCTGACTACTCCGAGGTCCTCCCCGACAGCGTGGATGTGAGCACCCAGCTTACGCCGGAAATCCGCCTGAACATTCCGCTTCTGTCCGCCGCCATGGACACCGTCACCGAGGCGCGCATGGCCATCAGCATGGCGCGCGCGGGCGGCGTGGGCGTGGTGCACAAGAACATGAGCATCCGCGACCAGGTGCGCGAGGTGGACAAGGTCAAGAAGAGCGAGTCGGGCATGATCCACGACCCCGTGACCGTTCACCCCGACGACAACGTGGGCAAGGTGCTCTCCCTCATGACCGAGTTCCGCATCAGCGGCCTGCCGGTCGTCCGCGGCGACAAGCTCGTGGGCATCGTCACCAACCGCGACGTGCGCTTCGTCACCGACCCGGCCACCCCGGTCAGTGAGGTCATGACCAGCCGCAACCTCATCACCGTGCCCGAGGGCATCAGCGACGAGGAGGCCAAGCGCCACCTGCACCAGAACCGCATCGAGAAGCTCCTGGTGGTGGACGACGAGAACCAGTTGAAGGGGCTCATCACCATCAAGGACATCGAGAAGGTCAAGAAATACCCCAACGCCTGCAAGGACGACAAGGGTCGCCTGCGTGTGGGCGCGGCCGTGGGCGTCGGCCAGGACGGCATCTCCCGCGCCGAGGCGCTGCTGCGCGCCGGGGTGGACTTCCTCGTGCTCGACAGCGCCCACGGGCATTCCCGCAACATTTTGAACGCCTGCCGGGCCCTGCGCGACGCCTTCCCCGACGCCCAGATCATCGGCGGCAACGTGGCCACCTATGAGGGCGCCAAGGCCCTCATCGAGTCTGGCGTGGACACCGTGAAGGTGGGCATCGGCCCCGGCAGCATCTGCACCACCCGCATCGTGGCGGGCGTGGGCGTGCCGCAGATCACCGCCATTCTCGAAGCGGGCAAGGCCTGCCGCGAGGCGAACAAGTGCATCATCGCCGACGGCGGCATCAAGTTCTCCGGCGACGTGGTGAAGGCGCTGGCCGCCGGGGCGGACACCTGCATGATGGGCTCGCTCTTTGCGGGCACCGAGGAAAGCCCGGGCGAGACCATTCTGTACCAGGGCCGCACCTACAAGATCTATCGCGGCATGGGCAGCATAGACGCCATGGCCGCGGGCAGCAGCGACCGCTACTTCCAGGACAAGAGCAAGAAGCTCGTGCCCGAGGGCATCGTGGGCCGCGTGCCCTTCCGGGGCCAGGTGACGGAGAGCATCCACCAGCTGGTGGGCGGCCTGCGTTCCGGCATGGGCTACCTGGGCTGCGGCAGCATCGAGGAGCTGAAGAAGAAGGCCCGCTTCATGGAGATCAGCGCCGCCGGCCTGCGCGAGAGCCACGTGCACGACGTCATCATCACCAAGGAATCTCCCAACTACCGCGTCGAGTCCTAAGGGACCGCGCAAGGGGCCGCGTCATGCAGAATTTGGAAAAAGTCATCATCATCGATTTCGGGTCCCAGGTCACCCAGCTCATCGCGCGCAGAATCCGCGAGGCGGGCGTGTACTCGGAGATCCACCCCTGCACCAGCGATCCCGCTGTGATCAAGGCCATGAACCCCAAGGCCCTGGTGCTTTCCGGCGGGCCGTCGAGCGTGCACGACGAAGGCGCGCCGCCGCTGCCCAAGGAGTACCTCTCCTGGGGCCTGCCGATCCTCGGCATCTGCTACGGCATGCAGATTCTGGCGCACACCATGGACGGGGAAGTGACCCGCTCCAAGGACCGCGAGTACGGCCGCGCCGAGTTCGAGGCCGTGGGCGATTGCGAGCTCTTCGC
This sequence comes from Humidesulfovibrio sp., assembly GCF_035560995.1. Taxonomy (GTDB): domain Bacteria; phylum Desulfobacterota; class Desulfovibrionia; order Desulfovibrionales; family Desulfovibrionaceae; genus Humidesulfovibrio. Next base: position 4,323 of record NZ_DATMYK010000337.1, on the reverse strand, counting down.
CGGGGTTGAGGGCAAGGAGAAGCTCACCGTCTGGATGAGCCACGGCGACAACGTGGGCACGCTGCCCACGGGCTTCACCCGCATCGGCAAGACCGGCAGCCTGGACAACGCCGCCATGTGCGACCCGGCGCGGAAGATCTACGCCGTGCAGTTCCACCCCGAGGTGGCCCACACCGACCAGGGCGAGCGCATCATCAGCAACTTCCTGTTCAAGATCGCGGGCATCAAGCCGGGCTGGACCATGTCCTCCTTCGTGGATTCGTCCATTAAGACCATGAGCGAGCAGGTGGGCGAGGGCAAGGTCGTGCTCGGCCTTTCCGGCGGCATCGACTCCACCGTGGCCGCCGTGCTGCTGCACCGGGCCATCGGCAAGCGCCTTTTCTGCATCTTCGTCGACAACGGGCTTTTGCGCATGGGCGAGCGCCAGGAGGTCATCGGCTTCCTGGAGGAGCACTTCGACCTGAACGTGAAGGTCGTGGACGCGCGCCGGGAATTCCTCGACAAGCTCAAAGGCGTCGAAGACCCGGAACAGAAGCGCAAGATCATCGGCTACACCTTCATCGACGTCTTCGACCGCGAAGCGAAAGCCATTGAGGGCGTGCAGTTCCTGGGCCAGGGCACCCTCTACCCGGATGTCATCGAGTCAGTAAGCTTCAAGGGGCCTTCGGCCGTCATTAAAAGCCACCACAATGTCGGCGGGCTTCCTGAGAAGATGAACCTGAAGCTCGTCGAGCCCCTGCGCGAGCTGTTCAAGGACGAGGTGCGGAAGGTCGCCTACGAGCTCGGCATGCCCGAGAACATCATCTGGCGGCACCCCTTCCCGGGTCCGGGCCTGGCCATCCGCGTCATCGGCGAAATCACGGACGAGCGCCTGGAGATTCTGCGCCAGGCCGACAAGATCGTGCAGCAGGAGCTCATCGCCAGCGACTGGTACCGCAAAGTCTGGCAGGGCTTCGCCGTGCTTCTGCCCCTCAAGACCGTGGGCGTCATGGGCGACGACCGCACCTACGAGCACGTCATCGCCCTGCGCATCGTGGACAGCATCGACGCCATGACGGCCGACTGGTCGCGCCTGCCCTCCGAGGTGCTGGCCCGTATGTCGAGCCGCATCATCAACGAAGTGAAGGGTGTGAACCGCGTGGTGCTCGACATCTCGAGCAAGCCGCCCAGCACCATCGAATGGGAGTAGGCGAGGCCCAGAAGCCCCAAAGACAAGGCAGACCCGCCCGCACCGCATAAGATTCAGGAAGGCCTATGCCCGGTACCGGAGAATTGCTTCTCATCGCCCTTGTGGCGATCATCGTGGTGGACCCCAAGAAATTGCCCGACCTCATGAAGTCGCTGGGCAAGGCCATTGGCGAGTTCAAGCAGATGAGCGGCGAGTTCAAGCGCACCATTGAGCGCGAGACCGAGATGGCCGACTTTGAGAAGCGCAAGGCCGAGGCCCACGAGAAGCTGTACGGCCCGGGCTCCGACTCCCAGGCCGCCGCCGCAGAGACGCCTGCCGGTACGCCCGCTGAAGCCCCGGCCCAGGCCGAAGGGGCGGAGCAGAAGCCCGCCGAGGCCAGCGCGCCGGTTGAGCACGAGCTGCAGCCTGAGGAATACCCGCAGCAGCCCCCGGTGGAGCGCGCCGAGCCTGCGGCCGAAGCGCCTGCCGAGGCAACTGCCGAGGCCCCTGCGGAAGTTCCCGCAGAAGCGCCCGTCGAAGCACCTGTTGAAAGCGTTCAGCCCCCGGTGGAAGTCCCGGCCGAGCAGGTTGCCGCTCCGGCCGAAGCGCCCGCTGAAAGCGTCGAGGCTTCGCTCCCGGCCGAGATTCCCGCTGCCGCGCCCCCGGCGGAAGTGCATCAGGCCGCACCCCCGGCCGAAGTCGAGCCCGCTGCGGTTCCGGCCGAGGCGGGAGACGGCGGCGCGGGAGACGTGCCTCCGCCGCCCGCGGGCGACGACGCCGTGGGCGAGGGCGTGTCCGGCCGCATGAGCCTCTTCGGCCATCTGGCCGACCTGCGCAAACGCCTCACCCGCTGCGCCATCGCCATGCTGGTGGGTTTCCTCGGCTGCTACGCCTTCGCGGGCAAGCTGCTCAAGGTGCTCATGCAGCCCATGCTCGACGCCCTGAAGCAGAGCCACTTCATCTACACCCTGCCCACCGAGGCCTTCTTCACCGAGATGAAGGTCGCCTTTGTGGCGGGCATCTTCGCGTGCAGCCCGTACATCTTCTACCAGATCTGGCAGTTCGTGGCCCCGGGCCTGTACAGCCACGAGCGCCGCTGGATCATCCCCATCGCCTTCTTCTCCGCCCTGTGCTTCACCTGCGGGGCGCTGTTCGGCTACTTCGTGGTCTTCCCCTTCGGCTTCGAGTTCTTCGCCAGCTACACCAGCGACATTCTGGTCTTTACGCCCAAGCTGGACGAATACCTCGACTTCGTGCTGAAGCTGTTGTTCGCCTTCGGCGTCGTGTTCGAGCTGCCGTTGTTCCTGTTCTTCCTGGCCAAGCTTGGCATCGTTACCCACGTGGGCCTGCGCGCCAAGCGCAAGTACGCCATCCTGGGCTCCTTCATCATCGCCGCGGCGCTCACCCCCCCGGATGCCGTCAGCCAGACCATGATGGCCGTTCCCCTGTGCATCCTCTATGAGGTGGGCATCTGGCTGGCCTATTTCTTCGGCAAGAAGCCCAAGCCCGCCCCGGCGGAGGAAACCCCGGCTGAGGCGGCCTAAGCGTAGGACTTTTTTCGGAATCGTCCGCTGAGAAGGAGCCTCCGGCTTGACAAGGCCGAGCGGCTCTGATCATGGGGAAGAGCGCCAGCCGCCGCGTGCAGACAGCGGCCGGAGGGCGAAAGGAGCGACACCGTGGCGCAGCGCACCGCAAGCATCACGCGCACGACCAAAGAGACGGACATCCATGTGGAGCTGGCCCTTCAGGGGACCGGCGCGTGCTCCATCGACTCCGGAATCGGCTTTGCCGACCACATGCTGACCCTCATGGTCTTCTGGGCGGGCTTCGACCTGGAGCTTTCCTGCAAGGGCGACCTGGAGATCGACGCGCATCACAGCCTGGAGGACATGGGCCTCACCCTGGGCCAGGCCCTGGCCGAGGCCCTGGGCGACAAGCGCGGCATCGCCCGCGTGGCCAGCGCCAAGGTGCCCATGGACGAGGCCCTGGCCGAGGTGGTGGTGGACCTGTCCGGCAGGCCCTATCTGGTCTACGCAGACGACCTTTTGCCCGCGCAGATAGCGGGCGAGGAAAAGGACGTGTGGCGGGAATTCTTCAAGTCCTTTGCACAGCGGGCGGGCATGAACCTGCACATCCGCTACGAGTACGGGAAAAACGGCCACCATCTGCTGGAGGCCGCCTTCAAGGCCCTGGGTCTGGCGCTGCGCCAGGCGGTCCAGGTTTGCCGCGCGGGCGCGCCCAGCACCAAGGGGAGTGTGGACTGATGTTCATTCGCAAGCTGCTTCCGATTTTCACCGTCATCTGCGCGCTGGGCCTGGCCGCCTGTGGACCCAAGCCCATCACGCCGCAGCTGCGGCCCGTGGGCACCATTGCCGTGGCCGCCTTCACCGCGCCCAAGTACAACTGGGAACTCCTGGCCGGCTACCTGCCCGAGGAAGGTAAGACCGTGAAGCCTGAGATTCTGGCCAACCTCGACGGCGCCCTGAACCAGAGTCTGCGCGCCCACGGCGTGAGCATCGCCGGCACCCCGGCCGCCGTGCGCCAGTGCCAGGAGATCATGACCCTGGAGCGCACCGGCAAGGCGCGGGAATCCGCCTGGTCGTACTGGCTGGGCGTGGGCCGCTGCCTGCCCGCGGACTTCATCCTGGTGCCGCAGGTGCTGGGCTGGAAGGAGCTTGAGGGCGGCGGCAACCCTGCCGCCGTGGTCATGGACCTGTACCTCATCGACGTGAAGGGCCAGCGCCTTGTTTCCCGCTACCATTACGACGAGACGCAGAAGGCCCTGACGGACAACCTGCTCGACCTGGGCAAGTTCGTGAAGCGCAAGGGCGAGTGGGTCAATGCCGACGTGCTGGCCAAGGAAGGCATCGAGGCTGGCTTGCGGGAGATGGGTCTGTGATTCTATTCCCCGCCGTGGACATCAAGGACGGCCGTTGCGTGCGCCTGGAACAGGGCCGCGCAGACGCCGTGACGGTTTTTGGAGACGATCCTGCCGAGAGCGCCCTTTCCTGGGTGCGTCTTGGCGCGCAGTGGCTGCACATAGTCGATCTCGACGGCGCCTTCAGCGGCCTGCCGCGCAACTTCGAGCTGGTGAAGCGCATCTGCGCCGAGGCGAAGATTCCCGTGCAGCTGGGCGGCGGCGTGCGCGACATCGC
>NZ_DATMYK010000336.1:0-8451 GCF_035560995.1 Humidesulfovibrio sp. | reverse complement strand
TTTCCAACACACAGCTTACTCCGGCAGTGCTATACCTCCACACAAGAACCCGGCGCCATGCCGGGAGGAGGCATGCAACCATGGATTTTCTGACCACCCCCAATGACTTCGCCTGTGGCCTGCTGGCTCTGCTGACCGTTGCAGCCACCTTGGGCCTGGTGCGGCTCGTGGCCCGCGTGCGGGAGATCGGCTCATGAACGCGCTCACCATCCTCGCAGGCATCGTGGTGCTGGCCCTGCTGGCCTACCTCGTCGTTGCCCTGCTGAACCCGGAGGCCTTCGAATGATGTCCGGCATCGACTTTGCGCAGATTGGCGTCTTCCTTGCGCTCCTGCTGGGCCTGTCCTGGCCGCTGGGCAAATACATGGCCGCCGTGCTGGAAGGCCGCGACCATCCCCTCGCCCGCGGTCTTGGCTGGCTGGAGCGCGGCCTGTACCGCGCCTGCGGCGTGGACCCGGCCCGGGAGATGGACTGGAAGGCCTACGCCCTGGCCATGTTCCTGTTCAACGTCGCGGGCTTCGCGGCGCTGTACCTGTTGCTGCGAATCCAGGGCTGGCTGCCCCTCAATCCGGACGGCCAGACGGGCATGGCCCCGGACCTGGCCTTCAACACGGCCATGAGCTTCGCCAGCAACACCAACTGGCAGGCCTACAGCGGCGAAAGCGCGGTGAGCCACCTGACCCAGATGCTGGGGCTGACCGTGCACAACTTCGTGTCCGCGGCCACGGGCATTGCGGTGCTGTCCGCGCTCATCCGGGGGCTGACCCGGCGCGAGACCCGCGAAATCGGCAACTTCTGGGCCGATCTGGTGCGCTCCACGCTCTACATCCTGCTGCCCCTGGCCCTCGTGTTGTCCCTGGCCCTCGTGTGGCAGGGCGTGCCCCAGACTTTCTCCGGCGCGGAGAACGCCACCCTCGCGGAACCCGTGGCCTACGAGATCAGCCCCAGCGCGGACGACCTCAAGGCCGACCCGTCCTTGAAGCCCACCCCGGCCACGGCCACGGAGCAAGCCATCATGCGCGGCCCCATGGCCTCGCAGGAAGCCATCAAGGAGCTGGGCACCAACGGCGGCGGCTTCTTCAACGCCAACAGCGCGCACCCCTTCGAGAACCCCACGCCGCTGACGAACCTGCTGGAGATGCTGGCCATCCTCATCATTCCGGCCGGCCTGTGCCACGCCTTCGGGCGCATGGTGGGCGATTCCCGCCAGGGTTGGGTGCTCCTTGGCGCCATGACCGCCCTGTTCCTGGGATTCCTGGCTCTGTGCTGGTGGGCGGAGGCCCAAGGCGTGCCCCAGGTGGCGGCCATCACCGGCGGCAACCTCCCCGGCAACATGGAAGGCAAGGAGCTGCGCTTCGGGGTCATAGGCTCCGCGCTCTTCGCCACCGTCACCACCGCTGCCTCCTGCGGCGCGGTGAACGCCATGCACGATTCCCTCACTCCGCTGGGCGGGCTGGCTCCCATGGTGCTGATGCAGCTGGGCGAGGTGGTGTTCGGCGGCGTGGGCTCCGGCCTCTACGGCATGGTCGTGTTCGCCGTCATCGCGGTGTTCGTGGCCGGGCTCATGGTGGGACGCACGCCGGAATACCTGGGCAAGAAGATCGAGGCCTTTGAAACCAAGATGTGCTCCATCGTCATCATGGTGCCGCTCTTCGGCGTGCTTCTGGGCACGGCCTGGGCGGTGCTTACGGAAATGGGCCGCGGAGCCGTGGCCAATCCGGGCGCGCACGGCTTCAGCGAAATCCTCTACGCGTTCTCATCCATGGCCAACAACAACGGCAGCGCCTTCGCCGGGCTTTCCGCCAACAACGCGCTGTACAACCTGCTGGGCGGGCTCGCCATGTGCGCGGGCCGCTTCTGGACCGCCATTCCGGTGCTGGCGCTGGCGGGCAGTCTGGCGGGCAAGAAGGCGGTTCCGACCGGTGCGGGCACCCTGCCCACGCACACGCCGCTGTTCTGCGGCCTGCTCGTGTCGGTGGTGCTCGTGGTGGGCGCGCTGACCTTCATCCCGGCCCTGGCCCTCGGGCCCATCGTGGAACACCTGCAGATGCTCGGGCGCTAGCCCTGCCAAGGAGCATGAATCCTATGACCACCAAGGCACAGAAAACCGCTGGCCGGCCCTTGTTCGATCCTTCCATCGTCCGCGCCGCCATGCTGGATTCCTTCCGCAAGCTCAACCCGCGCGTGCAGGTGAAGAATCCCGTGATGTTCACCGTGTACATCGGCAGCATGCTCACCACGCTGCTGTTCCTCCAGGCCCTGTTCGCTCATGGCGAAGCCCCGGCCGGATTCATCCTGGCCATCTCGCTGTGGCTGTGGTTCACCGTGCTCTTCGCCAACTTCGCCGAGGCCATGGCCGAAGGGCGCGGCAAGGCCCAGGCGGCGACGCTCCGCCAGGCCCGGGCCGAGACCCCGGCGCGCAGGCTTGGGGACGGGAACCGCGAATCCGCCAGCGAAATGGTTTCCTCCACCGCCCTGCGCAAGGGCGACGTGGTGCTGGTGGAAACCGGCGAGGTCATCCCCTGCGACGGCGAGGTCATCGACGGCGTGGCCTCCGTGGACGAGAGCGCCATCACCGGCGAAAGCGCGCCCGTCATCCGCGAGGCGGGGGGCGACCGGAGCGCCGTCACCGGCGGCACGCGCGTGCTGTCCGACTCCATCATTGTGCGCATCAGCGCCGACCCCGGCGAGACCTTCCTCGACCGCATGATCGGCATGGTGGAGGGAGCCAAGCGCCGCAAGACGCCCAACGAGATCGCGCTCAACATTCTGCTGGCCGCGCTCACCATCATCTTCCTGCTCGTCTGCGCCACGCTGCTGCCCTTCTCCGTGTACAGCGTGGGCGCCGCAGGCAAGGGGACGGCCATCACCATCACGGTTTTGGCCGCCCTCTTCGTCTGCCTCGCGCCAACCACCATCGGCGGCCTGCTGTCCGCCATCGGCATCGCCGGCATGGACAGGCTCATCCAGGCCAACGTCATCGCCATGAGCGGCCGGGCCGTGGAGGCCGCCGGAGACGTGGACGTGCTGCTGCTCGACAAGACCGGCACCATCACCCTGGGCAACCGACAGGCCACGGCCTTCCTGCCCGCGCCAGGCGTCACCGAGGCCGAACTGGCCGACGCGGCGCAGCTCTCCTCTCTGGTGGACGAAACGCCCGAAGGCCGCAGCATCGTGGTGCTGGCCAAGGAGAAGTTCGGCATCCGCCAGCGCGACCTGGCGGCCCTTGGCGCCACCTTCATTCCCTTCACCGCGCAGACGCGGGTGAGCGGCGTGCGGCTGCCCGGCGCGCAGGGCGAACGGCTGGTGCTCAAGGGCGCGCCCGACGCCATAGAGCGCTTCGTCCTGGACGCCGGAGGCGCGTTTCCCCCCGCCGTGCAAGGCTTCGTGCAGGACATCGCCCGCGAGGGCGGCACCCCGCTCCTGGTGGCGGAGAGGGGCGCAAGCGGAGTGCGCGCCCTGGGCGCGGTCTGGCTCAAGGACATCGTCAAGGGCGGCATCCGCGAGAAGTTTGCGGAGCTCAGGCGCATGGGCATCAAGACCATCATGGTCACGGGCGACAACCCGCTCACCGCAGCGGCCATAGCGGCCGAGGCCGGGGTGGACGACTTCCTGGCCGAGGCCAAGCCCGAAACCAAGCTGGCGCTCATCCGCAAGATACAGGCGGAAGGGCGGCTGGTGGCCATGACCGGCGACGGCACCAACGACGCGCCCGCCCTCGCCCAGGCCGACGTGGGCGTGGCCATGAACACCGGCACCCAGGCCGCCAAGGAGGCCGGGAACATGGTGGACCTGGACTCCAGCCCCACCAAGCTCATGGAGATCGTGCAGATCGGCAAGCAGCTCCTCATGACGCGCGGCGCGCTCACCACCTTCAGCATATCCAACGACATCGCCAAGTACTTCGCCATCATCCCGGCGGCCTTCGTGGGCACCTACCCGGCCCTGGGCGCGCTGAACGTCATGCATCTGGCCACGCCCCAGAGCGCCATCCTCTCAGCGGTCATCTTCAACGCGCTCATCATCGTGGGGCTCATCCCGCTCGCCCTCAAGGGCGTGGCCTACAAGCCCGCGGGCGCGGCCCTGGTCCTGCGCGACAACCTCATCATCTACGGCGGCGGGGGCCTGCTCGCCCCCTTCATCGGCATCAAGCTCATCGACATGGCCCTGGCCGCCTGCGGCCTGGCCTAAGGAGAACCCCATGCTGCGCGACATCCTGAATACCCTGCGCCCCGCCTGCCTCATGCTCCTGGCGCTCTCGCTCGTCACCGGCCTGGCCTACCCGGCACTGGTGACGGGCATCGCCCAGGCGCTCTTCCCACGCCAGGCCAACGGCAGCCTCATCGTCGAAAACGGCACGGTCGCGGGCTCCGCGCTCATCGGCCAGCAATTCAGCGGCCCGGGCAGCTTCTGGAGCAGGCCCTCGGCCACCAGCCCGCAGCCGTACAACGCGGCCGCAAGCGGCGGCTCGAACCTCGGCCCCACCAATCCCGCGCAGCTGAAGAACGTGGCCGAACGCGCCGAGGCGCTCCGCAAGGCCCACGGCGACGGCCCGGTTCCCCCGGAGCTGGTCACCGCCTCGGCCTCCGGCCTGGACCCGCACCTCAGCCCCTCGGCGGCGCTGTACCAGGCGGAACGCGTGGCCCGCGAGCGCGGCCTGGATGAGGCCGCCGTGCGGCAGCTCATCGACCGCCGCACCGAGGCCCGCCAACTGGGCCTGCTCGGCGAGGAGCGGGTGAACGTGCTGCTGCTGAACAGAGACCTTGATTCCCTGGCCGCAAAGGCCCAGAATATCTCCAGGCCGTAAGCCCTGGAGCCCCGGAGCCCTGGAGTCCGACATGAACGAATTCGAAAACGGCTCGCGCCGCCCCGACCCGGAAGCCTTGCTGGCCCTGGCAGAGCGCGAGGACAGGAAGCGAAGGCGCGGGCGGCTGCGCGTGTTCTTCGGCGCAGCCCCGGGCGTGGGCAAAACCTACGCCATGCTCACGGAAGGCTTCACCCAGCAGGCCGAGGGGCGCGACGTGCTGGCCGGAGTGGTGGAGACCCACGGCCGGGGCGAGACCGAGGCGCTCCTGGCCGGGCTGGAGCTCTTGCCCCGCATGCAGGTGGAGTACAAGGGCCACCAGCTCTCCGAGTTCGACCTGGACGGGACCCTGGCCCGCAGGCCCGCGCTGGTGCTGGTGGACGAGCTGGCCCACACCAACGCTCCGGGCTCCAGGCACGAAAAGCGCTGGCAGGACGTGCTGGAGCTGCTCGATCACAACATCGACGTGTACACCACGCTGAACGTGCAGCATGTGGAGAGCATCTCCGACGTGGTGGCCCAGATCACCGGCATCCCCGTGCGCGAGACCGTGCCCGACCTGGTGCTGGAGCAGGCCGAGGAACTGGTGCTGGTGGACCTGACCCCGGACGACCTGCTCAAGCGCCTGCGCGAGGGCAAGGTGTACATTCCCCGCCAGGCCGAGGCCGCGGAGAAAAACTTCTTCCGCACCGGGAACATCACCGCCCTGCGCGAGCTGGCCCTGCGCGTGGTGGCCGACCGCGTGAACACCGAGGTCTGCGTGTACCGCCAGGGCCAGGCCATCGAGGTCACCTGGCCCACCTCGGGGAAGGTCCTGGTGTGCGTGGGGCCCAGCCCCACCTCGGCCCGGCTGGTGCGCGCCGCAAAACGCATGGCGGCCAGCCAGCACGCCCAGTGGATAGCCGCCTACGTGGAGACGCAGCCGCTTTCACCCTCAGACCCGCGCCACAATCAGGTGGTGCAGAACCTGCGCCTGGCCGAACAGCTCGGGGCCGAGGTCGTGGCCCTCTCGGGCCGCAGCATTCCGGACGAAATCATCCGGTTGGCCCGGACCAGAAACGTCTCCACCATCGTCATCGGCAAGCCGGTGCGGCCCAAATTGCTGGATACGCTTCTGGGCAGCCCGGTGGACGAGCTCATCCGCAAAAGTGCGGAAATCGACGTGCAGGTCATCCGGGGAGACGACCCGGCGCGGGGCGAAGCGGCGGGGTCGAAGGCGGGCAGACGCGAAACGCCCGCCCCGGATCTGCGCGGGTACGCCTGGAGCGTGGCCGCCATGGCCGCGTGCTCGGCCATCTGCTTCGCCATGGATCCCTTCTTCGAGCTGGCCAACCTCATCATGGTCTACCTGCTGGGCGTCATGTACATCGCCAGCCGCCACGGCCAGGGGCCGGGCATTCTGGCTTCAGCCCTGGGAATTCTGTGCTTCGACGTATTTTTCGTGCCCCCGCGCTTCAGCCTGGCCGTGTCCGACACCCAGTATCTGTTCACCTTCACCATCATGTTCATCGTGGCCCTGGTCATGAGCCGCCTTACGGCGCAGGTGCGCCAGCAGGCGGAGACCGCCCGCGCCCGCGAGGCGAGAACCCAGGTGATGCTCGCTCTCTCCCGCGAGCTGGCCGCCTCCCGCGGCACGGAAAAGCTCCTGTTCATCGCCATCGAGCACATCTCGGAATTGTTCCGTTGCCGCGCCCTGGCCTTCCTGCCGGACATGGAGGGACGCCTTAGAGAGCACGTGGGCGACAAGGAAGCCTTCCGCGTCTCCCACAAGGGCGAGAGCGTGGCCGCGTGGGTCTACGCCAACGGCAGGCCCGCGGGCCTGGGCACCAGCACCCTGCCCACCAGCGGCGCGCTTTACGTGCCCTTCCTGGGCCTCAAGGGCACCCTCGGCGTGCTGGGGCTCAGGCCCGAGACCGAGGGCGCGCTGTTCTCTCCGGAGCAGACGCACATGATCGAGACCCTGGCCCGGCAGGTGGCCCTGGCGCTGGAAGTGGAGCGCCTGGAGACGGAAAGCCTGCACGCCCAGATGGAGGCTGAGACCGAGCGCCTCAAGACCTCGCTTTTGTCCTCCGTCACCCACGACTTGCAGACCCCGCTGGCCGCCATCATGGGCTCGGCGGACAGCCTGGCCGCCGTGGGCGAGACCCTGGGCTGGGAACAGCGCCGCACCCTGGCCGTAAACATCTACGACGAGGCCGAGCGCCTGTCCCGGCTCATCGCCAATCTGCTGCGCATGACCAAGCTGGAATCCGGCACGCTGAAGCCCGACCTCCAGCTCCAGTCCATAGAGGAACCGCTGGGCGCGGCCCTGCGCCTTGTGGAAAAGCACCTGGCGGGACGGGAGCTTGACGTCGACGTTCCGGCGGACCTGCCCCTGGTGGAAGTGGACGGGGTGCTTGTGGAGCAGCTTCTGCTGAACCTTCTGGAGAACGCCGCCAAGTACACGCCAGCGGGTTCGCCGGTCTCCATCGCCGCGCGCAGCGACGCGGGCGGAGTGGAGATCGCCGTGGCGGACCGGGGGCCGGGCCTCGCGGCGGAGGAGCTGGAGAAGGTCTTCGATTTGTTCTATCAAGGCCAGGAGGCTGGCGGAGCCGGTGGCGGACGCAAGGGCTACGGCATCGGCCTGGCCATCTGCCGGGCCATCGCCCTGGTGCACGGCGGCAGCATCCGGGCCGAGAACCGCGAAGGCGGCGGGGCCGCGTTCATCGTGACGCTGCCGGCCCCCAGGCGGCGGCCCGCGCCCGATGCGAGCATGGACAAGGACGAGGAGGGGCTGTGAATTCGGACAAGACCACCGTTCTGGTCATCGAGGACGAAGCGCCCATCCGCTGCTTCCTGCGCGCCTATCTGGAAAGCCAGAGCTTCCGGCTCATAGAGGCGGAAAGCGGAGAGGAAGGCCTGGGCCTGGCCGCCTCGCACCAGCCCGCGCTCATCCTGCTGGACCTGGGCCTGCCGGGCATGGACGGGCTGGAGGTCATCCGGCGCATCCGCCAGTGGACCGCCACGCCCATCCTGGTGCTTTCCGCACGCGGCAAGGAGCAGGACAAGATAGACGCCCTGGACGCCGGGGCCGACGACTACCTCACCAAGCCCTTCGGCGTGGGCGAGCTTTCCGCGCGCCTGCGCGTGGCCCTGCGCCATTCGGCCCAGGCGGGGCAGCTCGGCCCGGGTCCGGCTTCGGACCCCGTATTCCGCTGCGGAGAGCTTGCGGTGGACCTGGCCGCCCGCCGCGTGCGCCTGGCGGGACAGGAGGTCCACCTGACGCCCATCGAGTTCAAGCTGCTGGCCTTTCTGGTGCGCCACGCGGGCAAGGTGGTGACGCACCGGCAACTGCTCAAGGAAGTGTGGGGCAGCGCGCGCGAGGACCAGTCGCACTACCCGCGCATCTACGTGCACCAGCTCCGCCACAAGATCGAGCCCGACCCGGCCCGGCCGCGCTTTTTGCGGACAGAGACCGGCGTCGGCTACCGCCTGGAAGAAAACGAAGCAAGCTGACCCGCCCGGCCTGCGACATGAGGCCGAGGCATGACCTTTCCGCGCGGAAAGCGTTTGTGCTGTCTGCCGCCCGTTCCGACCCCACCGCTCGCGGCCGGATCCACGGAACACTCAGATTACATTGCGGCGCTCCGGTGCGGCACGGGGCCCACC
>NZ_DATMYK010000335.1:0-2666 GCF_035560995.1 Humidesulfovibrio sp. | reverse complement strand
GCCCAGTCCTCCATGAACTTGGCCAGGCCGATGTCGGTCATTGGGTGCTTTGTCAGGTCAAGCAGCACATTGAGGGGAATGGTCGCCGCATCGGCCCCGAGTAAGGCCGCCTGGAAGAAATGGCTGGTGTGCCGAATGCTCGCCGCCAGCACTTGCGTGGGCAGATCATAGTTGCGGAAGATGGTCATAATGTCCTGGATGACCTGCATGCCGTCCTGGCCGATGTCATCCAGCCTGCCTACAAAGGGGCTGACGAATGTCGCCCCGGCTTTGGCGGCCAGAAGCGCCTGGTTGGGCGAAAAAACAAGTGTGGCGTTCGTTTCCACGCCGCGCTGGTGCAGTTCGCTGATGGCCTTGAGGCCTTCCAGCGTCAGGGGCACCTTGACCACGACGTTCGGGGCGATCTTCACCAGATCACGCGCCTCGGCCAGCATTCCCTGGGCATCGGCGGCGATGACCTCCACGCTCACGGGCCCGTCGGTCTCCTTGCAGATCTGACGGACGATCTTCTTCCAGTCGCCTTTTTCTTTGGACAGCAGGCTCGGATTGGTGGTCACGCCTTCAAGGGCGCCCAAAGCCTTGGCCTGTCTGATGTGCTCGATATTGGCGCTGTCGAGGAATATCTTCATGCGGTCCTCCGCCTGAGGGCTGTGGCCGGTGGGAGAAAACGCTTACGCCTGCCCGCCCCCGTTTTCGCCCTCAAGGCGCTTCAGGTATTTCTCGCGGCAGTCGTAGGAGCAGAAGTTCAGCACCACGTCGCCTTGGCGTACGCGGATGTCGCTGTTCTTGGAAACATAGGCCCCGCACACGGGATCCTTGACCATCTCGCCGGAAGCCACGAGATCTTCCTTTTTTTCCTGCTCTTTAGACTGCTTCCAACGTTTGTCGCCGGCGAAGAGCTTCCAGACCACGAAGGCGCAGATGGCCAGGATGAGAAGCTTGGTCACGCTCATCATGTGGGTATTCCTTCTTTAGAGGGCCAGAGACGCCAGAGCGCCCTACTTCTGGCTGATGTTCCGGCCATCAAGGGTGTAACCGATCCCGGCCAGGGCCTGCTCGACCGTTTTCCCGCCTGGAAGCGTCAGCCCAGGCGCGATGTCCTTCAAGGGCACCAGCACAAAGGCCCGCTCCAGCATGCGCGGATGCGGCAAGGTCAGGTACTCGCCCTGCATGGTCACGTCGCCGAAGAGCAACAGGTCCATATCGATGAGCCTGGGACCGCCGGGAGCTTCTTCGTCGCGCTCGCGGCCCATCTTGGCCTCCACGGCCTGGAGCGTGGAAAGAAGCCCCTCCGGGGCCCAGATGTCGGAGCCGACCTTGAAGCGCACGACGCAGTTGGTGAACCAGGGCTGATCCTTGACGGCGCCCTGGGGTTCGGTTTTGTATATGGGCGACTGCGCGTCGAACACCAGGTCGTTGCCGTAGTGTTCTAGGCGCTGCAAGGCCTCTTCGATGTTCGCTTCGCCGTCGCCCAGGTTCGAGCCCAGGGACACGTAGGCGTCTAGAGTTGGGAAATCCGTAACACCGCCTCCTTCAGTCGATCCGTGTCCACAGTGAGCGAGATGCGGAAGTAGCCCTCGCCCGGGGTGCCGAAGCCGTTTCCAGGCGTGGTCACCACGCCGGTTTCCATGAGCAATTTGGTGACGAAATCCTTACTGGTGAAGCCCTTGGGCACCTTGGACCAGATGTAGAAGCTGGCGTCGGGCGTGCGGCAGGAGATGCCCGCCTTCTTCAGGGCGTCCACCACCACGTCGCGGCGCTCTTTATAAATCTTGCGCAAGCCCACACAGAATTCGTCACCCTGGTCCAGGGCAACGACTCCCGCCTCCTGGACGGCCTGGAAGATGCCGGAATCCATCTGTTCCTTCACCTTGGCAAGACCCTTGACCAGCGTGGGGTTGCCCACGGCCATGCCCACGCGCCAGCCGGTCATGTTGTAGGTCTTGGACAGCGAGTGGAACTCGATGGCCACGTCCTTGCCCCCAGGGATCTCCATGATTGACAGGGGCTTCTTGGCCTCGTCGAAGTAGATCTCGGTGTAGGCCGCGTCGTGCACGACGATGACGTCGAACTCTTTGGCCTTTTCGATGAGCTTTTCGTAGAAGGACCGCGGGGCCGTGGCCGCCGTGGGATTGTTGGGGTAGTTGACGTAGATCAGTTTGGCTTTTTTCCAGGTATCGTTGTCGATGGCGTCGAGATCGGGCAGGAAGTTGTTCTCATCCGTCAGCGGCAGATACATGGGAATGCCGCCCACGAACTCCGTGGTGACGCCGTAGACGGGATAATTCGGGGTGGCGATGAGGGCCACGTCGCCGGGATTGATGAAGGCCAGCGGGAAATGCGCGATGCCTTCCTTGGAGCCGATGAGGCTGACCACTTCGGTGTTCGGGTCCAGATCGACGTTGAAGCGCCGCTTGTACCAGTCGGCCACGGCCCTGCGAAAGGCGTACAGCCCCACGTACGAGGGGTACTGGTGGTTCACGGGCTTGCGCGCGGAGGCGCACAGGGCGTCGATGATGAAGTCCGGGGTGGGCAGATCCGGATCGCCGATGCCCAGGCTGATGATGTCGAGCCCTTTGGCGCGCACCTCTTCCTTGGCCTTGTCGATGGCGGCGAAAAGGTACGGGGGCAATTTATCGATGCGTTGGGCGAACTTGAATTCGGAC
>NZ_DATMYK010000334.1:0-20672 GCF_035560995.1 Humidesulfovibrio sp. | reverse complement strand
GAGCTGCGCCACGTAGGATTCCAGGGTGTCGTCGGGCCTGCGCGCCCCGCTGATGACGCCGAGGTTGGCGTCGAGCGTCAGCTCGATGATCCGGGCGATGCCCGCGCGGCCCAGCCTGCGCGCCATCTGCGTCAGGGCGGGCTTGTCGCGCGGGTTCATGCGCACCTTGTGCTCCTCGCCCTCGTTCAGCATCCACATCTGCCGGGCCTGCCAGGACACGTAGCCCAGGAGCTGGAACAGGATCTTGTCGCCGCCGGGGCGCAGGTGGTCGTCCAGCACGCGGGCCCAAACGGCGCGCAGGGCTTCGGGGTCGGACTCCGGCGTTGTGGCCAGGCCCTTCATGAAGTCGAAGAAATCCATGTCCCCGTGGGGGGCGATGAGTTCGGCCATCTGCGCTTCCACGCGGCGTCCATCGCCTGCGGCAAGCTCCAGCTTGTCCAGCTCGAGCCCGGCGGCCAGGGCGTCGTGGGGCAGGGCGCAGATGAGCGCCTGCCGGGCCGCGGCGTCCAACTCCAGGCCCTTGTCCTTGGCCCAGGCATCGATGAACTTGGGCAGGGTGGCGTCGGTCAGGCCAGGCGACTGCCACAGCCAGGCGTTGGCTTCCGCCGCCTGCCACAGCTTGCGCTTGGGCAGGAACACGGGCACCGGGACCTTGCCGTCCTTCCAGCGCCCCTCCAGGCAGAACACGGGCAGCACGGTGGAGGCCGTCTGGCGGATGGCCTCGTCCAGGCGGTCCCAGACTTCAGCCTTGAGGCTTTCGGCCCGGCGCAGCACCAGCACGGTGGGAGTGGAGAAAAGGTTCTGGATGGTCAGCTCGCCCCAGTAGGCCTGGGGAAAGGGCTCGTCGTCGCCCCAGAAGACCTTGCGTGCCACGCTGTCTGCCGGGCCCAGGCCAGCGGCCAGTTTGGCCACCTGGCGGCGTAAAAGCTCCGCGTCCGGGCAGATGAGGAAGCGGTGGCCACGGCGGGTGGAGGTCGGTGGGGCCAGGGCCATGCCGCGCTCCTAGTAGTTTTCGGTAATCAGGTCGGTCATACGGCGCACCAGCTGGTCGGTGAGGCGCATGTCCGCGCCGTCGGAATCGCCTGGATAGAAGGACTCGCTCTGCGACTGCTCGCCGGAGTCCCAGATGACCGCTCCATCCGACGCGCGGGTAATGCGGAAGACCACGACGATGCCGGTGGCCAGCTTCACGCTCTGGTCCGACTGGCCGGAAACCGAAGTGGAGCGCGTGTAGCGCTTGATGATGATGGTGAGATAGCTGGTGGCCTTGGCACGCTCGGTCCAGGTCACCAGACGGCGGCGGTTGAACTCGTCGCGGGTGAGTGAGCGCAGCCGGGCCTCAAGCCAGGCCTCGGTGGTGGGGTTCTCCACGCGCACCAGGTTCATCAGGCGCAGGTCCGGGGACAGGCGCGAGGCGGCCTCGGTGCCATCTGACGGGCCGGAGCCCGTGAACGAGTACCCGCAGCCGCACAGGGCCAGGATCATGGCCACGAAAAGCGCCAGCCGCAGGGCCGGGACGCATGAAAAAAGGCGCGAAACGCTGCGCATGACGAGCCTCCCCATTGGGCCGGTTAGCCGGCCACCACGTTCACCAGTTTGCCGGGCACCACGATGACCTTCCTGATGCTCTTGCCCTCAAGGTGCTTGAGCACGTTCTCATGGGTCATGGCCACCTGGCGCACGCTCTCCTGGTCGGCCTCGGCGGGCACGGTGAGCCGCCCACGCACCTTGCCGTTCACCTGCACCACCAGCTCGATCTCGTCCTTCACCAGGGCGGACTCGTCGTACCCGGGCCAGGGCATGGTGGCCAGCTGGCCCGTGTGGCCCATGTGGACCCAGAGTTCCTCGCACAGGTGCGGGGCCACGGGGGAAAGCAGGGTAAGCACCGTGGAAAGGGCCGAGGACAGCACCTCAGCGCCTCCGGGGGCATCCTTCAGGGCGTCCTTCACGGCGTACATTTCGTTCACCAGCTCCATGAGCGCGGCAATGGCCGTGTTGAACTGGAACTTGTTCTCCATGTCGCGGGTGACCTTGCGCACGGAGTCGTGCTCCTTGCGGCGCAGGTCCTTGGCCGGGGCCGAAAGCTCGCCGCCGGAAGCGCCCGCCAGCGCGGAAAGCGGAGCCACGGGGCCGACGGCCTTGAGCGCGCCCGCGTCGGCCAGATCTTCGGCCAGGCGCCACACGCGGTTCAGGAAGCGGTAGGCCCCCTCGATGCCCGCGTCGCTCCACTCCAGGTCCTTTTCCGGCGGAGAGGCGAAGAGGATGAACAAACGCGTGGCATCGGCCCCGTACTTGCCGATCATGGAGTTCGGGTCCACCACGTTGCCCTTGCTCTTGCTCATCTTGGCGCCGTCTTTCAGCACCATGCCCTGGGTCAGCAGGTGCTTGAAGGGCTCGGCCTCGTCGGTGTAGCCCAGGTCGCGCAGCACCTTTACGAAGAAGCGGGAGTAGAGCAGGTGCAAAATGGCGTGCTCGATGCCGCCGATGTACTGGTCCACGGGCGACCAGTACTTGAGGGCCTCGCGGTCGAAGGGCGCGGCTTCGTTGCGGGCGCTGGTGTAGCGCAGGAAATACCAGCTCGACTCCATGAAGGTGTCGAAGGTGTCGGTCTCGCGCCGGGCCGGGCCGCCGCAGGTGGGGCAGGCGGTGTTCACGAAGCTTTCCAGCATGGGCAGGGGCGAGCGGCCGTCCTCGCGCACCTGCGCGTCCTCGGGCAGGCGCACGGGCAGCTGGTCCTCGGGCACGGGCACCAGACCGCACTTTTCGCAGTGCACCACCGGGATGGGCGCGCCCCAGAAGCGCTGGCGCGAGATGCCCCAGTCGCGCAGGCGGTAATTCACCGTGGGCTTGCCCAGCTTCTCCTTGCCCAGGTGCTCCACGATGACCTGCTTGGCCTGGTCGTTCTGCAGGCCGTCGAACTGGCCGGAGTTCACCAGGAAGCCGGGGTCGGAGTAAGCTTCGGTCATGGCCGCGGGGTCGAGGACCGTGTCCTTGGGCTGGATGACCACCTGCATGGGAAGATTGTACTTGCGGGCGAACTCGAAGTCGCGCTGGTCGTGGGCGGGCACGGCCATGACCGCGCCGGTGCCGTAGCCCATGAGCACGAAGTTGGCCACGTGGATGGGCATTTCCCGGCCGGTCAAGGGGTTCACGCAGTAGGCTCCGGTGAACACGCCCTCCTTCTCCAGGTCGTCGGCCCCGCGCTTGATGCGGTCCATGTTGGCCACATCGCGGCAGAAGGCGCGCACCGTGTCCGCGTGCTCGTAGCCTTCGATGAGCTTCTCCACCAGGGGGTGCTCGGCGGCCAGGCTCATGAAGGTGGCCCCGCACAGGGTGTCGGGCCTGGTGGTGAAGACGTCGATGCTGACGTCCATGCCCTTGACCTGGAAGGTGAGCTGCGCGCCCACGCTTTTGCCTATCCAGTTCTGCTGCATGGTGATGACGCGGTCGGGCCAGCTGCCCTCAAGCAGCTTCAGGTCGTCCAGCAGCTGGTCGGCGTAGGCGGTGATCTTGAAGAACCACTGCTCCAGCTGCTTCTGTTCGACCTCGCCGTCGCAGCGCCAGCACTTGCCTTCCTCCACCTGCTCGTTGGCCAGCACGGTGTTGCAGTTCTCGCACCAGTTCACGGGCGAGTTCTTGCGGTAGGCCAGGCCTTTCTCCAGCATCTGGATGAAGAAGCGCTGCTCCCACTTGTAATATTCCGGGCGGCAGGTGGCGATCTCGCGCCGCCAGTCGTAGGAATAACCCAGGCGCTTCAGCTGGGCGCGCATGTCGGCGATGTTCGAGTAGGTCCAGGCCGCCGGATGGGTCTTATTCTTGATGGCCGCGTTTTCCGCGGGCAGGCCGAAGGCGTCCCAGCCCATGGGGTGCAGCACGTTGTGGCCGCGCATGCGCTTGTAGCGGGCGACGACGTCGCCGATGGAGTAGTTCCGCACGTGCCCCATGTGGATCTTGCCCGAGGGGTAGGGGAACATCTCAAGCACGTAGTACTTGGGGCGCGCGGGGTCAGCCTCCACTTCGAAGCAGCGGGTCTCGTTCCAATTGTCCTGCCACTTCTGCTCAACCTGCTGCGGATCGTACTTGCCGAAACCCATCGTGCGTATGCCTCCCCTCGATGCGTGTGATGCGCGTGTGCTATTTGGCGGTGCCGGGCTTTTTCGCCGCCGTCTTCACGGCGGGCGCGTCGGCCTTGCTGGTGATTTTCTTGTCCGCGGCCCCGGCCGTCTTGGCGTCGGGCTTCATGTCCATCTTCTTGTCCAGGTCGCCCAGACGGCCCTGGTCCACGGCGCGGGCCACGGCGTCCAGAATGCCGTTGACAAAGGCGCGCGAGTTCTCGTCGCCAAAGGCCTTGGCCAACTCGATGGCCTCGTTGATGGCCACCTTGAGCGGGATGTCCTGGCGGTGCAGGATCTCGAAAAGGGCCAGGCGCAGGATGGCCAGCTCCACCTTGCCGATGCGGCCGATCTTCCAGTGGTCGGAGTGTTTGCCGATGACCTTGTCGATGTCGTCCAGGTGCTCGCAGATGCCCATGAACAGCTGGGAGGCGAAACTGACGGCCTCCTCGCTTTCATTGTCCATCACCGCCGGGTTGTCGGCGAAGGTGCGCCTGAGCGAGGCCTGGTCAATCTTGAAGTGCGGGTCGAAAGCGATCCCGAAGAGCACCTGAAAGGCCAGGGTGCGTCCCTGCCTGCGCGTGCCTTTGCGCTTGTCCGTTGTCGTCACCAGTTGCTCCTGCGCGAAAGGGGCCTGCCCTTTCTGATTCATGAAAAGTGCCCGCCGGAGAATGCCCCGGCGGGTGAAGTCGCTTGAGTGATGCCGCTTTAAAGCTGGGCGGCCACGCGGGCGGTT
This sequence comes from Humidesulfovibrio sp., assembly GCF_035560995.1. GTDB lineage: Bacteria > Desulfobacterota > Desulfovibrionia > Desulfovibrionales > Desulfovibrionaceae > Humidesulfovibrio. Next base: position 15,824 of record NZ_DATMYK010000334.1, on the reverse strand, counting down.
TCGAGCATGGCCATGGCGGCGTCCACGCCCTTGTTGCCGGCCTTGCTGCCGGCGCGTTCAATGGCCTGCTCCAGGTTGTCCGTGGTCAGAACGCCGAAGCCCAGCGGCATGCCGTACTCCATGCTCACCGCGGCCAGGCCCTTGGCGCATTCGTTCACCACCACGTCGAAGTGCGGGGTGGCGCCGCGGATGACCGCGCCCACGCAGACGATGCCGTCGTACTTGCCGCTTGCGGCCAGCTTTTTGGCGATGACCGGCATCTCGAAGGCGCCGGGAATCTTGACCAGGACCAGATCCTCGCGGCTGGCCCCGTGGCGCACCAGGGCGTCCACCGCGCCGCCGATGAGCTTGTCCACGATGAAGTCGTTGAAGCGGCTGGCGACGATGGCCACCTTGAGCCCCTTGGCGTCCAGCTGTCCTTCGATGGTCTTGATGTGCGGCATGTGGTCCTCCGTTGCGGAAGTGTGTGTGTCTTATTTCTCGGGCTGGCTGAAGGTCAGCATGTGGCCCATCTTGTCTTTCTTGGTGTGCAGGTAGCGCTCGTTCACGGAGCAGGCGGCCATCTCGATGGGCACGCGCTCCACGACCTTCAGGCCGTAGCCCTCAAGCCCCACGATCTTCTTGGGGTTGTTGGTCATGAGCTTCATCTGGCACACGCCCAGCGACACCAGGATCTGCGCCCCGGTGCCGTACTCGCGCAGGTCGGGCTTGAAGCCCAGCTTCACGTTGGCTTCAACGGTGTCGTAGCCCTCGTCCTGCAGGTGGTAGGCGCGGATCTTGTTGCCCAGGCCGATGCCCCGGCCTTCCTGGCGCATGTACAGAAGCACGCCCGCGCCTTCCTTCTCGATCATGCACATGGCCGCGGCCAGCTGGTCGCCGCAGTCGCAGCGCATGGAGCCGAACACGTCGCCGGTGAGGCATTCGCTGTGCACGCGCACCAGCACCGGCTTGTCCGGGGCGATGTCGCCCTTGTAGAGGGCGATGTGCGTGCGGCCGTCGGCCTCGGAGTGGAAGGCCGCGGTCTTGAACTGGCCCCAGCGGGTGGGCAGCTCGGCGTCGGCTATCTTGGTGATGGCCTTGCCGCCGAACTTCATGCGGTGCTTGATGAGATCGGACACGGAGCAGATTTTGAGGCCGTGCTCCTTGGCGAAGATCTCCAGGTCCGGCATGCGGGCCATCTGGCCGTCGTCGCGCATGATCTCGCAAATGACGCCCGCGGGCTTGCAGCCGGCCAAGCGCGCGATGTCCACGCTGCCCTCGGTCTGCCCGGCGCGCACCAGCACGCCGCCGCTGCGCGCGCGCAGCGGGAACACGTGGCCGGGGGTCACCACGTCGCCCGCCTTCACGCCGTCGGCCACGGCGGTCAGGATGGTGTGGCTGCGGTCAAAGGCGCTGATGCCGGTGGTCACGCCTTCGCGCGCCTCGATGGAGACGGTGAAATTGGTGCCGAACTTGGACTGGTTCGACTGGGCCATGAGCGGCAGCTCAAGGCGGTCGATCATGGCCGGTTCCATGGCCAGGCAGATGAGCCCGCGCCCGAACTTGGCCATGAAATTGATGATTTCAGGGGTGGTCTTCTCGGCCGCGACGACCAGGTCGCCCTCGTTCTCGCGGTCCTCGTCGTCGACCATGATGACCATCCGGCCCTGCCGGATATCCTCGATGGCTTCCTCTATGGTGCACAGGGGCATGGATGAACCTCTCTCGTAAGGGCGCTGCGGCGGCGCGAAGCCAGCCGGGCCGGATTCTCAAACAACGGAACCTGCTCATTTAGCCCAAAATCCTGCGGCTGTGAAGAGCGAATTTCTGTGTGGAAATGCGGATTGTTATGCGGCCTGGCCGCGCCTGGGGTCAGGCCTGGGCCACGCGGTCCCGGCCGCCCTGCTTGGCGGAATAGAGGGCGAGGTCGGCGCGCTTCATCAGCTCTTCCAGGGTGGAGTCCTCTCCGCTCATCTGGGCCACGCCGATGCTCACCGTGAAGCCGATGGCGTCTTCTCCGGCCTGCACGGGCCGTTCCTTCGCGGCGGCGCGCAGGCGCTCGGCCACGTGCATGGCCTGGGCCAGGCCGCTGTGCGGCAGCAGAATGCCGAACTCCTCGCCGCCAAGGCGGCCGAAGATATCCGTGGCGCGCAGAATTTCCTTGCTGCAGGCGGTGAGCGTCCTGAGGACCGCGTCGCCCGCGTCGTGACCGTAGGTGTCGTTGACCGTTTTGAAGTGGTCGAGGTCGAGCATCAGGAATGAGAGGTCCTGCCCGGCGCGCTTGCTCTCGAAGAACTGGGCCTCGGCCAGTTCCTGGAAGCTGCGGCGGTTGTCGATGCCCGTGAGGGCGTCGGTGCTCGCCTGGACGTTCAGCTCCTGCACCCGGTTTTCCAGCTTCATCTGCGTGTACTTGAACTCGGTTATATCGTTGTACAGCACGATGAAGCCCCGCAATCGGTCTCCCTCGAAATCGGGGATGTAGTGCACCATGGCGTGCAGGGTGGCGCCGTCCGCGCGGGTCAGCGTGCGCTGGAAGCGCTGGGGATTGCCCTGCAGCGCGGCCTGAATGTGCTGCTGGTTCTTGGCGTAAAGCTTGGGCCCGATGATGTGTTCCATGTTGGCTCCCAGGGCCTGCTCCCTGGTGAAGCCGAACCACTCCAGAGTGGCCGCGTTGGCGAAGGCGCAGCGAAGGTCCGTGGTCCAGTAGGCCACCATGCCGGGAATGTTGTCGGTGATGGTCTCCAGGATGCGCTGGTTGTTGGTCAGGGCCAGGGCCGCGCTGGCGCGCTCCTGTTCATGCTCCCGCAGGCGGCGCAGCCACGCCAGCCGGGTGAGCGCGGCGATGAACACCACAATGGCGAAGAACGCTCCATAAAACCGGGCGTGACCCCACACCGGCGCGCGCACGGCGGCCAGCTCGCGCGAGGCGATGACCACCAGATGGTTGTCCAGGGGCATCCCCTCCGGGGCGGTGTTGCACAGGGCGGCCATGCGCGGGTCGCCGGTGAAGACCGAGCGCCCCGTGAACACGTCGGCGGAGTTGCCGCTTCTGGCGTGGCGCTGGAAGAAGTTGTCGCCCTCCGCCAAGTTGCGACCCTCGAAGGTCTCGCCGCCCGGTACCATGACGAAGGCTTCGCCGTTCTGGTGGATGACGCTTGTGCGCATGTCCGGCGCATAGAGCACGGTGGTCAGCAGGCGCCGGAAAAAGGTGTGGTCCAGGGAGGCGGTGACCACGCCGAGGAACTTGCCGTTCCTGTCGTGGAAGGCGCGGCTTACGTTGATGACATAGGTTCCGAGGATGGTGTTGAAGGGCGGGGCCAGGGAGAGGATGCCCTCGGCGTGCCGCCGGCGCACGGTCTGGAAGTATTCCCGGTGGGCGAAATTCTGGCCCATGATCTCGACCCGGTTGGAGGCCACGATGGTGCCCTGCGCATCCAGGATGGACAGGGTGCGCACGCCCGGCATGCCGCTTGAGAGGGTTTCCAGCCACCGGTTGATGTCGATCCTGCCTTTGTGCAAGGTCCAGTCTTCGGCAAGGTCTCCCAGCACGTCGCGCATGGCCAGCAGCTCCTGGTCGATGAGCTGCGACACCACCCGCGCCTGGCCCAGCAGGCGCTCACGCTCGAAGTCCTCGGTGCGCGTCATGTCCAGGTAGAGGCTTTGGGCCAGCAGGGCGGCGCAGACCAGCCACAGGAGCGTGAACAGCCCCCAGCGGGAGAGAAGCCGGGACGTTTTGGGTGCGGAGAGGCTCATGGTTGGGCGCCTTGGGGAGATTCTGTAACGCGTTCTGCGTCTATGCAATCTTATAGCATGCCCCTCCTTTCCGCAACGGACAAAGGCGCCAGGGGGGCGGTGCCTGGCGCCTTTGGGGATGATTGCCCCGCCTGGCGGCCGGTCGGGCCGCATGGACGGCCGCCCGCTACTGGCAGGACTTGTCCAGGGCGGCCAGGGAAGACGCCAGGCTGGACAGGCCCGACGACCGCGCGAACAGGACGGGCTTCATGCTGCCCTTGCACATGCGCTTCACCAGGGCGCAGGCCTCGTGGCTCACGCAGTCCACGGGGCAGACCACCGCGTCGGCGCGGGAAAGCAGCTGCTGCAAATGCTGGGGCGACTGTTCCACGCCGCCGTCGTGGTGCAGCACCTCGCAGCCGAAGCGTTCGCCCAGCAGGCGGTACTGGCCTTTCAAGCCGCTTCTGCCGCCCACGTAGAGCACGCACTTGCCGCGCAGGTGCGGGCAGGGGCAGGCGGCCGGGTCGTCACAGGCTCCGCCGCAGGGCGGCTTGGGCTGAAGGCCTTCCAAAAGGGCCAGTTCCAGGGCCTCCACCTCTCGGTCGCGTTCGGCCAGCTGGCTGCGCAGATAGGATTCCTCGCGGTAGCTGGTTTCGATGATCAGGGTCTGGCGGCGGGCCTCCGCCTGGGCCACCACGAGCCGGTCCTGCAGGTCCTCAAGCTGCGCGGCCAGAGCCTCGCGCTTGCCTTCCAGTTCGGCCACGCTGCGGGTCTCCAGCAGTTCGCGCAGGGAAAGGCGCTCACGTTCGAGCTTTTCGCGCCGGGCGCGCTCCTGGGTCAGTTCACGCTCCAACTCCAGGGTGCGGCGCTTCCATACGGCCACGGCGTCGCGCAGCACGGTTTTGCGCTCGGCCAGGGCGCTGCCGAGCTTCTCCACCCTGGCCTGGGCCTCGGCGAGCCTGCGCAGGTCGGCCCTGGTGCTTGCGCCCACCAGGTGCGAGAGCATGTGCACCTCGCCGTAGATCTGGGCCAGCAGCTTCTCGCTGGCGCCCTGGTGGCGCATGACGGCCCAGAACGCGCCGGGAATGTCGCCCGCGTCGGCCATTTCGGTCCACAGGGACCAGAGGGCCTCGTCGCCTTCGGCCTTGGCGAAGCGCTTCATCTGCCGTGAGAATTTGCGGTCCAGAAATTTCTGCACGATCTTGGCGGGCTTTTCCGGCCGTTTGGCCAGGGTGACGAAGCAGCCGTGCAGCTCGTAGTCAGAGGCGTTATGGGGCAGCACCAGCTGCACGCGGGAGGCCAGCTTGCGCAGCTCGGCCGTGGTCAGGCAGGTGCCGACGATGGGGCAGTGGTAGTCCGCGTGGTCCCACATGTTGCGTTTGAGCATCATAAGCGTGCCTCCTTGGGGTGCAGTGTGGTGGCCGGCCGCGCTGGGGCGGGGCTTGGCCATTTGTTGGTTGGGGAAATTTCGGTTTCGGCAAGCATGGTCCCCTGCCTAATTGAAAATGAAGTTCAATGTCAAGTGGTGTCTTTGAGCTTTGGCGCTGAATGTTTTTTGAAGTCTGAATATTATCGCCCGGTCGCAAAGCCTGGCCATTTTCCCGCCGAAATCCGACCTGTTTGGCGCATTGGCCTCGGCAAACAATGGTGGTAGGCCATCCGCCTGAACCAAAACCCCCGAAACATAGAGTGAGGATTTCCGTGAGTGAAGCTCTCGTTATCATAGATATTCAGAATGACTACTTCGAAGGGGGCCGCATGGAGCTTGTGGGTGCGGAGGAGGCCGCCCGGAAGGCCGCTTTCGTGCTGGGCCGGTTCCGCACCTTTGGGCTGCCTGTGGTGCATGTGCGCCACGAAAGCGTGCAACCGGGCGCGACGTTCTTCCTTCCCGGCACCACCGGCGCGGACATTCACCCCCTGGTCGCTCCGCTGGCGGGCGAGACCGTCATCAGCAAGCACGACCACAACGCCTTCCGGCACACGGAACTCATGGCCGTGCTGCAACGTTATACCGCCACACGGTTGACCATATGCGGCATGATGACGCATATGTGTGTTGATACCGGAGTGCGCGCGGCCTTTGATCTTGGCTTTCCCTGCCGCCTGGTGGCCGATGCCTGCGCCACGCGCGACCTTGAGTATGACGGGCGCGTCGTGCCCGCGGCTGACGTGCAGGCCGCGTTTCTGAGCGCTTTGGGCGCGGTATTCGCCAAGATCGTCAACGCCGCGGACATCGATTCAGCCAGCCATTGGAGGTCCTCATCGTGCGTAGCCAATCCCTTTTTGCCTGCTTCGGTCTCTCGCTGATTCTTGCGGGTGCGCTTGGCGGCTGCCTGCCCAAGTCCAAGGAATGGACCCACCCGCAGGTGGCCAGTCCGCGCAAGGAAGACCAGATGTTCGTGCAGGACACGCAGTTCTGCGAGGGCAAGATCGGCGCGCAGCCCCAGGGGCGCGAGCGCGACGCGGCCATGGCCGACTGTCTGACCCGCCTGGGTTGGCGGCGGCAGGAGTAGGGGCATGGAGCCCGGCACAGTCTTCATCGCCGGAGCCACGGGCTATGTGGGCGGGCGGCTTGCGCCGCTGCTGCTTGCGCGCGGCTATACCGTCCACGCCGGGGTGCGCAGCCCGCGAAAGCTGGCGGCGCGGCCCTGGGGCGCACACCCGAAGCTCAAGATCCTTCCCGCCGACGTGTCCAACCGGGACAGCCTGGCCAAGGCCATGCGCGGCTGCGCTGTGGCCTTCTACCTGGTGCACTCCATGGGCGCCGGGGGCGACTTCGCCCAGGCCGACCGCGAGGCGGCGGAGAATATGGCCCAGGCCGCGGCCGAGGCCGGGGTCTCGCGCATCATCTACCTGAGCGGCCTCGGCGGCGGGGAGACGGACAGCGGGCAGGACGGCCCGGAGCTTTCCGAGCACCTGCGTTCGCGGTCCGAGGTGGGGCGCATCCTTTCCGCCGGGCCGGTGCCAGCAACGGTGCTGCGTGCGGCGATCATCCTGGGCTCCGGCAGCGCCTCGTTCGAGATCATCCGCAGCCTGGTGGAGCGCCTGCCGGTCATGCTCACCCCGCGCTGGGTGCGCACGCGCTGCCAGCCCATCGCCATTTCCAACGTGCTGGGCTACCTGCTGGGCTGCCTGGAGAATCCGGCCACGGCCGGGCTGACGCTGGACATCGGCGGGCCGGAGGTCATCACCTATGGCGAGCTGTTCCGCATCTTCGCCCGCGCCGCGGGCATCCGCGCCCCGCTCGTCATTCCCCTGCCTTTTCTGACGCCCACCCTGAGCGCCTTCTGGGTCAACCTCATTACGCCCGTGCCCGCGCACCTCATCCGCCCGCTCATCGAGGGCCTGAGAAACGAGGTGGTCTGCCACGACAGGCGCATTCTGGACCTTGCGCCCCAGAAGCTTCTGTCCTGCTTTGACGCCATCGCCCTGGCCCTTTCCGAGGCCGAGCAAGGCCCCGCGCCCAGCTGCTGCTTCGACGCGGGCCACGCCTGCGCGCCGGACTTCTTGCCCGGCCGCACCCAATGCCCGGCGGAATGGACCAAGGCGGGCGACGCACCCTTTGCGGGCGGCGTGCTCTTCACGGCGGACTACGCCGTGACCCTGGACGCGCCCCCCGCGCGCATCTGGGACGCCGTGGCGCGCATCGGCGGCGACACGGGCTGGTACGCGGGCGACATCCTCTGGCGCATACGCGGCCTGGCGGACAAGCTCGTCGGCGGGCCTGGGCACATGCGCGGCCGGCGCGACCCTGAAGCCCTCGGCCCCGGCGACGCCCTGGACTTTTGGCGCGTGCTGGACGTGGAGCCGGGCAAGCGCCTGCTGCTCCTGGCGGAGATGAAGGTTCCCGGCGCGGCCACCCTGGAGCTGACCCTGTCCCCGGTGAGCTTCGCCGGGCAGGAGGCCACGCGCTTGTCGCTTTTGACCAGCTTCCGCCCGCGCGGCCTGTGGGGCCTGTGGTACTGGTGGAGCATGTACCCGGCCCACGGCCTGCTGTTCCCGGCCATGCTGCGCAATATCGCCCGCGCGGCCCACGCCCCGGTGCTAGACGGCCCCTTCAAGCTCATGGCCCACGGGGGCCACGGGTGAGCGGACGCGGCGCCGCCCGGCAGGGCAAAGGCCTGCGCGAGGGCTTCACCACCGGTTCCGCCGCGGCGGCCGCCGCGCGCGCGGCCACACTCTTCGCCCTTACGGGCGAGGCCCCTGCCCGCGTGGACATCCCCCTGCCCGCCCCGCACCAGGGACGCCTGAACATCACCATCGCCAGCGTGGCCGACGATGGCTTGAGCGTGCGCGCGGCCGTCATCAAGGACGGCGGCGACGACCCGGACGCCACCCACGGTGCGCGCATCGAGGCCGTGGTGACCCTGGACCCGGCCTTTTCCGGCGTGGGGCCGCATGTGCTCATCGGCGGCGGCCCGGGCGTGGGCACGGTCACGCTGCCCGGCCTGCCTGTGGAGGTGGGAAGCGCGGCCATCAACCCCGGCCCCCTGGAGCAGATCCGCGCGAGCGTGCTGGAGGTGCTGCCGGACTATTTCAAGGGCATCGCACTCGTGGTCATAGAGGTTCCCGGTGGCGAGGACATCGCCACACACACCCTGAACCCGCGCCTGGGCATCGTGGGCGGCATCTCCATCCTCGGCACAGGGGGCATTGTGCGGCCCTACAGCCACGGGGCCTGGGCCGAGTGCGTGGCCCGCAGCCTGGATGTGGCCAGGGCCGCCGGGCAGACGACGGCCGTAATGACCACGGGCCGCCGCAGCGAGCGCTTTTTTCAGGAATTCCACCCCATTGCGCCAGACCTCTGCCTGGTCCAGGCGGCGGATTTTTTCGCCCACGCCCTGCGCGCCGCTGTGGAGCGCGGTTTCACCACCGTCATCTGGGCCGTGTTCTTCGGCAAGCTGGTGAAGCAGGCCCAAGGCTTCGAGAACACCCACGCGCGCAAGGCGGAGCTGGACTTCGGCCTGCTGGCCCGCTGGGCGGCGGAAGCCGGGGCGGATGCCGCGGCGCAAACGGCCATCGCCCAGGCCAACACGGCCGCCCAGGCCCTGGCGCTTTTGCCGCCGGACGCGGGGCGCAGGCTCGCGGCGCTGCTGGTGGCGGAGGCCAAGAAAGCAGCCGGGGAGCACCTGCGCCGGGCCGGCTTGGCCCCACTGGACGTGCGCTATGTGGTGTTCGACATGGCCGGAACCCGATCCGCAGACGGGGCCGGGAAAACCCTCTACGCAGACGGGATTTCGCCTGCGCTCTTTTCCCCTGTTCTCCCCCTTCACCCCGGCGCGGGTTCGCGATAAGGGAACCTCATGTTCGACAAATGCCCGAATCCTGTTCACGTCATTGGCTTGCGGCCCGGCGCGCTCACCCCGCCTCCGGGCGTGGAGGACATTTTGGCCCGCGCCCAGGTGCTGGTGGCCGGGCGCAGGCTTTTGGACGCCGCCCCGCGCCGCTGCCAGCCAGAGCGCAGCATCCCCGTGGCCGGGCCCCTTTCGCCCATCCTGGACGAAATCGCGCGCGAACGCGCGGCGGGCAAGGCCGTGGTGGTGCTGGCCGATGGCGACCCCCTGTTCTTCGGCCTGGGCAAGCGCCTCATTGAGGCCCTGGGCGCGCCGTGCGTGGTGGTGCACCCCAACCTGTGCACCCTGCAGATGGCCGCGGCCCGCGTGGGCCTGCCCTGGCACGACGTGCGCGTGGTCTCCCTGCACGGCCGCAGCGACTTCACCCCGCTGTTCGCCGCCCTGGCGCGCTTCGAGCGCATCGCCGTGTTCACCGATCCCGAACACGGCCCGGCGGTCATCGCCCAGGCCCTGCTCGAGCGCGGCGTGGTGGACGCCCAGCTCATCGTGCTGGAGAACCTGGGCGGAGCAGGGGAGACCGCCCGCCGCCTGCGCCTGGAGGAAGCCTGGGACCTGCCCTTCTCGGACCTGAATCTGGTTCTGGTGGAGCGCACCGCGCCCCCGGAGATCCCGCTCATGCTGGGCATCCCGGACCACTACTACTTCCACGAGAAAGGGCTCATCACCAAGCTGGCCGTGCGCGCCGCGGGCCTGGCCATGCTGGGCGTCATGCCCGATTCCGTGGTCTGGGACCTGGGCGCGGGCTGCGGCTCCGTGGCCATCGAGGCCTCGCACCTGGCCCCGGAGGGCCGGGTCTTCGCCGTGGAGCGCGAACCGCGCCGCGCGGCCATGATCCGCGAGAACGTGCGGCGCATCGGGGCCTGGCTGGTGGAGACCGTGCAGGGCGAGATGCCCGAAAGTCTGGTTGAGCTGCCCGATCCGGACCGCGTGTTCATCGGCGGCGGCCTGGGCGAGAACACCCGCGCCCTGGCCCACGCCTGCCGCAAGCTCAAGCCCGGCGGCCGCGTGGTGGTGCACGCCATCCTGCTCGATACGCTCATGCGCGTGAAAGAGTATTTCCAGACCCACAACTGGAACTTCGGCGTCACCCAGTTGCAGGCGAGCACGGCGGACCGCCTGGCCGGAGACTTCCGCCTGCGCGCCCAGAACCCGGTGTTCATCATCTGGGCCGACAAGCCCGCGCCGCCCCAGCCGCCCCTGCCGTGAGGGCCGGACCTGACGTGGCAGCCGCACACAGAACCGCGCTGTACGCCCTGAGCGCCGCCGGGCTGGAACTGGCCCTGCGGCTGGCCGGGCCGCTTGAGGCCGTGGTCTATGCCCCGGAACGGCTGGCAGGCGGCCGCGCCGAGCCCTTTGAAAACCTCTCCGCCCTCATGGCCGAGGCCTTCACGCGCTATGAGCGCCACGTGTTCGTGGGTGCGGTGGGCATCGCCGTGCGGGCCATCGCCCCGCACCTGAAGGACAAGACCGGCGACCCGGCCGTGGCGGTCCTTGATCTTTCCGCGCGCTTCGCCGTGAGCCTCGTCTCCGGCCACGCGGGCGGAGCCAACGAGCTGGCGCGCGAGCTGGCGCGCCTCACGGGGGCGACCGCCGTCATCACCACGGGCACGGATGTTTGCGGCTTGCCCGGCGTGGACGAGCTGGCCGCGGCGCGGGGCATGGCGGTGGAGAACACGGGCGCGGTGAAGGCTGTTTCCGCGGCGCTTTTGGAGGGCCGCCCGGTGCAGTTGTTCGATCCCGAGGCGCGGCTGCTGGACGGTGAGGACGCGGGCGGGCTTCTTGTACCCACGCGGCCCGAGGCCTGGGACGCGGACGCGCCGGGCGTATGGTGCCACTGGCGCGCGGGCGGCGAGTTTCCGCAGACCTTCCGGGCCTATCCGCGCTGCCTGTGCGTGGGCCTGGGCAGCCGCAAGGGCGTGGACGAGCGGACCATCCTTGCGCACGCGGAGCAGGTCTTTGCGCAGCACGGCCTGGCGCGCCAAAGCGTCATCGCCGTGGGCACGGCGAGCATAAAGCGTGCTGATCCGGGGATTTGTGCCGCCGCCGCGGCCCTTGGCCCGGAAGTTGTATTTTTTGATCCGGAAGCCCTGGCGAAAGTGGAAGCCGCCGGGCAGTCCGAGACGGTCAAACGGCGCGTGGGCACCGGCAGCGTGTGCGAGGCCGCGGCATTGCTGCTCGCGGGAGCCGATGAGCCGCTGGTGCCCAAGGTCAAGGCGGAAGGCGTCACCTGCGCGGTGGCGCTGAAACCGGCAAAGCGCCGGGCATAAGGAACAGGGAGAACACGTGACGAAGCGCATCACCGTTATCGGCCTGGGGCCGGGAGACGCGGGCCTTTTGCCGCCCATGGCCAGGCAGGCCCTCGAACGGGCCAAAGCCATCGTGGGCTACAAGGGCTACATCGCCCTGCTGGAGCCGGAGATCCTGGAGGGGCGGCAGGTGCTGTCCACGGGCATGACCGGCGAGGTGGAGCGCTGCAACGCGGCCATCGACCTGGCGCTCTCCGGCGTGGAGACCGTGGTGGTGTCGAGCGGCGACGCGGGCGTGTACGCCATGTCCGGTCTGGTGCTGGAGCTTCTGGAAACGCGCGGGCTTTTGGACAGCGTGGACTTCGAGGTGGTGCCGGGCATTCCGGCCCTGTGCGCGGCGGCGGCGCTCCTCGGCGCTCCGCTCATGCACGACTTCGCGGTCATCAGCCTGTCTGATCTGCTCACGCCCTGGGAGCTCATCGAACGGCGCCTGGCGGCCGCGGCCGCTGCCGACTTCGTCGTGGTGCTGTACAACCCGCGCTCCGGCAGGCGCACGGACCAGCTGCCCCGCGCCCTGGCGGTGCTGGCCTCGGCAAAGCCGGGAACCACGCCCGTGGGGCTGGTGAAGCGCGCCTTCCGGCCCGGGCAGGAGGTCATCGCCACCACGCTCGCGGCCCTGGATGTGGAGGCCGTGGACATGCAGAGCATCCTGGTGGTGGGCAATTCGGCCACGCGCATGGCGGGCAGCCGCATGCTCACCCCGCGTGGATACGCAGGGAAGTACGCACTGGCGAAGTGCGGAGAGGCCGCAGGCTCGTGAAAAAAATCCCGGAAAAGTGTGCCGTCTCCCTTGCCAGGAAGCGCCGTTTGGGAGTATCTGGTTCACTGTTCGTCTCGGAATGTCCCCCTGGGTACACGGGGGGATGCTTCCATAAGGCTGTGGTAGAGTGGAGTTCCACGTACGTGAAGAAGGAGGATTGAGGAGCATGAAACGTTCTCTCTTTATGAGCCTGGTCGTTGCTGCCCTGGCTTGCGCCCTGGCGCTGCCCCTGTATGCCGCCCCGGCCAAAAAGGCCCCGGATGCCGACATCACCTTCAAGGCCCCTGAGGGCATGAAGATGACCAAGTCCCTGGTGAAGTTCCCGCACAAGAAGCACGCTGAAGTGAAGTGCGCCGACTGCCACCACAAAAAGGACGCCAAGGGCAACGAATACGCCAAGTGCGATGCCAAGGGCTGCCATGACAACCTGACCGCCAAGCAGGGCAAGGATTCCTACTACAACGCTTTCCATGGCAACACTGCCAAGTCTTGCGTTGGCTGCCACAAGGCCAAGAAGGAAGCCAAGCCGAACGTTCCCACCGCTTGCGACAAGTGCCATCCGAAGGCCTAGCAAGACGCACGCTCACCAAGGGGGTTGCGCAAGCGGCCCCCTTTTTTTAACTTTTCCTCCTGGAGGAGAAGACCATGCCGCCGATTTCCTCTTCGCATGACGACGCCTTCGACCTTGACGGCCTGGACCTGAAGCCCTCCGGAGCGAAATCCAAGGCCGCCGAGAGCGATTTCGAAAAAGAGCTTGAGGCCCTGTTCGCCGAGGATCTTGCCTCGTCCGACGAGAAGCCCGCTTCCGCACCCCCAGTGGGCGGACCGGAATTCGAGGAGGACGCGCTGCTGCTCGACGATCTGGTGACCGACGAGCCCGCCAGCGCCATCACGCCCGACCTCGCCTCCGATGGGGACGCGGACGACATTCTTGATCTTTCCGCCTTCGCCGATGGCGGTGAGATGGATCTGACCCCGCCGGACGAGACTCCGGGCGGCAAGGATGGCGACATCGACATTTCCGGTCTGGACGACTTGATCTCCGGTCTGGGCGACAAGAAGCCCGCGCCCCAGGCTCCGCCTCTTGAGGTCGAGCCCCTGGACAGCACGGATATGGCCGATCTGCTGGAGACCTTGGACGTGCCCAAGGCGGCGGCCAAGCCCGCGCCCGAAGCCGCCGAAGCAGAGGACGACCTGCTTGAGCTTTCCCTGGGAGACCTGGTGGAGGACGAGCCCGGCGCTTCCGGCTTCGACGCGGACGCCCTTGCCGCCTCCATCGCCGAAGAAGCCCTGACTCCGGAGCCGGTTGCCGACGACGAGTCCGTCCTCGACCTGACCCTGCCCGACCTCTCCGATCCCGACCCGGGCCGCGATCTCATTGCGGAGCAGGAACAGGCCGACATGGGCGGCGATCTCAACCTTTCCCTGCCGGACATCACCCTGTCGGACATCGGGGACCACCAGCCCGAAGCTGCGGCAGACGCAGGCTTGGACCAGGCCCTTGATGTGGACGACCTGGACATGAGCGGGCTCATGGAGGGCATCGAGACCTCCGCGGGCGAGCCGGAGCCGGAACTGTCCCTTGATCCCCAGGATCTGCTGGCCCAGATTCCCGAAGCCGCGCCCCTGGCCGCGCAAGCGCCTGGGCAGGCGGCAGAGGCGGTTGACGCGCCCGCTGCCGAGCCGGAGCTTGACCTTGAGCCTGTGGCCGCGCCCGTGGTCGAAGCGGTGAAGGAAGAGCCCTTGCCCCTGGCCGATGCCGCCCTTGGCGCGGCAGTGGCCGGAGCGGCAGTGGCGGTCGCCCTTGCCGCCGAACCCGCCCCCTCCGAAGTCCCCGCGGCCGAGCCTGCGCCAGCAGTGGCCCCGGCGGCCCCGGCGGGCAGTGTGGAGGCCCGCCTGGCCGAACTGACTACACAGATCATGGGCAACAGCGTGGCCGTGGTGCGCCTGGAAGGCCAGCTGGCCGAGCGCGAGAAGACCCTGGCCGAGATGGAGACGCGTCTTGCCGCCGCCCAGGACGAGGCCCAGGCCTTGCGCACGGAGCTTACCGCCCTGCGCGCGGAGCTTGAGGACAGCCTCGGCGCGCGCGTGGCCGAGGTGGGTGACAAGGCCGATGCCCTGGGCGTCCGCGTGGAGGGGGCCGAGAAATCCGCCGCCGCCACGGGCGAGCGTTTGGCCCTGCTGGAAGACCGCCAGACCCAGCTGGACCGCGAGATCTTCTCTGAGATCTCCAGAGCCGTCCCGCGCGAGGCCGCCCGCGTCATCCGCGAGGAGATCGCCCATCTGGCCGCGTCCATGCGTGACGAGTAGGCGCGGAGCTGAATTAAACCAGCCTGAAGCACACAAAAAAGGCCGCTCCAACCGGGGCGGCCTTTTCTTTTGCGCGCGGCGCGGGCGTTACAGGGCGTTCACCGGCACCAGCACGGTGACGGGCTCCACGATCTCGAACGAGCGCGTGGACTCGATGAGCCGGTAAATGTTGTTTTCGTTCAGCTCCGCGTCCTTGGCCAAAAGCAGCATGCCGTCCACGGAGACGATGCTCTCCTCCAGGATCATGTTGGCCTTCAGGTCGCGCATGGTCACGCGCTTGCGCACGTAGCCCGTGTCCACGGGAATGGTGCTCTCGAAGGCCGCCAGAATCTCCGGGTCGTAGACTCCCTTCACCCCGGCCATCTGGGTGAAGATGGACGCGGCGGGCAGGCCACGGTTCAGCAGCATGTCGTAGTCCAGCACCACCTTGAGCACCCGCGCGCCAAAGGGCGGCGTGGCGTCGAAACGGGCGTGCTGCTTCTTGATGATCTCGGCCACCAGGGCCATGCGCGGAATGTTGGCCAGCACGCCCGCGCCGATGGTCGGGTGGGTGTCGAACAGCTTGCGCTCGTCCGGGGCCAGATCCTTGCCCGCGGCGATCTTGTCCAGCACGATTTTGGGCAGGGAAACGCAGCCGATGTGCGAGAGCATGGCCGCCATGTCCACCTCCCAGAACTGGGGGATGAGGATGGCCTTGGACAGGCGGTGGACCAGGCCGCGTATGCGCAGGGCCCGGCCGAAGGCGGCCGGGTTGGCCAGGCTCAGCACGTCCGTCAGGGCCTGGATGGCTCCGTGCAGGGTGTCCTGCAGGAAGCTCTGTTCGGCGGTCTGCAGCTTGAACTGCTCCAGGCCAGCGTTCAGGTGCGCGGTCAGCCCGTCCACGGAGGCCGGCTTCACCACCACGCGGTAGGCCTTGCCGTCCTCCACCGCGTTCAGGGCCAGATCCACCTCCTGCCGCTGGACCATGACGAGCCCCACGGTCTGCGGATGCGCGATGCGGATGGCCGCGAGCAGGGCCAGACCGTCCTTCTTGCCCAGGCGCAGGTCCGTCAGCACCACGTCGAAGGGGCCGTTGGCGCGCACGGCCTTGAGGGCCTCCTCGACGCCAATGGCGCAGTGCAGGTCAAAGCGCTGGGCCAGCCGCTCCTGCGTGTTTCCAAGCGGGTTCGCCGCCGCCTCGACCATGAGAATTTTGCCCGGCATTCGTCCTCCAAAGGGGGCTCACCGCCCCGCGCATATGCTCCCTGAACGGGCGCAATACAGCTATGTGCAGCTCTGCGCAACTGCGTAAACGCGGCCACCGCACCCGGCGCGTCCGGGCGGGCGCCTCCGCCGCACTCGACGAAAGGGGGGGCGGCGTGGTATGGGGCGCGGATAAAACAA
>NZ_DATMYK010000333.1:0-10260 GCF_035560995.1 Humidesulfovibrio sp. | reverse complement strand
CGATGCATTCCGTTTCCGGGCGGGGGATGAGCACGGCGGGCGCAACATGAAAGGGCAGGCCGAAGAACTCGCGCTCGCCCAGAATGTAGGCAGCGGGTTCGCCCTTGGCGCGGCGGGCCACCAGGGCGCGGAACGCGCTCTGCTGCTCGTCCGTGGGCTTGTCCTTGGCCCGCACAATGAGCCCCAGGCGCGAAAGGCCGAAGGCCTGGGCGGCCAGAAGCTCGGCGGACAGGCGCGGGGAATCCACGCCAGCGGCGGCCAGTTCCTTCTCGGCCAGAAGCACGGCCTCGCCCACGGTGCCGGGGCGCTGGCGCTGGTCGTGCTTGGCCAGCAGGTCGCGCACGGCGGAGAAAGTCGAGGGGCGGCGCTCCTCGCTCATGGCTTAGCTGCCTGAAGCCTGGAGCTTCAAGGCCTCGGTCTGGTAGTGGCTGGTCAGGGACTGGATCAGGTCGCCGCAATCGCCTTCCATCACCGCGTCCAGCTTGTACAGGGTGAGGTTGATGCGGTGGTCCGTCACGCGGCCCTGGGGAAAATTGTAGGTGCGGATGCGCTCGGAGCGGTCGCCGGAGCCCACCTGGGCGCGGCGGATGTCCGTCTCCACGGCCTTGGCCTTCTGCTGCTCCTGGTCAAGCAGACGCGAGAGCAGCACCTTCATGGCCTTGGCCTTGTTCTTGTGCTGCGACTTCTCGTCCTGACACTGCACCACCAGGCCGGAAGGAATGTGCGTGATGCGCACGGCGGATTCCGTCCGGTTGACGTGCTGGCCGCCCGCGCCGCTGGCGCGGAACACGTCGATGCGCAGATCCTCGCTGCGGATGTTCACGTCCACCTCTTCCGCCTCGGGCATGATGGCCACAGTGACGGCGGAGGTGTGGATGCGCCCCTGGGCCTCGGTGGCGGGAACGCGTTGCACGCGGTGCGTGCCGGATTCCCATTTGAGCTTGCTGAACACACGCTCCCCAGAGATGGAGGCGATGACTTCCTTGTAGCCGCCAGTGTCGGTGGGGCTGGCGTCAAGGAGTTCCACCTTCCAGCCCACTCGCTCGGCGTAGCGCGAATACATGCGGAACAAATCGGCGCAAAAGAGCGCGGCCTCGTCGCCGCCGGTGCCCGCACGGATTTCCAGGATGCTGTTCTTGTCGTCGAGGGGATCCTTGGGCAGGAGCAGCAGCTTCAGCTCCGTGTCCAGTTCCTCCAGGCGCGTCTTGAGGCCCTCGGTCTCGGCCTCGGCCATCTCGCGCATCTCGGGATCGGCGTCCTTCAGGAGCTCGCGGTTGCCCTCCAGTTCCTGCGACAGGCGCTTGAACTCGCGGAAGGCCTTGACGATGACGCCGAGATCGGCGTGGCTCTTGGCCACCTTGCGGTAGCGTTCCTGGTCGGCCAGGACTTCCGGCGCCCCGAGTTCCTTCTCAAGGTCCTCGAAGCTGTGTTCGATCTCTTCGAGCTTGGCGAACATCAGCAGCTCCCCTCTTCTCCCACTGCGCACTTCAACGCGGCCATGGCGACCTCGATCTGGCTGTCGTCCGGCTCCTTGGTGGTGAGCATCTGGAGAACAAGCCCGGGCCAGCACAGCATGCGGCAGAGCACGTTGGAATTGAATTTACCGGCAAAGCGGATGATCTCATAAGCCACGCAGCTCACGGGAATCATAAAGATCAGCTTGGCCGCGACAATATACAGGTGCTTCAGGATGGCGATTTCCGGCTTGTAGAAGGACAAAAGCACGGGCACCAGAACGGTGTGCAGCAGAATGCTCACCGCGAGCACGAACAGCAGAAACGACGTGCCGCAGCGCGGATGCAGGCGGCTGTTGGCGCGCGCGTTGGCCACGGTCATCTCGTCGCCGTTTTCGAAGTTCCAAATGACCTTGTGCTCGGCCCCGTGGTACTGGAACACGCGGCGGATGTCCGGCACGAAGGAGATGATGCCTATGTAGCCCACGAAGACCACCATCTTGTACAGGCCGTCCCAGGCGTTGAAACTCAAGGACTCCACATCGCCGGAAAGGCCCAGCCACTGCATGAGGGCTGAAAGCGCGTGCGGCACCACGACGAAGAGCCCCAAGGCGACGCCCAGGGCCACGATCATGGTCAGCACCAGGTGCCAGGGGGTGAGTTCGCTCTCGCCCTCCTCGTCCTCCGCGCTCTGCATGGCCGAAAAGTTCAGGGCCTTGATGCCGTTGACCAGGGTCTCCATGAGCACTGGAAAGCCGCGCAGAAACGGTTTGCGCAGGATGGCGGCGTTGGTGAGGGAGAACCAGGGGCGCACCTCGACAAGGATTTCCCCGTCGGGCTTGCGCACGGCGATTGCCAGGCGGTTTTTGGAGCGCATCATCACGCCTTCAATGACAGCCTGGCCGCCCACAGTGGGTGCGGCGGAAAGAAAAGGAAGCAGGGCGCGTCTCAAGGGGGCAACCTCTGGATGGTCAAGGGGCTAGGGCCAATAAACCGCCAGCCGGAACGCCCGGCAGGCCCCTTCCAGATAAGGCCGGTTTCAGCGAAGTAAAGCCGCGGCCTGAGGGCCGGACAAATCGCGCAGGCGGAAACCGGTCGAAAGGAAACAAGAATGCCTCCATTGGCGAACCCAACAGAGGCATTCCTATGCGTGCGCTGGTGCGCTACTTCTTGGCGTCGGCGACGGCGGCGTACTTCTTGCGGAAGCGGTCGATGCGGCCGGCGGTATCCACGAAGCGCTGCTTGCCCGTGTAGAAAGGATGACAGTTGGAACAGATTTCCACGGTCACTTCCTTGCCTTTGGTGGTCAGCATGGCGGTTTCATAGCCGCAGTTGCAGCGCACTTTGGCATCGTTCACATTGGGATGAATATCTTTTTTCATGGCAATCTCCGTGCTCAGTGTTCACTTGAAGAAGCGCCATATACGCCCGATGCAGGCGGATGGCAAGGGGCGGAATGCACATTTTCCCGGCCGGGTCGAAATACCCCGCAGGGCGCGGCTGTTGACTTCCCCTGGCGCTGACGCTAGCAAGAAAGCTCGTTCATTGCCAGCACACAACCATACGGGGGTCCGGGGAACCGGGCTGAGAGGGTCTCTGAAACCGGGGCCGACCGTGGAACCTGATACGGGTCATGCCGTTGGAGGAAATGGACCAGGCTGGTTTTGCGGCCTCCCCCTCCCCCACGCATGTCCCTGTTTGAACCGCCCGCACGCGGGCAAAACAAGGAGTGCGTCATGTCCATCCTGAGCGCCAACCCCGCCCTGGCCGAAATGCTGGCCCAAAACCTGCCGGAACTCATGGCATACGAGCACATGAGCGAGGCCGACATCCGCGCGCGCATCGACCAGGGCAGCCTGACCCTCTTGGGCAACCCGCGCCACGCCAAGGTACGGGCCACGCTCATCGGACAGCCCGCGCGCGTCAAGGTCAACGCCAACATCGGCACCTCGCCCATCACGAGCGACATGGGTACCGAGGCCGACAAGCTGCAGGTGGCCGAGACCGCCGGAGCCGACGCGGTCATGGACCTCTCCACCGCCGGGGACCTGGACGGCATCCGCAAGAGCATGCTGGACAGAAGCCCCCTGCCGCTTGGCACCGTGCCCATCTACGCCGTGGCCCAGCAGTGCACCGAGTCCGGCCGCGACCCGGCTGGCTTCGAGCCCCGGGAGCTTCTGGCCGAGGTGGCCAAGCAGGCCGAGCAGGGCGTGGACTTCATGACGCTGCACTGTGGCCTCACCAAACGCGGGGCCGAACTGGCCCAGGACGGTTCGCGCAAGCTCGGAATCGTTTCGCGCGGGGGGGCCATTCTGGCTCGCTGGATGCGCCGCACCGGGCAGGAAAACCCCCTGCTCACCCACTATGACGAACTGCTCACCCTGTGCCGCAAGCACAACGTGGTCATCAGCCTGGGCGACGGCCTGCGCCCCGGCGGCGGCGTGGACGCGGGCGATCCAGCCCAGTGGGAGGAGGTGCTGACCCTGGGAGTTCTGGCCAAGCGGGCCTGGGCCGCTGGCGTGCAGGTAATGATCGAGGGCCCGGGCCACGTGCCCCTGCACCTTGTCCAGGCGCAGATCCAAGGCATCAAGCGCGCCACCTTCGGCGCTCCGCTCTACGTGCTGGGCCCTCTGGTGACGGACACCGCCGCCGGGCGCGACCACATCGCCGGAGCCATCGGCGGGGCTCTGGCCGCGCAATACGGCGCGGACTTCCTCTGCTACCTCACCCCGGCCGAGCACCTCTGCCTGCCCGACGCCAAGGACGTGCACGAGGGCGTGCTGGCCTCGCGCATCGCCGCCCAGGCGGGCGAAACCGCCCTTGGCCGCCCCTGGGCCTTGAACCGCGAGGCCGCCATGTGCGACGCGCGCCTCAAGCTCGACTGGAAGGGCATGGCCGACGCGGCCCTTGACCCCTGCCTGGTGCGCCAGCGTTCCCAGGGCACGGAGCACGGCAAGGAATGCGGCATGTGCGGCAAGTTCTGCGCCATCCGCATGGCCGAACCGGAACAGAAGTAGAGCCGGACGAAACAGAAACGCCCGCCTCCTTAAGGCGGCGGGCGAAAAAAAAGAGGCGGGGGCCAAAGCTCCCGCCTCTTTGCATTCGATGAAATGGAGGCTTACACGCAGCCGGTGGGCTTGGGCAGGCCAGCCATTTTGCAGGCGCCCTTGCCGGGGCCGGAGGGGAACAGCTCGTAGATTTCCTTCAGCTTGTATCCGGTCACCTTGGACAGGATGCGCACCATGGGGGCGATGCCGTTCTTCTTGTAGTAGTCCTGCAGGAAGTCGATGACCTTCTGGTGGTTCTCGGAGATGACGGCGATGCCTTCGCTCTCCTTCACGAACTCAACCCACTCCGGGTTCCAGTCCTCGAACTTCAGCAGAAAGCCGTCCTCGTCAACCTCAAACTTTTTGCCCTTGTACTCAAGAATAGCCATTCGTCGTCCTCCTCTAGGATCTTATGGATAAAGCCTCAGCCGTTTAAGTATGCTTGGTCGCAAAGGCCGCAGCCCGTATGCGTTAGAGAGCAACTAAATGATTTCCCTGCCCCGGTCAATACGGTCCGGGAGTATATCCGCCTTTGAGGAGGATTTTTATTCTTCAGCTCCCTGGCGCAATTCTTCCAGGTGTATGCGCGCGTACTCCAGGCTCGGATCGAGCTTCAAGGCCGACTCCAGATACTCGCGCGCGTCGTCCAGTTCGCCCATGAACTTGTGGCACAAGCCGAGGTTCGCCAAATCCGGGGCCGAGCCGTTGTCCAGGGTCAGCACGGCGTGGAAGTCCTCCTTGGCCTGGGGATAGTTCCCGGCCTTGAAGCGCCCCACTCCGCGCAGGTTGAAGTATTCCTTCACCTCGGCATCCAGGCCTATGGCCCGGTCCAGGTGGGGCATGGCCGCCTCCCAGGAACTCTCCTGAGACAGAGCGTACGCCTGGTAGAAGGCGCACAGGGCGCGCTCCTCCACTCCGGGCTGGAGCGGTTCGGCCTTGGCGAAGAGCGCTGCGGCGGCCTTGATCTCGCCCAGGCGCAGGGCGAACAGGGCCTGGAAGAAAGGCAGGTAGTAGCCGTTCGGCACCACAGTGGCCAGAATGTCCAGGCCGGTCATGGCCTCGTCGTCCGGTGCCTCTTCGGCCAGCTTGCGCCCCACGAAAAGGCCCAGGCTGCGATTGACCGTACGCTCGCGGAAGTCGAAGCCCGGCACAAGGTTGTAGTTTGCGGGCACATCCAGGTCGGCGCGGGTTGTTGGCACCGTGTACAGGGTGTAGCCCTTGGCCGTGAGGCCGTCGGCCAAGCGGGCGAGCTCCACGCGGATGTTCTGGTCCTCCACGTTGGGCAGGCTGTCCAGGTCCACCACCGGGCCTTGTGTCAGCCAGGCGAACTGGCCGGGATCGGTAAATTTGCGCAGGCCCGAAGCCTCGTACACGCGCGCGGTCTCGAAGTCTCCCGCAAGCTGGGCGATCTCCGTCACGGCACGCACCGCCGCCTTGACCGGATTGGCTGCCGTGCCCGCGGTGTAGACGATCTCGCTCAAAGTCGGGAAGGTCTTGGGATCAAAAGCAAGCGCACCCACCGTGGGCACCGGCATGCCCAGGCTGAAGTCCTTCAGGAGCAGCATGATGCCGTTCTTGCGGAAGCGCTCGCACAAATCCTTCAACACCGGGTCGTCCAGGGTGTCCTGGCTGATGGTGGGAAGCTCCGGCGACGTGCGGTCGATGAGGGCCGACACGTGGCGCTCCACCAGTTCGCAGCCGCCCTGGAGGATGGACTCCTCCGGCGTGTTGCCGGCGGAGGAACCGTTGAACTCGTTCAGGGTCTTGAACCAGTCCAGCGGCAGTACGCAGGTTTCGCCCGTGGCCACGTTCAGCACCGGGCAAAAGCGCCAGCGCACAAGGTCCATAAGCCGCCGGGCGTCGTCCTGCGTCAGGTCGTCATCCACGGACTGGCAGATCTGGGCCATGTCCACCAGTTGCGAGCCAAAGAGCTTCTCAGCCTCGCTCCAGGTGGCCAAGGTGAAATTGGTCTCATCGGCCCAGAAGCTGAAGTAGCTGAAACGCTCCACAAGCTCCATAAGGGCCGAGGCCTCGGCCTGCTCCGGGCTGGCGCCTTTGCCCATCTGCTTGCGCGTGGGCATCACCGCCCGCGCCTCCGGTCCGCAGATGCTCAAGAACACGGGAATGCCCAGGCGGCCGGTGTCCACGCGTTTGGTTTCCTCCAGCACGCCGGGGCACTTCGCCTCCAACCGGGCCTTGACCCTGGCCACGGTCTCCGCCGGGGGCGCGGCCTTGTCCTGGTCCGTGGTGTAGACCTTGAAACAATCCGTAAGCTTCAGCATGGGTGCTCCTTGCACCAAGAGGCCCGGAACGGATCTTCCGAGCCTCAGGCGGGCTTCAAGTCGTAAGTGTTTGGTACGCGGGCTAGGCTTCCAGCTGCTGGATGCCCTCAAGCCGCCAGTTGGCCGAGAGGTCCGCGGTGGGGCGCGAGAAGTGCCAGACCTCGCGGATCTGCTTGGGCCGCTCCTCGCTCGCATCTTCGCGCATGAGCACGTCGAAGAGCACCGTGGCCACGGTGTCCTTGTCCTCCTCGCGGAATTCCAAGAGCTTGGCGTTGACCAGCAACAGCTCGGTCTTGGAAGGCGCGGGGTCGGCGGCGGCCTGGCGGCGGATCTCGGCCAGGACCTCCGGCGTGGTGAAGAGCGCGATGTCGTTCAGGTCGCGGCGGTCCCAGGAGTGCTGCAGGCGCGCATACACAGTCTTGGAGCCCTCAAGAAACTCCGGCACGTTGAAGCCCTCCGGCACCACGGGTCCAGCGATTTCTTCGGCTTGCGGCGTAACGCCGAAGCCTCCGGTGGGGCTGGCGGCAGCGGTCTGGCCGCCATTGGAGCGCAGGTGGTCCCAGCTCTGTTCCGCGCGGGAGCGGGGGTCCGGGCCGGGCGCGTCGCCGCGCGGATCGGCTCCAGGCGCCTGCGGAGGAGTCATGCCGCCGGAGGCGTTCCGGGAGTCGGACCAGCGGCGGAACAGCTTATAGGCCAAAAAGGCCACAAGACCGATGAGCAGGATGTCGAGCATGCCCATGCCGCCGCCGGCACCCCAGCCACCGCCGCGGCCAAAGAGCATGGAGCCGAGCAGACCGCCGGCCATGAAGCCCCCAAGCCCCCAGCCAAAGCGCGAGAACATGCCCGGCGACTGCGGCTGGGCCATGGGCGTGGCCGTCTGTTGCTGGGTCGTGGGCCGCGCCGTCTGCGCCGGGGCGGTGGGCGACGCGGGGCTGCTGGGCGCATAGGGCGTGGGGCTTGAAGGCGTGTAGCTGCGGGAATACGTGCTGCGTCCGCCAAGGTTGCCGCCGCTGCCCATGCGTTTGGCGAAGGCGGCTTCGGCCATGAGGGAACAGGCGAGAAAAACCGCCAGCACGGCGGAAAGGGTCTTGGGGGGCTTTTTCATGAGCTTGCAGTCCTTTGTTCAAACCTCGAAGCCGAGGCTGCAAATTGTCTCGTAGAGACGTTCCGTCAGGATTGGTTTGGTGATGTAGGCCGTGGCCCCGCCCTTGTAGGCGCTCATGACCGAGCGCACATCGCCCAGGGCAGTGGTCATGATGATCTTGACGCCCTGGCCGGGCTTCATGTCCGCAGCCCGCTCCAACTGGCGGATGTCTTCCAGCACTTCCTGCCCGTTCTTCCTGGGCATCATGATGTCCAGGCAAATGAGCTGAAAGGGCTTGCCTTCCTCCAGGGCGGCCTTGTACGCGGCAAGGGCGAGTTCGCCGTCTTCGACCACCACGCATTCGCCAAAGCGGGCCAGCAGGCCCGACATGTAGCGCGCGCTTGTGCTGTCGTCTTCGGCAATGAGTATGCGCATGGATATCTCCCTTCACTGTTTCCTTACCTCAACTTCCGCCAAGAGACAATCGCCCCGGCTACGGCATTGCGCGGCCGCCCTTGCAAGATGCCGCCAGGAGACGTATCTCTGCCGCGAGGCCGGAGTCAGCTCCCGCCCATACCCTTTCCTGGAGGCCCAAGCTTCATGTCCTACTTGAACATCTCGGCCCAAACCGACCTACCCTCCAAATGGCGCGGCTGGCCGTTCAATTCCGGCGTCGCCGGCGACTGGGAGACCAGCCTGGCCACCTATGCCTTCTCCTTTGCCATCCTGGCGGCCATCTGCCTGTTCCTGCGCTTTCTCTATGGCCCTAAGGGCATATGGCGCGACAAGGAGCTAGAGCGCGAGGCCGAGGAGAACCGCCGCCGCGAGCATGCGGAACTGGATTCCGACTACCGTGCGGGGCGCATCAACAAGCAGCTGTATGAGCTGAAAAAGCGCTCCATCGACCGATAAGCAGCATGCCATGTAGCGACGAACCGTTGGTCACAGCGCAGCCGGACGAGGCTCTTGTGCGCCTGGTGGGCCAGCGCTTCGAAGCCTTTGCCTTGCCCTTCCTCGACGACCAGGGCGACGGCTTCGCTTACACGCTCAAGATGGCGCACACCAAGCGCGTGCTCGGCCTGGCGGAAACAATCTGCGCAGAAGAGGCCTTGCCGCGTGAGGTTGCCCTGGCCGCGCGCCTGGGCGCACAGCTGCACGATGTGGGCCGCTTCCCCCAGTACAGGCAGTATCGAACCTTCCGCGATGCGGATTCGGCCAACCACGCAGCCTTGAGCGTGGCCCACATCCTGCGCGAGAAGCTGCTCGGCGGCGTGCCCGCGCGCATCCGCCGCCTGACCCTTGGCGCGGTGTATCTGCACAACAAGCGCTCCCTGCCGCCCATTGCCTCGTCCGCGCTGCGCGACGCGGCCCGTGTGGTGCGCGACAGCGACAAGCTGGACATCTACTCCGTCATGATCGCCCACTTCGCCCAGAAAAACCCCAAGCACCCGGAAGTGGCCCTGAACGTCGTCGACGCTCCGGACACGTATACCCCGTCCGTGCTCGACGCCCTGTGCAGACGCGAACGCGGCGACTACCGCACCATCGTCTACATCAACGACTTCAAGCTCATGACCATCGGCTGGCTGTACGACATGAACTTCCGCGCCTCCTGCCGCCTGCTGAAGGAACGCGGCTACCTGGAAACCCTTTTCGCCACCCTGCCCAGGGACGAGAAAATCGACGGCTTCCACGCTCAGATCAACACAGACCTTGCCCAACGCCTGGACCATGCTTAACATCTTCTCCTGATCCACCCCAAAGCAGTCAGGAGGCTCATCATGGACCAGAAGCCCATCTTCGACGTCGTCATCCTCGGCTGCGGCCCTGCGGGCATTCAGGCAGCCATCCACGCCTCGCGCAAGAAGACCAGCGTGCTCATGCTGGGCCGCCTGAACAAGAGCAGTCTGTTCTGGGCCCACGTGGAAAACTTCATGGGCATGTTCAAGACCAGCGGTGAGGAAATGCTCACCACAGGCCTCTCCCAGGCCAAGAGCTTCGGCACCGAGGTGCTCGAAGAAGATGCTCTGCGGATCACGCCCGTCGGCAGGCTCTTCGACATCGAGACCGAGAGCGGCATGATTCTGAGCGCCCGCACCCTCATCATCGCCACAGGCACCACGCGCAACAAGCTGAGCGTGCCCGGCGAAAAGGAACTGCTCGGACGGGGGGTTTCCTACTGCGTGGACTGCGACGGCGGCTTCTTCCGTGGCGAGGACGTAGCCGTGGTGGGCGGGCAGAGCGCCGCGGCCGGTGGCGCCCTCACCCTGCTCTCCCTGGCCAGAAACGTGCATCTCGTCACCGATAAGCTCGAAGTCTCCCCCGCGCTGAAGGACAAGCTGGCCCAAAGCGGCGCCATCCTCCACGAAGGAGCCAAGGTCAAGGCCATCCAG
>NZ_DATMYK010000332.1:0-2130 GCF_035560995.1 Humidesulfovibrio sp. | reverse complement strand
CACCTGAAGCGCGCCGGGCTGGACTACTGGCCCAATGTGCAGCTCAGCGTGCACCCGCACTGGGCCGCTCTGGAGGCCGCCCTTCTGTCCCTCTCGCCCCGTCCGCGCATCATCCTTACCAGCGCGCGCGGCGGCGTGCCGCACACCGAGTTCCGCTTCCAGCCCGAAGACGCCATCGTGCTTGGCCCGGAAACGCGCGGCCTGCCCGATTCCCTGCACGAGCTCTGCCCGCTTCGCGTGCGCATTCCCACCTTCGATACCGTGCGCAGCCTGAACCTCTCCACCGCGGCGGGCATCCTGTTGTACGAGGCCCTGCGCCAGACGGACGGCCTGCCCGGCCTTCAAGCGCCGTAAAGCCCCGGCCTTGCGCAGAAGCCGGGCAGCGGGTACTACACGGCGAACAAAGCAGCATAAGGAGTGTTCCATGCGCCTTCTCGTTACCGGCGGCTGCGGCTTCATCGGAGCCAACTTTCTGTACGCCATGCGCCAGCGCCACCCGGACTGGCGCATCGTGAACCTGGACAAGCTGACCTACGCGGGCAACCTGGGCAGCCTGCGCGGCCTGGAATCCGAGGCCGGAGACGCCTACACCTTCATCCACGGCGACATCTGCGACCGCGAGCTGGTTTCCACCCTGCTTGAGGAGCACACAATCGACGCGGTGGTGAACTTCGCGGCCGAGAGCCACGTGGACCGCTCCATCGATGATCCGGCCCCCTTTGTGGTCACCAACGTGCTGGGCGCGCAGAATATCCTGGACTGCGCCCGCCGCGCGAAAATCAAGCGCGTGGTGCACGTTTCCACCGACGAAGTGTATGGCAGCCTTGGCCCCACCGGGCAGTTCCACGAGACCACGCCGCTGGCGCCCAACAGCCCCTATTCCGCCTCCAAGGCCGGGGCCGACATGCTGGCCCGCGCCTACCACGAGACCTACGGGCAGGACGTGGTCGTCACCCGCTGCTCCAACAATTACGGCCCCTTCCAGTTCCCGGAAAAGCTCATCCCGCTCATGTACACCAAGGCCATCAAGGGCGAGCCCCTGCCGGTGTACGGCGACGGGCAGAACGTGCGCGACTGGATCTTCGTGGACGACCACTGCCGGGGCGTGGAACTGGCCCTGCTCAAGGGCCGTGCGGGCGCGGTGTACAACTTCGGCGGCGCGGCGGAAATGCCGAACCTCGATGTGGTGCGCACCATCCTGCGCCTCACCGGCCAGAACGACACGCTGATCCGCTTCGTCACCGACCGCCCCGGCCATGACCGCCGCTACGCCATGAACTTCGACCTGGCCGCGCGCGAACTCGGCTTCGCGCCCTCGGTGAGCTTCGCCGAGGGCATGGCCCGCACCATCGCCTGGTATCAGGCCAATTCCGTGTGGCTGGATGAGGTGCAGAGCGGCGCGTACCTGAAATTCATGGACCGCTGGTACAAGGAGCGCACATGACCCTGCCCGCGAAAGCTCTCGTCTTCGGCGGCCGCAACGGCCTGCTGGGCCGCGCCCTGGTGGAAGCCCTGACCCGGGCCGGAGTGACCGCCGTGCCCGTTTCCGCAGCGGACGTGGACTATTTCGAGGCCGACGCCCTGGACGAGTTCCTGGACAGCCACGAGCCAGAAGCCAGAAACGAGAACGAGGCCCTGTTCGACCCGGCGGAAATCTGCCTGGTGAACGCCGTGGCCTACACCCAGGTGGACGCGGCCGAGGACCAGCCGGAAGAGGCCTACAAGCTGAACGCGGCCTTCCCGGCGCTTTTGGGCGTGCTGGCCGAGGAGCGCGGCCACAGGCTGCTGCACTTCTCCACGGACTTCGTGTTCGACGGCGAGAAGGGTTCGCCCTACCTGCCGGCCGACGCCACGGGCCCCCTGTCCGTCTACGGGGCCTCCAAGCTGGCGGGCGAGGAAGCCCTGCTCGGGCTCGACATTCCCGGCCTGCTCATTGTGCGCACGGCCTGGCTCTTCGGCCCGGGCAAGATGAACTTCGTCAAACGCATGCTGGAGCTTGGGGCCGCGCGGCCGGAGCTTTCCGTGGTGGACGACCAGCACGGCTCGCCCACCTACACGCCGGACCTGGCCGCCCTGGCCGTGGCCCTGCTCAAGAACGGCGCCACGGGCCTGCTGCACGCGGCCAATTCC
>NZ_DATMYK010000331.1:0-4804 GCF_035560995.1 Humidesulfovibrio sp. | reverse complement strand
CTCCAAAAACACCACGTCGCGGGTGTAGGGCAAAAAGGCAGGGATGTCCGAGCCGAAGAAGTTTTCGCCCGTGCCCACGCCCATGACCAGCGGGCTGGCCACGCGGGTGGCCCACAGGGTGCCGGGGTGCTCCGCGCTCATGACCACGATGGCGTAGGCCCCTTCCACGCGGGACAGGGCCTTGGAGATGGCGCGGGTCACGTCGCCGCCGGTGGCCGGAAGGCAGTCGGCGATGAGGTTCACCAGCACCTCGGAGTCGGTGTCCGAGCGGAAGGTGACGCCCTTGGCGGCCAGCTCGGTCTTGATCTCCTGGTAGTTCTCGATGATGCCGTTGTGGATGATGGCCAGCTTGCCCGTGTGGTCCAGGTGCGGGTGGGCGTTCTTCTCCACCGGGGGGCCGTGGGTGGCCCAGCGGGTGTGGCCCATGCCCGAGGTGGCGGAGAATACGTGCTGGCTCTCCAGCTTCTTTTCCAGGTTGGCCAGCTTGCCCTCGGCCCGGATGACCGAGAGCTTGCCGCCCTGGACGAAGCTCACGCCCGCCGAGTCGTAGCCGCGATATTCAAGGCGGCGCAGGCCTTCCACCACCAGGGGGACGGCAGGCCTGTGTCCGCAGTAGCCGATGATTCCGCACATGGGGATACTCCGTGGGAATTGCGTGTTGTTAGCGCGAGGCGCGGGCCCAGAAGTCCGGCCAGTCCGCCAGCAGGGCGCGCAGGGCGCGTCCCCGGTGGGAGCGCGCGTTCTTCTCGGCCGGGGCCAGCTCGGCGGCGCTTTTGCCAAGCTCAAGATCAAGGAAAAGCGGATCATAGCCGAAGCCGCCGTTGCCGCGCGGGGCGAACAGCACCCGGCCTTCCCAGCGGCCCTCGGCCACCAGCTCCGCGCCGCACGGGGCCACGGCGGCCACCACGCTGACGAAACGGCAGCCCCGGTCCTTTTCGGGCACGTCCTTCAAGACGTCCAGCAGCTTCGAATTGTTGCGTTCGTCCGTTGCGCCCTCGCCCGAATAGCGGGCGGAGTAGACGCCGGGCGCGCCGTCGAGCGCGTCCACCACCAGGCCGGAATCATCGGCCAGGGCGACCAGGCCCGTGGCCTGGGCCACGGTGCGCGCCTTGAGCAGCGAGTTCTCGGCAAAGGTGACGCCGGTCTCCTCGATTTCGCCGATGTCCGGGAAATCGCCCAGGCCCAGCACGTGCAGGCCGTAACCGGCCAGCAGGGCTTCCAGTTCCTTTATCTTCCCCGCGTTGCGGGTGGCCAGGACGAGGGTTTTCTTGAGGGGTTCTTTGGCAGGATTCATGGCCCGACTCTACCCGTCCGGCCCCGGTTTCGCAACCGCCAGTTGCGGGGGCAGGCTCAAGGCTACGCGGGTGCCTTCGCCGGGCACGCTGGCCAGTTCCACGGTGCCGCCCAGGTCGTCCAGGATCTTTTTGATCATGGCCAGCCCCAGGCCGGAGCCGCGGCCCTTGGTGCTGAAGAAGGGGCTGAAGACCTTGTCGCGAATCTCCGGGGCGATGCCCTGGCCCGTGTCCTCCACCTCCAGCACCACGTGCGCGCCGGAAAGGCCCGTGCGCACGGCCAGCAGGCCGCCCTGGGGCATGGCTTCCACCGCGTTCTTCACCAGGTTGATGAGGCACTGCTTGATGAGCTCCGGGTCGGCCTTGACCAGGGGCAGTTCGTCGGCCAGGCCCAGCACGGGCTCGATGTTCTGGTTTTCGCAGGCCAGGCCCATGAGCTCCATGGTGTCGCGCACGATGCGGTTCAGGTCAGCCAGGCCGCTGCCCGCGTCCACCGGGCGGGCGAAGGTGAGGATGCTCTTCAGGATGCTGTCGAGGCGCTTGGATTCCTCGATGATGATTTCGATTTTTTCGCGGGCGGCGGGCTCGCTGACGGTGCGCAGGAGCTGGTTGGCGAAGCCGCCGATGGCGAAGAGCGGGTTCCGTATCTCGTGGGCGATGTAGGTGCTCATCTCGCCGATGGAAGCCAGGCGCTCGGACTGTTGCAGACGCTGCTCCATCTGGGTGCGGCTGGTTATGTCGCGCCGGATGCACAGGAAGCTGGCCGAGCGGCCCACCTCGTCCTGGATGGGGTAGACGTATTCGCGGGTGTAGTGCAGGCGTCCCTCGGCGTCCACGTGGGGCAGGGTGGCCTCGGCCGATTGGCCCGTGGCCAGGGCGCGTTCCAGCGGGCCTGTGGCCGGGGGTTCCGCGCCGCCGTTCTGGCCTTCCTGCA
Source organism: Humidesulfovibrio sp. (assembly GCF_035560995.1). Lineage (GTDB taxonomy): Bacteria > Desulfobacterota > Desulfovibrionia > Desulfovibrionales > Desulfovibrionaceae > Humidesulfovibrio. The sequence goes on along the minus strand of NZ_DATMYK010000331.1, from coordinate 2,578 downwards.
GTGGGAAAAAGCTGCGCAGGGGGCGGCCGGTCATCTCGGCCTTCTGCACTCCGGCGGCCTCCAGCACGGCCTTGTTGCAGTCGAGCACCAGGCCCTGCGCGTCCACCAGGGCGATCTCTTCCTTCAACTGGTCGATGATGCCCTTGAGCAGGGTTTGCGTGTGCAGCAGGTCCAGCTTGCAGGCCACCCACATCTGGTCGGAGGACAAAAGGCGCAGGAAAAAGCTGGCCGCGCCGCGCTCCACCAGGGTGATGCTGGTGGGCAGGCCGCAGCGCAGGTCGGCCAGCACGGCCTCGCGGCCGGTGGTTTCGATGACCAGGTTCAGGTCCGGGTGGGCGGCGAGCATGGCGCGCCAGTCCGGGTGCACGGGCAGCTCCAGGGTGCTGCCGAATTCGCTTCCCGTGGCCTCGGCGTGCAGGGCCAGGGCGCGGATGCCCAGCTGGCCCATGACGCGTTCGTTCCCCAGGGACGCGAAAAGTTCCCAGAAAGGCACCAGCGACGACTTGTCGCCTATGAGTCCTATGCGGTATTGCTTCTCCGCCCGCAGGGATTCCACCATGCGCGGGCCTCCTTTCGCGCCGGGGGGAGGCGCGCTCTCCGGCGAAACGCCCGGAGGATGCTCTGGCCGGGCATCCTACACAAGTTGGCCCAAAGCGCAACCACCCCAGTCGGAATTACCCTTTTGCCTCCAGGAGAGACCATGTCCGCCATCCGCGTCCACACCATCAGCCTCGGCTGCCCCAAAAACCGCGTGGACACCGAACGCATGCTGGGCGTGCTGGGCGAGTCCTTCGCCCCGGCCGAAAGCGCCGCCGAAAGCGACCTGGTGCTGGTGAACACCTGCGGCTTCATCCGCCCGGCAGTGGAGGAGAGCGTAGACACCATCCTCTCGGTCATCCGCGAGGTGGAGGACGTGCGGCCCAAGCCCCTGGTGGCCGTCACGGGCTGCATGGTCAGCCGTTACGGCCAGGCCGACCTGGCGGCGGACCTGCCCGAGGTGGACCTGTGGCTTTCCACGCGGGAGCTGGGCCAGTGGCCGCAGCTGGTGGGCGCGGCCCTCGGCAAAAAGCAGTTCGACGCGCTTGGCCCCCGCCGCCTGAGCACCGCGCCGGGCTACGCCTACCTCAAGATCAGCGAGGGCTGTTCGCACAAGTGCGCCTTCTGCACCATTCCGAGCATCCGCGGCAGGCACGTGAGCCGCGGCTTGGACGAGCTGGAGCGCGAGGCGCGCCTCTTGGTGGAGCAGGGCGGCGTGCCGGAACTGGTGCTGGTGGGCCAGGACGTGACCTCCTACGGCCGCGACCTGGACCTGAAGGACGGCCTGAAGCACCTGCTGGACCGGCTCATGCCCATCAAGGGCCTCAAGTGGCTGCGGCTCATGTACCTGTACCCCGCGGGCCTCACCGACGGCCTCCTGAAGCACCTGGCCGGGCTGGGGCGGCCGCTCCTGCCCTATTTCGACATCCCCCTGCAGCATGCCCACCCGGAGATCCTCTCGGCCATGGGCAGGCCCTTCGCCCAGGACCCTTCCCTGGTCATCGACCGCGTGCGCAAGCACTTCCCCGAGGCCGCCCTGCGCACCAGCCTCATCGTGGGCTTCCCCGGCGAGACGGACAAGCACTACAAGGCCCTGAAGGACTTTGTGGCCAAGACGCGCTTCACCAACCTGGGCGTGTTTCCGTATCATCAGGAGGAGGGCACCAAGGCTGCGGAGCTGCCCGGCCAGGTGGCCCAGGCCACCAAAACAAAGCGCCGCAACGCCCTCATGAAGCTTCAGGAAGGCATCAGCCGCGAGCGCCTCGACGCGCTCATCGGCACCCGGCAGGAGGTGCTGGTGGAGGAGCCCAGCCCGGAATGGCCCGGTCTGCACACCGGCCGCGTGTGGTTCCAGGCCCCGGAAGTGGACGGCGTGACCTACGTGAGCGGCCCCAAGGTCAAGCCCGGCAAGCTGGTCATGGCCGACATCGAGCAGGCGCAAAGCTACGATCTGGTGGCGCTGGCGTAAATCCGGTCCGCCAGCTATGGTCAAGAGCACTGCGGCGGCTGCGCCGCGAAGGAGCAACTGACCATGCGCAAGAAATGGACTCCCGGTCCGGCCGCGACCTACGACCACGGCAGGCACATCATCGTCAACGTCAACAGCAAGCTGGAAAAGACGCTGACCACAGGGCAGCGCGTGGCCGACGCCGTGGCGCGCATCGTGGGCGGCTGGCCGTTCATCATCTGCCAAAGCGTCATCATCCTGGCCTGGGTGGCGGTCAACGCCTATCTGTTCTACCAGGCTGCGGCCAACCCGGCCTATTTTCAGGCCTGGGACCCCTATCCGTTCATCCTGCTGAACCTGGTGCTAAGCTTCCAGGCCGCGTACACCGGCCCCATCGTCATGATGAGCCAGAACCGGCAGGCCGAGAAGGACCGGCTGATGGCCGAGCACGACTACAACGTGAACGTGAAGGCCGAGGAAGAAATCAAGGTCATCATGCAGCATCTGGTGCACCAGGACGACCTCATCCTGGAGATTCTGACCCGCATGGACGCAAATGATACGGGCGGCCAGTTGAAGGGCGAAGAATAGCCC
>NZ_DATMYK010000330.1:0-7315 GCF_035560995.1 Humidesulfovibrio sp. | reverse complement strand
GCTCATATGTGTTCTCCTGAGAGGATGGTATCGTTTCCGGCAGCGCGGAACCAAGCCGTATAGACGGAAGATTCCCGGCCGTCAAGCTCCGGGGCCTCCGCTCGGGCCACGAACTTGGCCTTTTCGGCACTGCTCCGTTCTGGTACCCTCTTCCGCATGTCGAAGCAAGTATTCCTTTCTTCCCACCGCGCCTACCGGCAATCCGTGCGTGCGCAGGCTGGCGAAACCTGCTTCCAGGTGGTGCTGGAGCACACGGATCTTTTCGTCACCGCCCAGGCCGACCTGCGCGAGCCCATGCTTGACCTGGTGCGCACCCTGCGCGGCGAGCTCAAGAACTTCATGCTCATGACGCCGGGCTTCCGCGAGAGCCTGGTGCCCGTGCCCGTCCCGGACGACGCGCCGCTGGTGGCGCGCGAGATGGCCCGCGCAGCGGCGGCGGTGAACGTGGGCCCCATGGCCGCCGTGGCCGGAACCTTCGCCCAGCTGGTGGCCGACCACTTCGCCCCCATAAACCCGAACATCATCGTGGAAAACGGCGGCGACCTCTACCTGCACTCCACGCGCGAGCGCACCGTGGCCCTTTTGGGCGACCCGGAATCCGGAGCGCAGCTCGGGCTCTCGCTCTCGCCCAAAGATTTCCCGCTGAGCCTGTGCGCGTCCTCGGCCTTCATCGGGCCCTCGCTCAGCCTGGGCAAGGGCGAACTGGTGGTGGTGCGCTCCAAAAGCGGCGCTTTTGCCGATGCCGCGGCCACGGCGCTGGCAAACCTCATCGACACGGCGGACGACCTGGACCTTGTGCTGGCGCGGGCCAGGAAGATGGCCCCGCTGGGGCTTGAGGGCGTGTTCGTGCAGGCGGGCGGCAAGCTCGGCGTGTGGGGCAAGATGGAGCTGGTGGCCTTAGAGGCCGAGGCGCAATTCTGAGGGGCAATGTGTAGGGCGCACACAGGGCCGGAAGACTAGAGCAATCCCCAGCGCGCCCCGCGCACGGGCCAGGCCGGAAATTCCGCGCCCGCCTTGAAGCCCACGCCCACCGCGCCCTTCTGCGCATAGAGCGCAAAGGCCCAGGCCGGATCGAAGCCGCTCGTCGTGGCCGACCAGAAGCCCTCGGCTCCCACAGTGCCCAACTCGACAAGCCCGCTCGGCACGGCTGGATTGGCCCGGCCCGCATCCACCAAAGATTCCAGCTCGCGGATCTCCGGCAGACGCCAGTCCTCGCCCTGCGAGGCCGCGAAGACAAGCGCCCCCGGCCAGTCCAGCAGCCCGGCGGAAAGCCGTCCCGGATGCAGCCACACAAGCCCGGTGAGCCGGTCCAGCACGCCCTGCTCCCCATTTCCAGCCAAGGCCTCGAAACGCGGCGCGGGCCAGGGCAGGCCCAGGCGCAACTCCCCGTCCTGGCCGCTGCCCGCGCAGGGAAGCGCCGCGCCCGCGGCATCGAAACAGACCTCCTGCCCGCTGCGCGGCAGCACTGCGCCCGCGCCCCGCACGGGCCAGAGCAGCCGGAACTCGTCCTTGCGGCTGTAGAACAGCCTGCCGCCCTCCAAGTGCAGGTTCCAGGCGTAGTTCTCCTGCCCGGCCTTGCTGGTGCTGCTCCAGTACCAGCCCAGAAACACGTCGCGGAAGGGATGCCCGGCAGGCAGCGCGGGCTGGCGCGCGCCGTGGTCGATGAGGGAGCGCAGCTCCACGCGGTTGGGCATGCGCCAGTCGGAAAAGCCGAGAAAATGTTGCTGATTCAGCTCGGCCACCGCGGCCAGGGCATCGGGCCAGCTGAGGGGAAAGCCCTGAACATTGGCCGAGCGCGGCCAGACAAGGCCCGTGGCGGCGTCATGGACCACCTCGGGGCCGAGGAGCCGGAAGCGTTGGTCCATGCGATCCCCTTGTGCGTCCCTGCCCGAAGGCGCGGCGCGTGCGAAAGGTGCGGAAGGTCCTGCTACTGCGGCGTGACGCCCGGGGAGCGGGCCGCGCGGATGGCCGAGAGCGTGTCCTGGTAGGCGGCGCGGGCCGGGGCCGAAGCCGCGCGCGACACGGCGCGCTCGGCCAGATCCTGGGCCTCCTCCAGCTTGCGCCCGCGCTTCAAAAGCACCCAGGCCAAATTGTTCATGACCTCCGGGTTGCCGGGCAGGCGCTCCAGGGCGGCGCGGTACTCGGCCTCGGCCTCCGGCAGCTTGCCCTGGCCGTAAAGCAGATTGCCCAGGTACAGCCGCGCCAGGGGCTCGCGGTTCATGGCCTGGCGATATTCCGCCGCGGCGCGCTCGGCCTCGCCCTTGGCCTCGTAAGCCATGCCGAGCTTCACATGCTCCGCGCCGGAAAGCGGGTCGTCGTGCACGCTGATGCGCGGCATGGAGGAACAGGAGAAGCATCCCACGGCCAGCGCCCCAAGGAGCAGCAAGGCAAGCGGCAGACGTTTGCGGCTCATTTGCCCTCCCCGGCCGGAGCCTTGCCCGGCGTCACCAGAAGCAGCCAGCGGTCGGCCCCGTCCCAGGCCGAAAGGAACTCGCCCCAGGTGAGGCGCACGCCCTGCCTGCGGCCGGAATTGGCCGTCACTCCCTGGCCGTCGTACCCGGTGATGACCATGAAATGCATGACGCGGATGCCGCCGAAGCCCTCGTTCACCATGACCAGGGGAGGCACGCCCGCGTTCACGGCGTCGGCCAGGTCCTGGGGCGCGCCGCGGCGGAAGCTGCTGCCATGGCCCCGCCCGCGTGGGTACAGCGCCAAGTCCAGACTCAGGGTGCCGCGCAGGTCCTCGCGGTATATGGCGCGGGAGATGTCCTCCGGCGTGGCGGGATCGCCCAGGTGGTTCAGCACCATGGCGAGCGAGGCCGGGCCGCACTGGTGGTCCTCCTGCGCGTGGAAGGGCACGCCGCGCACCTCGCCCCGCCCCGGCGGCGGGGTGAAGCCCTGGGGCAGCGGCGCGCAGGCGCTGAGGGCCAGGGCAAACGCAAGGGCCAACACAAGGACGTGCGCTGGCAAAAACGCGAGGACCGCCCCGGAGGGCGGTCCTGAATGCCGTTTCGGGCGTGCGCGGTCCATTGCCCTCAGCCGGGTCACCGTATGGTGACCGTCTTGTCGCTGAGCTTCAGGATCACGATGACCAGCAGCACGATGACCAGCAGGCCGATGACGAAGCCGATGCCGTCGCCGCCCGCGTCCAGCGCGTCCAGCTGCGAGGCCAGGCCGTGCAGTTCGGAATCCGACACCTGGGACAGCTTGGCCGAGATCTCGGCGTCGGAGTAGCCCAGGGCGGAAAGACGCGCCTTGACGGCCTTGTTCTCCAGCACCTTCTGCACCGAGGCCAGATCCTGGCTGCGCAGCTCGGAGCTCATGCTCATGGCCGTGGGCACGAGGCTGGCCTCGGCTTTGGGCACGAAGGAGAACAGACTCATGACGGCGATGAGGATGAAAGCGGTGTGGCGCATAAGCGTCGTGTGAAGGATCGACTGCATGTGGCCTCCTGTGTGGCTGATGAAATGCCTTGCAATGACGGAATCGCAGTGGCGTTACGCAAGGAAAATTCTACGTATGCGCCAGGCAGGCCTCGCCAAAACAGCGGCTGCGGCGCGCGAGGCCTTCATACAAAGTCTGCGGCTTTGCTGTCAACGTTTGGAGCAAAAACCGCGGACCTCGCCGCAAGCGCAGGGCCAGACTCCCGGGAAACGCTCCCGCCTACTCCGCCGCCCCTGCCTCCTGGCGCACGGCCAGGGCGAAGGCCTCCACCTCGGCCTCGGTGGTGGCGAAGGAGGTCATGAACCGCACCACGTTCGTTGCATAGTCCCAGGTATAGAACGCGAAACGCTTTTGCAGGCTTTCGATGACCTGGGGCTTCAGCGCCGCGAACACGGCGTTGGTCTGCGGAGTCTGGACGATGCGCACGCCCGGCGCATCCGCGAGCTTTTCGGCCAGCAGGCGGGCCATGAGGTTGGCATTCCGGGCGTTCTCGCGCCACAGGTCGCCCTCCAGCAGGGCCAGAAACTGCGCAGCGATGAAGCGCATCTTGGAGCAGAGCTGCATGCCCTGCTTGCGGATAAAGGGAAAATCTGCCGCCAGCTCCGGCCGGAAGAAGACCACGGCCTCGCCGAACATGAGGCCGTTTTTCGTGCCGCCGAAGCTGAGCGCGTCCACGCCGGCATCGCTCGTCATTGCACGGAATTCGCAGCCCAGGGCCGCCGCCGCGTTGCCCAGGCGCGCGCCGTCCATGTGCAGCAGCAGGCCGTTGGCGTGGGCGAAGTCCGCCAGGGCGCGTATCTCCGCCAGGCTGTACAGGGTGCCAAGCTCCGTGGCCTGGGCGATGGACACCGCGCGGGGCTGGTTGTGGTGCTCGTTGCCCAGGTGCAGCAGAAAGGGCTCAAGCAGCGCGGGCGTCAGCTTGCCGTCCGGCGTGTCCACGTGCATCAGCTTCGCGCCCAGGTGCCGCTCCGGCGCGCCGCACTCGTCCACGTTGATGTGCGCCGTGGCCGCGCAGAGCACGGCGTGGTGCGGCTTGGTCATGGCCTGCAGGGCCAGCACGTTGGCCGCCGTGCCCAGGAACACGAAGAAGGCCTCGGCGCTTTCGCCCAGCACTTCCTTGAAGCGCAGGCGCGCGGCCCGGGTCAGGTCGTCGTCGCCATAGGCCTTGGCCGGGCCGTGGTTGGCCTCGGCCAGGGCGGCCATGACGCGGGGATGCACGCCCGCGTAGTTGTCGCTGGCGAAGCAGGGAGCGTGGGCCATGGCCTTACAGCGCCAGGGCCCGCTTGATGCGCGCCAGGCTCTCGGCCTTGCCCAGCACGCACATGGTCTCGAACAGGCCGGGGCTGGCGGTCTTGCCGGTCAGGGCCACGCGCAGGGGCTGGGCCACGGCCTTGAACTTCAGACCGCGCTCGTCCAGGAAGGCCTGGGTGGCGGCTTCCAGGGCCTTGTGGTCCGCGTATTCCGCCGGGGCTTCGTAGATGGGCAGAAGCGCGGTGAGCAGCTCGCGCGCTTCCGGCTTCAGCTGGTCGGCCACGGCCTTCTCGTCGTAGGCCAGGGCGGCGGAATCCACCAGGAACAGCCGGGCCATGTCCGCCATTTCCACCAGGGTCTTGGCGCGGGGCTGCAACAGGGGCACGATGCTCTCCAGGTAGGCGGGATCAAGCTTGAGGCCGTCCTGCTCCGCGATGTACTCCGGCAGCAGCGCGGCCAGACGCGCGGGCGCGGCTTCCTTGATATAGTGGGCGTTCAGCCATTCCAGCTTCTTCACGTCGAAGACCGAAGGCGAGTTGCCCAGGTTGCCGGTGCCGAAAAGCTGCACCAGCTCCTCGCGGCTGAAGATCTCCTGGTCGCCGTGGCTCCAGCCCAGACGCGCCAGGTAATTCACCAGGGCCTCCGGCAGGTAGCCCATGGTCTTGTATTCCATGACGGAGAGAGCGCCGTGGCGCTTGGAAAGCTTGGCCTTGTCCGGCCCAAGGATCATGGGCACGTGGCCGAACTCGGGCACGCTCCAGCCGAAGGCCTGGTACAAGAGGATCTGGCGCGGGGTGTTGGCCACGTGGTCGTCGCCGCGCAGCACGTGGGTCACGGCCATGTCGTGGTCGTCCACCACCACGGCGAGGTTGTACGTGGGCGAGCCGTCGCTGCGGCGCAGGATCATGTCGTCCATTTCCGCGTTCTGCACCGCGGTGGGCCCCTTCACCATGTCGTGGAAGGCGGTTACGCCGTCCTGCGGGGTCTTGAAGCGCACCACATGGCCCGCGCCGGGGCCAAGGCCCTGTTCGCGGCAGCGGCCGTCGTACTTGGGCTTTTTCCCTTCGGCCCGCGCCTTTTCGCGCATGGCCTCCACTTCGTCCGGGGTGCACTTGCACCAGTAGGCGTGGCCGGTCTCGAGCAATTTGTCTATGTAGCTGTTGTAGAGGTCGAAACGCTGGCTCTGGAACACGGCGGTTCCCTCGGCGGCCAGGTCGAGCCAGGCCATGGCCTCGATGATGGCGTCCGTGGCTTCCTTGGTGCTGCGCTCGCGGTCGGTGTCCTCCACGCGCAGCAAAAAATGCCCGCCCTTGTTCTTGGCCAAGAGCCAGCTGAAGAGCGCGGTGCGCGCGCCGCCGATGTGCAGGTAGCCGGTGGGGCTGGGGGCGAAACGGGTGGTGATGCTCATGGCTTAGGCTTCCTCGACCGCTTTGACCTGCGGCACTTCCTTGAGCACGATGCGCTCGACGCCGTTGCGCAGGGTCATCTTGGACATGGGGCAGGTCTTGCAGCGGCCGGTCAGCCGCACCTTCACGATGCCCTTGTCCGTCACCTCGACCAGCTCCACGTCTCCGCCATCGGCCTGCAGCATGGGCCGAACCTTGGCCAGGGCGGCCTCCACTTTCTCGCGCATGTGTGTCCTCCAATGAAATAAACCCGGCACTGGGGCCGCCAAAGGGGACGGCCAGCGGGCGAAAATTCTGGGCGCAGAACTACGGCCTTTGAACCTACCTGTCAACGAAGCCCAGCCGCGCAGGTCCAGCCGGGGCAAGCCCCCGCGCCCGACTCCGTGCCCGGCCCGGCGCGCAACCGTTGACGCCCTGCCCGCTCTCCGCTACTTCCATTATGTCTATTTTCCCATAATCCGTGACAGGAGAAACCCCATGCGCAAACTCATCCTCGCTTTGGCCGTGCTGCTTTTCGCAGTGCCCGCCCTGGCCCTCACCCTTTCCGAAACGCCCAAGGCCAAGGTGACCGAATCCTACGGCGCGGGCAAAAACGTGTTCAGCCTGGCCACCGGCAGCCCCGGCGAACTGGGCCTGCTGAAGGAACTGGGCGAGGCCTTCGCCAAAAAGGCCGATGCGCGCATGGACTGGGTGAAGGCCGGTAGCGGTGAATCCCTGGACTACCTGAAGGCCAAGCAGGTGGACATGATCATGGTGCACGCCCCGGCGGCGGAGAAGAAGGCCGTGGCCGAAGGCTGGGCCAATGGCCGCGTGCTCATCGGCTCCAATGAGTTCTTCATCGTCGGGCCCGCCACTGGGCCCGCGGCCGACCCGGCGCACATCGCCCACGCCAAGACCGGGGCCGAGGCCTACCAGAAGATTGCGGCCGCGCAGGCCAAGTTCTTCTCGCGCGGCGATGACTCCGGCACGCATCGCAAGGAAATCTCCATCTGGAAGATGGCGGGTGTCATCCCGGCGGGCGACTGGTATGTCGTCACCAAGGCCTTCATGACCGCCACGCTCAAGCGCGCCAACGACGAGGGCGGCTACTTCATGACCGACTCCAGCACCTGGGCGGCGGAAAAGAAGGCCCTGCCCAAGCTGAAGATTCTCTTCAAGGGCGACAAGTACCTGGTGAACACCTACCACGCCCTGGCCGCGCCCGCCGGAACCAC
>NZ_DATMYK010000329.1:0-9996 GCF_035560995.1 Humidesulfovibrio sp. | reverse complement strand
GCCCGACTCCTACATGGGCGACGTCATCGGCGATTTGTCCAGCCGCCGCGGCAAGGTGCTCGGCAGCGAGGGCCAGGGCGGCGTCACCGAGATCAAGGCCCACGTGCCCATGAGCGAGGTGCTCAAGTACGCCCCGGACCTGCGTTCCATGACGGCGGGCCAGGGCACCTTCACCATGGAGTTCTCGCACTACGAGGAATGCCCGCCGCCCATCGCGGCCAAGGTCATCGAGGAGAACAAGCGCGAGGCCGCCGAGGAAGAGTAGGTCACTCGCCCATGCAGAGCGCTTCAGGGCGGCGGGGTATTCCTCGCCGCCCTTTCTTGAGCCCGGAGGGGGACAGCACTGTGTGGCGCGCTTGTGCCCAAGGGGCAATTCAAGTAGTGACAGGGGAATAAAATTCGATAGGGATGAACCATGTTCCGAGTGCTTCGCTTCTTCGCCACCCTTGTGCCCGCCACGCTGTACTACAGCGTGAAGCAACTATTGCTTGACCAGGAAAAGGCCACGCCCGACGAACGAGACCTGCCGGGCAAAACATACGGCCGCATGATGCTGCGCATGGCGGGCATCAAGGTGGACATCGACCTTTCCGCCCTGGACCCCAAGGGCCACTATGTCTTCATGTGCAACCACCAGAGCCTGTTCGACATTCCCATCCTGTTCGACGCCCTGTGGGACTACCACATGCGCTTCGTGGCCAAGGAGAGCCTGTTCCGCATCCCCGTGTACGGCAAGGCGCTCGGCAACGCGGGGCACATCTCCATCAACCGCGAAAACCGCCGCGCGGCCATGAAGAGCGTGGACGAGGCCGTGGCCAGCGCCAAAGGCGGCATCTCGCCCCTCATCTTCCCCGAGGGCACGCGCAACCCGGACCTCTCGAAGCTCATGGACTTCAAGGTGGGCGGCATGGTGCTGGCGCTCAAGTGCGGCCTGCCCGTGGCCCCGCTGGTCATGGAAGGCACGGGAAAACTGCTGCCCAAGAACTCCATCCTGTTCAACCCGGACCAGAAAATTCGCTTGCGGGCCCTGCCCCCCGTGGACCCGTCGAAATACAGCCTGAAGGAGCGCGAACAGTTCAAGGACGACATGTACGCCCTGATGAACGCGGCCTATCAGGAACTTCTGAGGAGCTGACATGACAATCGCCCCCGGCGAACTGACCATCCACCCCCTGGGGGGCCTGGGCGAAATAGGGCTGAACTGCATGGCCCTGCGCACGGCCGACGCCACCGTGCTGGTGGACTGCGGCCTGATGTTCCCCGAGGACTACCTCTTCGGCGTGGACGTGGTCATCCCCCGCTTCGAGCACATTCTGGAGGAGCGCGAGAAGATCAAGGCCGTGGTGCTCACCCACGGGCACGAAGACCACATCGGCGCGCTGCCCTGGCTTCTGCCCCACGTGGACGTGCCGGTGTACGGCTCGGACTTCACCCTGGCGCTGGTGAACAACAAGCTCACCGAACGCTGCATCGAGGCCGACCTGCGCCCGGTGAAGGACAATGAGCGTGTCGAAATCGGCCCCTTTGCCTTCAATTTCTTTCCGGTCTGCCACTCCATCATCAAGGGGCACGCCCTGGGCATCGAGACCCCGGTGGGCCGCATCATCCACACGGGCGACTTCAAGATCGACCGCAACCCGCTGGACGGCCACGCCACAGACATCGAGGCCATCCGCCGCTTTTCCGAGCCGGGTGTGAAGCTGCTCATGAGCGATTCCACCAACGTGGAGCGCGACGGCTTCGCCCTCACCGAGCGAGAGATCAAGGCGTCTTTGCGCGAGATCTTCGACAAGGCCCGCGGCCGCATCATCGTCACGCTTTTCTCCAGCCACATCCAAAGGTTGCAGGAGATCTTCGACCTGGCAGCGGCCTGCGGCCGCAAGGTGGCCATTTCCGGCAAGAGCTTGGTGCGCAACATTGAGCTGGCGCGCGAGCTGGGCTATCTGCGCATTCCCGGCGGTACGCTGGTTGAGGTGGAGGAGATCGGCTCCCTGCTGGATGAGCAGGTGGTGCTGCTCGTCACCGGCAGCCAGGGCGAGCCCCTGGCTGCGCTTTCGCGCATGTCGCTGGACGAACACCGCTACGTGCGCGTGAAAAAGGGCGACCTCGTGCTTCTGTCCTCGCGCTTCATTCCCGGCAACATCCAGGCCATCACCAAGGTCATCAACCGGCTGTACAAGCTGGGGGCCGAGGTGCTGTACGAGAAGGTGCAGGCCATCCACGCCTCGGGCCACGCCCACCGCGAAGAGCTGCGCATCATGCTTGAAACCGTACGGCCCAAGTATTTCGTGCCCGTGCACGGCGAATACCGCCACTTGGTGAAGCACTCGCGCCTTGCGGTGGAGTGCGGCGTGGCCCCGGAGCGCGCCCTGGTGCTGGAGGACGGCCAGCCCGTCACCTTCCTGAGCCAGCAGGACGGCCCGGGCGGCATCCGCCTGGAGGAGGCCGTGCCCGCCGAACGCATCCTGGTGGACGGCAAGGGCGTGGGCGACGTGGGCCAGAGCGTCTTGAAAGAACGCCAGCTGCTGGCGGGCGAGGGCATGGTGGTGGTGCTCCTCGTGGTGGACCAGGACACGGGCGAGATAACCCTCGGCCCGGACATCGTGTCCAAGGGCTTCATCTTCGAGCAGCAGTACGCCCACCTCCTGGAGGACGCCAAGTGCGTTGTGATCGAAGAGTTCGAGGACGTGGGCGCGGCCAACCTGAAACGCCTGAAGGAACGCGTGCGCGGCTCGCTGCGGCGTTTCTTCCGCCGCGTGCTGGAGCGCGACCCCGTGGTGGTGCCGCTGATCATCGCCGTCTAGGCCGCGCCCGCCCGTTGAGGGCTGGGCCACGGCGACAAAAAAGCCCCCGGACGCTGCTGTCCGGGGGCTTTTTTGCGCCATCCAGCCGCAACGCGGAGACTGGCGCTAGCGGCTGGTGGCGTATGCGTTGGCTGCGCGGAAACGCACGGGGTTCACCGGAGCGGTTGGAGCGGCCTCCGGCGCTGCCGGAACCGGGGCCTGTTCGGCGGCGGGGACCTGGCCGGACGGCACCTCGGAGGCTTCGGCGCCCGGCGCAGGGGCGGTGGCCGCAATGGCTTCGCCCGCCGTCTCGGAGGTCACGCCCTGCTGCGTCAGCGAGGCCACCCCGTCCACCGAAGGCATGATCTGCGCAAAGGCCTGGCGCAGGCCGGTAAGAATGGTGATGACCTCCTCCACCATCTCCACGCTCATTTGCAGATTCGCCTTCAAAAGGCGCGTATTGCAAAAAAAATACAGGTTGAACAAGTTCTTGGAGATGTCGCCTCCGCGCTCCTTGTTCAAGCTCTCCTGCAGTTCGCTGATGATGTTGATGGCCTTGGAAATAAGGATGCCCTTGCCCGCCACATCGCCCGCGCGCATCTTCTCGATGGCCAAGTGCAGGTGCTTCACGGCCGTGTCGTACAGCATGAGCAAAAGATCCCCCTGCGAAGAGGTGGAGACCTGCGTGACCAGATAGGCCTTGGCCGCTTTGAGCATGGTGTCCTCGATTCCCGAAGCCTACTTCGAGAGCTGCGTAATGGTGCTGGTGAGCTGGTTCTGTGTGCTCGTCAAGGTGCTCAACAGTTTGTCCAGCCGCGCATACTTCGCCTTTAGCGTGTTCTTAAGATTCGTCAACCGTTGATCTTCGCGAGTGATCTTCGCGTCGATGCTGTCCATGATCTCGCCGTAATTGTCCTCGAGAATCGCCAATGGACCCGTTGTGCTGTTGGTCAGTTCGCTCAGTTTCTCCACCATCTGCCCGGTCTTGCCGAGCTTGATGTCCACGGTGCCGGAGAAGGTGCTGTTGGCCGTGTGGTTGTCGACCTGCACGACAAGGCCCGCCGCGTCGCCGGTGAGCCCCGTTACCTTCCAGCCGTCTATGCCGGCAGGCAGCCCGTTGATGGTGGCGCTCGAGATTCCCGTGGCGCTGGTGATCACCTTCACATTGTAGGACCCAGCCTTGGTCTTGCCGTTGATGCGTGACAAGTAGCTGAAATCCTGCGATTCGCTCTCGCCAGCGTAGTCGGCTGAAAACAGCTTGGCCACGCCCCCGGAGTCCTTGGTCAGCGCGGCATCCAACTGCGTCTCGTCCAGAATCAGCTTGCCGTAGGTGCTCGACGACTGGTCCGCGTCAGTGCTGATGCCAAGCTGTGACAAGGCGGAATAATAGTCGCCCTCGCCCGTGCTGGAATTGAACGCGTTGAAGCCTACCCCCATGTCGGTGACCACGTCCTTCAACTGGGTGCCGATGAGCTGCACGCCATAGTTGCCGGTCAAGAGCGAACCCGTGGCCGTGCCGGAGCTGTTGCTCACCTTGGTCAGCGCTTGCAGCGCCGAGCGCACCTCGTTCACCGCATCAATGAAGGTCTTGATGCTCTCTTTGATGGCCTTGGCGTCGGTGGTGACGCCGATCTGGATCGTGGCGTTGGAGTTGGCCTGCTTTAGCGTGAGCGAGATGCCCGGAATGACGTCATCCACCGTGTTCGAATTGCGCGAAATCCAGTTCGCGCTGCCCACGGGATAGCCATCCACCTTCACCATTGAGCTTTGCGCCTTCTGGGTGTTCTGGAAGGAGGAGGAGCCGAACACCAGCGCCCCGGTATTCGAAAGAACCACCTTGTTCCCGGCGCCCTGGTCCATCCCGTATAATTGCAGGTGGTAGGTGGTGCCATCGTAAATGGTTGTGGCGCGCACCTTGTCTTTGGTGCCTGCGTTGTTGTTGATGTAGTTGACCAGGTTGGTGAGGGTGCTTCCCGCGCCGATGTTGCTGATGGTGTAGGTCTGGCCCGCATAGCTGAAGCTCAGGTTCGTCGTGGATGTGGTGACCACGCTGGTGAGTGCGCTGACGCCCGAGGCCGTGGTGAGGATATCGTTCTGGGCCAACTGGCCCACGATGATGGTGTGCGAGCCCTCGATGGCGTCGCTGGTGGCCTTGGCCGAAACGTTGTCAGAGGTGCTGCTGACCGACTTTGTGAGAAATTCGTTCACCGTGTCCATGCTGCCCAAAGTGGTCTTGAGCGCAAGCAACTTCTTGTTCAGGTACTGGAAGCCCTCGACCTTGAGCTGCCACTGGGCCTTCCAGGACTCCATGGACTTCTTGGTGGCGCTCTCCGCCGTTATCAGTCCGTCGATGAGCGAGTTGAAGTCCGTGCCGTTGCCAAGACCACTGACATTAATGCTGCCAGAGGTGAAGGACGTCGTTGCGGAAGTTGTGCTGGTGGAAGTCGTCACGGGCTACCCCCCCTTAAAGGGAAAAACATGCCGGAATCTGAGTGTCCACCATGATTGTGCAAGCCCGGTGCCAGAACGAAACGGGCCGCCTTGCGGCGGCCCGTTGATTCTCGACGCTGCTGTGGCGGGGCAGCCCTCGACCACAGTCTTCTGATCTTTACCGTTAGCCGCCGATGAGCTGGAGGGCGAGCTTGCCGAGGTTGTTGGCCTGGGAAAGCATGGCCACCGCAGTCTGCACCTTGATCTGCTGGCGGGTGAACTCGGTCATTTCCGTCGCCACGTCCACGTCGGAGATCTGCGACTCAGCGGCAGAGGTGTTCTCGGACTGGATGGACAGGTTGGTGATGGTGTTCTCCAGGCGGTTCTGGAGAGCGCCGAGGTTGGCGCGGATCTTGTCCTTGGAGATGATGGCCTTGTCGAGCTGAGCCAGGGCCTTCTGCGCCAGCTCCTGGGTGGAGATGGACTTGCCGTCGGAGCCGGTGGCGCTCAGGCCAACGCCCAGGGCCGAAGCCGTGGCCGTGTCGATCGACACGTAGTAGTAGTCTTCGGACGAGTCGTTGCTGGTGCCGAAGTGGACCTTCATCGGTCCCGAGGCCTGCAGACCGGAGCCGTTGTGAGTGGAACTCGCACCGGAGAGGTTGCCGTTCAGCAGGTGGATGCCGTTGAAGTCCGTGGCGCTGGCGATTCGGGTAATTTCCGAAGCCATGGCCTGGTACTCCGAGTCGATGATCAGGCGCTGGTCGGACGAGTAGGTGCCCGTCGAGGCCTGCATGGCCAGTTCCTTCATGCGGATGAGCTTTTCGTCGATGACGCCGAGGGCGCCGTCCGCAGTCTGGATCATGGAGATGGCGTCGTTGGCGTTGCGCACGCCCTGGTTCAGCGACGCGATTTCCGCGCGCATGATTTCGCGGACGGCCAGGCCGGCGGCGTCGTCGGCCGCGGTATTCACGCGCAGACCGGAAGACAGGCGCTCGGTGGATGTCGACAACGAAGAATACGAGGACGACAGGTTGCGGGCGGTGTTGGCGGCCAGCAGGTTGTGGTTGATTGTGAGCGACATATCCTTTTCCTCCTTGAAAGCTTTTTGGCATCCTTGCCATTCGGTGGTCCTCATCCCGGCGACATCGCCTGCGGGGCCAATCCGATTGTTGTTACGACTCCCTCATCGGCCTGCCAGGGGAATTCTTTAGGAGCCCCCGGCAACTTTTTTTCATGCGCACGCAAAAAAGCCGCAGAACACGTCCTGCGGCATCAGAAGAGCGGATCGGGCGGGGGCCAGTCTGCGGGCGGCTAATCTGCGGGCAGAAGACGCGCGGCGAAGAAGCGCGCCTGGGTGGCCTGGGTCTGCGGCAGGCCCATGTCCAGGGAAGGCCCGGGCTCCTTTTCGGCCAGCTCGCCCCGGGCGGCGATTGCCGCGGCCTGGACGGCGCAGAACCGCGCCGTGTGCCGGGCGGTCTGCTCCATCAGTCCGGCCAGGGTGGCGGAAAGGGCCTCGCCCGTCACCGGATTCTGGTAGCTCACCTGGCCCGCCACGGCCGCGCGCTGCTCGTACAGCTGCGGGGCGTAGAACAGGGCCGCGATCTCCCGCAGGCTGTCGGGCAGGATGCCCGAAACGTCGCGCAGCAGGCGCGCCAGGGTGGGCATGCGGCAAAGGGCCTGCATGGTGCAGTAAGTGTCCAGGGCGTCCTGCACACCTTTTTGCACCTGCTGGGTGGTGCACCCGGCCAATCCGGCCAGAGGTTCCGGCGCAACGGCGAGGGAAAGCGGCCCCTCAAGCCCGTTCACCAGCTCCCGCAGGGACTGCCCCAGCACTGCCTCCGGTCCTCCGGCGGCCACCATGTCCAGCAGGCATTCCAAGGCCCGGTGCCTGCGCACCGCGCCGGTGCGCCGCTTCTCGTCCGGGTCGTAGTAGTTGCCAGTCAGGTGGTACACCAGGGGGTGGATGGCCGCATCGGCGAAGATGTGCGAGGCCAAGCCCACGAACACGGCCGTGGGCAGGGGCTGGTCCTTTTTCGCGTGCAGGTGCGCGGCCTGCAGGCGCAAAAGCTCAAAGGTGTCCTCGCCGTGGGAGCCGTGCAGCCGGTGCGGCAGGGCCGCCAAACCGGCGGGGTGCTCGCCGCGCAAATAAAAAAGGATGTCGTGCCAGACCGCGCCCAGAAGCAGGCCCTTGGGGCAGCGCGAAAGCGCCGGGCCGAAGGGCGTGCCCGAAAGCAGCTCCCCGGCGCGCCTCGCTACCATCCAGTGTACGACTTCCTTCGGCATGCCCGCCCGTCCTTCGTGCCTGTCTGATTTTCCTGGCCGATTTTCCTGGCCGGTCTGCCTGTCAGGCTTGCCCGACCGACTTGCCAGTTTACCACTTCCATCAGGCCCGTTCCCGCGGCCGACGCACCCGGGAACCCTTGCTCCTGTCTGCACGCTGGGCTATACCCTGCCTGTCCGCGGGCGGCAACACGGCCCATGCCAGCCCAAGCCCGCAGACCAAGCCCGCCCCAAAGGGAGACAGCAAGTGACAGATTTCATCCGCCGCGAATTCCACGTTGACGACCCGGACAAGACCGCCACCATCCGGCAGGATGTTCCGGCCCCGCGCCCGGCCATGCCCGGCGGAAACGTCCTGTATATTATAGGTCTGGAAGGCAGCGGGAAGACGGCCGTGGCCGCGCACCTGGCCCAGGCTCTTGGCGGCGCGGCCCACGTGCTGCCCCTGGACGGCGCGGGCGCGGCCCTTGAGGCCATCCTTTCCGCCGCGCAAAACGGCTCCCCGGCGATAATCGAGGTGCCGCACAAACTGCTCACCAGCGAGGGCTTGCGCGCGCGCATCAGCCAAAGCGGCCGCGTACTCTATCTCATGGCCGGGGTGGAGGCCATCGCCGCCCGCCAGGGTAAAAGCCCAGAGGAAGAGACGCGCCTGCGCGAGCGCCTGGGCCGCCAGCGCACAGCCTTCGAGCCCCTGTTCATGCAGAGCCTGCATCTGCTCGTCATGGCCGACGGCCCCCTGGAACAGGTGCTGGCCGAGGCCCTGGAACGCGTGCGCATGTAGCGCGGCAAGAAATCCACAACCCGCACGAGCCCACCGGAGCGCCCATGCCCGTCTCTCCCCTTTCCGTCGAACTGCTGGCCGTCACGCCCAACGCCCTGTCGCTCATCTACGCGGCCTTCCGCCAGTGCTACCACGCCGGCTTCGTGGCCGACATGTGGCCCAGGCTGCTTTCCGGCGAGGTGGACCGCGAGACCCAGGCCGACTTTGTGCGCAAGGTGCTGGAGAGCGGCCACGACAGCCCGGTGGAGCACGCCAGCTTCTCCTTCGCCATCGCGGGCATCTCGCGCGCGTGCTCGCACCAGATCGTGCGGCACCGCATTGCGTCGTACTCGCAGCAAAGCCAGCGCTACGTGGACGCCTCCAACATGGACTACGTGCTGCCCCCGGCCATCGCCAAGATCCCCGAGGCCCGCGAGCGCTTCGAGGCCTTCATGGCCGAAGTGGGCAACGCCTACCGCGACCTGAAGGACATCCTGGAGGCCCACGGCCGCAAGGACAAGGCCAAGGAGGACGCGCGCTTCGTGCTGCCCCAGGCGGCGGAGACAAGAATCGTCATCACCATGAACTGCCGGGCCTTGCTGCACTTCTTCCACCTGCGCTGCTGCACGCGCGCCCAGTGGGAAATACGCGCCATGGCCGACGCCATGCTGGCCCTGTGCAAGGCTGAGCTGCCCGCCATCTTCGCCACGGCCGGAGCCAAGTGCGAGTCCCTGGGCTACTGCCCGGAGGCCCCGCGCTTCGCCTGCGGCCGCTACCCCACGCGGGAGCAGCTGCTGGCCAAAGGCAACGCGCCGGAGTAGCGCCCCTGCGCGCCCTGCGCACCGGCACGCATTGACTGCGCCCGTTGACTGCGCCCGTCCGGGCCTTATTTTCGCGGGGAAGAATCCCCCCACGCGGGAACGAACCGGAGGCCTTATGACCAGCCACTTGAAAACGCTCTTCCTGCTGGCGCTGCTCACGGCCATCATCCTGTTTCTGGGCCAGGCCCTTGGCGGCCGCGGCGGGCTCGTCATCGCCCTCGTGCTGGCGCTCGCCATGAACTTCGTCAGCTACTGGTGGTCGGACAAGATCGTGCTGTCCATGTACCGCGCGCAGGAGCTTTCCCCCACGGACGGCCCCTGGCTGCACGCCATGGTGGCGGAGCTTGCGCAGAACGCGGGCATCCCCAAGCCGCGCATCTGCCTCATCCCCCAGGACGCCCCCAATGCCTTCGCCACAGGCAGAAACCCGGACAACGCCGTGGTGGCCGTGACCCAGGGCATCATGCAGGCGCTGACGCCCGAGGAGCTGCGCGGCGTGCTGGCGCACGAAATCGCCCACATCGCCAACCGCGACATATTGATCCAGAGCGTGGCCGCCGTGCTTGGCGCGGCCATCATGAGCATCGCGCATATGCTCCAGTGGGGGGCCATTTTCGGCCTGGGACGCCGCTCCTATAATGATGGGGGCGACGACGAGGGCGGGGCCAGCGGCCTGTCGGCCATCGCGCTGGCCATCGTCGCGCCCATGGCGGCCATGCTCATCCAGATGGCCATTTCCCGCTCGCGCGAGTACCTGGCCGACGAGACCGGGGCGCGCATCTCCGGCAGGCCCTTGGACCTGGCGAACGCACTCGGCAGGCTCGACGCGGCCTCGCGCCAGATTCCGCTCGAAGGCAGCCCCGTGGCCGAGAACCTGTTCATCGTGAACCCCTTCACCGGGGCCGACGTGGCCAACCTGTTC
>NZ_DATMYK010000328.1:0-7535 GCF_035560995.1 Humidesulfovibrio sp. | reverse complement strand
GGGCCTGAGCGTACACCTTGACGTCCTGCGGGCCGTCCGTCGATTGTCCCTGGGCCTGGAGCTGGCGCTTCACCTTGACGACGTCCGGGTGCTGCTCGCTCAATGAGCCGCGCAGGGTCATGTAGGTCCGGCGCAGGCGCTCGTGCTCCTCCTTGGGCGAAAGGTAGCGCGCCCCGTCCGGTCCGATGGCTCCGCTGTAGGGGTCTATGGTGGCCAGCTGCCCGTCCAGATACGCCTTTCTGCTTTGCAGCGAGCGCGTCTGCTCCTCCAGCGTCGCCCGGTCGCGCTCCATCTTGTCCAGGGTGGCCAGGTTCAGCTGCTGCAGCTCCGGCAGCTCCGTCAGGTGCGCTTCCTTGAACGCGGAGAGCTGCTCCTCCTGGATCACGATGTCCTTGCGCAGATCCTCCAGCTGGGTGTTCAGGAAGTCCACGGCGGAGTTGGCGGTCTCCTCGCGGGTCTTCAGGTTGGCCTCCAGAAACAGGGAGGCCAGCTCGCTGGCGACGGCGGCGGCCTTCTTGGGGTCGCGGTCATCAAAGGAAATTTCAAACGCGATGGTGGCGGGCATGGTCTTGCCGGAGCCCGCGCTGGCGACATCCGCCTGCACCGGCTCGAGCATGATGCTCTTGCGCATCTTCTCCACCAGCTCTTCATCGGTGAACTTGTCCGTGTAATCGGCGTACAGGCTCATCTTGCCGATCAAATTCATCAGGTTCACGCGGCCCAGGACTATCTGGGACAAGGACTGCAGACGCTGCTCGACATAGCCGGAAACTGTGGTTTGTATCACGTCCCTGGAGATGTTCTGCGTCTCGATGAGGATGGTGGCTGATGCTCGATAGATTGATGGCAAAAGGACCGCCAGCAGGATTGAACAGATGATGATGCCAGCCGCGGGCACGATCATCTGCATCTTGCGGCGTTTTGCGACCTCTATGTAGGTCTTGAGATCGACTTGCTTCTGCATGGTTACCCCTCTCGCTCACGATATCTTCACGCTGTGCAGCGTTGCCGCCCATGCCAATCGCACCACAGGCCGGGCCCGTGCCGTCTTTGCATTCTTCAGGTCCTGGCCGTTTTCGACCCTCTGGTTTCCCGCAAACGCCAAGCGCCATGGAATGGATCGGGCGACGAGGGGAGCGGGGGTTTCGGACACTGGCAGCGCGCGCATTCACTGTCTGTACGGTTACGCACGTATGCCGGGGCGGCTCCCGCCTGAGTGTGTCCTGCCGCACACCGTAAATGAGCCAAGCGGCGAGGCCTGTCGGTACGCTAGCGCACACACGCGCCTCATTTAGGGCTCACGCCCGTGCGCGGTCTTTCGGGCCATGTGCGATACCGTACAGACGCGATATGCCTGGAGCCATATGCTCCAAGATGTTGAAGAACCCGTTCCCGCCTGCTTGGACGGCCCTGGCCCGCGTGCGCGCGTTCCAATCATTTCTTGAGCGGGCTGCGCCAGTCCGTTGCCAACCTGAAGAGTGGGAGGTCTCCGTGGTGCAGGAATGTGTGGGCGAGCCTTCTCCGCAGCGCCAGCCCGGCGGCCGCCAGATTCTCGAACTCTCTCCGTTCTGCCGCGGCCCGGAAACAGACGCCGCGCTGCGGTCGTCTTCCCGAAACCCCTTGGGCGCCCCCGACGACCATTCGTCCACCTCCACCATGGTGACGCGGCTGGCCCTGATGCTGGCCCTCATCGTTGGTCTGGCCCCGGTGCTTTCCTATCTGACCTATTCGCACACGCGGATAGCGAGCCAGCTGGAGAGCAGCCTTAAAATCCAGGCCCTGGCCCTGGGAGACTTCATCACCGCCCAGCCCGGGACCTGGGACGTGGCCCCCGACCGGCTGCTGGGCAGCATGGACCGCTACCTGCCCCGCGGGGACGGCTTCACCGTGCTGGACGGCCAGGGCCGCAGCGTACTCCGCATAGATTCCACCCTCCGGGGACCGTTCATCGCCCGCAGCCGCACCATTTATGCCCTGGGCCAGGCGCGGGGCAGCATCGAGGGGCGGGTGTCCGTCTTCAACGAACTGCTGCTCGGCTTGGTGGTCTTCGGCACCAGCCTGGTCTGCGTGTGGCTGCTCTGGGGGCCCATCCGCGGCCTGCCACTGGCGGCCCTGGCCGTTGCGGACAGGAATCTCAAGGCCCGCGACCGCTACCAGCGCGCCCTGCTGAACAACTTTCCCTTCCTGGTCTGGCTCAAGGACGTGGACAGCCGGTACCTTGCCGTGAACACGAAGTTCCTGGAAGTCATCGGGCACCCGTCTGAGGACACGCTCATCGGCAAGGCCGATGCGGACATCGCGCATCCGAAGTGGGCGAGCATTTTGCGCAACGAGGGCCAGGACGGGGCGCTGGACTCCCAGCCCCGGCGCATGGAGGAATGGACGGAGGTGAACGGCCAGCGGCGCTGCTTCGAGATCTACAAGTCCCTGGTCTCGCTGGATGACCATGTGGTCGGCACCGTGGGCTATGCCCAGGACATCACCCCGCGCAAGCAGGACGAGGAGGAACTGGTCTTCCGCGCCCTGCACGACCCGCTCACCGGGCTGGCCAACCGCTCGCTGTGCATGGACCGCATCACCCAGGCCAATGAGCGCGCCCTGCACCGCAACGGCCCGGGTTTCGCAGTGATCTTCATGGATCTTGACCGGTTCAAAGCAGTGAACGACAGCCTGGGCCACGAGGCCGGAGACGAACTGCTGCGCGAGGTGGGTACGCGGCTGGCGGCCTGTGCGCGCCGCATGGACACAGTGTGCCGCTACGGGGGCGACGAGTTCACCCTGGTGCTTGAAGGCATGAGCCCAAGGCAGACCATGCGCACCATCAAGCGCATCCGCGAGAGCCTGAACGAGCCGGTGCTGATAGGCGCCCACGAGATGCGGCTCAAGGCCAGCTACGGGGTCATCTACGCCCCGGTGGAAGGCAGCAGCCCGGAAGATCTGCTGCGCAACGCCAACATCGCCCTGCACCAGGCTAAACATCGCGGCAGGAACCGGGTGGTGGTCTTCAAGGCCAGCATGCATGAAACGGCCATCCAGATGATGAGCCTGCAGGGCGAGATGCGCCAGGGGTTGGCGGCCGGCGAGTTCTTCATGGTCTATCAGACCGTGTTCAGCCTGGAGGACAACAGCATCACCGGCTTTGAGGCCCTGATGCGTTGGAGGCACCCCCAGCGAGGTTTGGTGCCACCCTCGGAATTCATCGCCCTGGCCGAAGAGTCGGGCTTCATCTTCGAGCTTGGACATTTCGCCCTGGCCCATGCCTGCAAGGATATGGCGGCGCTCTTGCGCACCATGCCCGAGGCCAAGAATTTGAGCATGTCGGTGAACCTTTCGCCCAGGCAGTTTTCGCGCCAGGGCCTCACGGACCAGATACGCCACGCCCTGGAGGACAACTGCCTGCAGCCGTCGGCCTTGATGCTTGAGATCACCGAGTCCTCGATGATGCGCTACCCCACGGCTTCGGCGCACATTCTGGCGCGTCTCAAGGCCAAGGGCGTCGGCATCGCCATCGACGACTTCGGCACCGGCTATTCATCCATGAGCGCGCTCCAGCGCCTGCCGCTGGACCGCTTGAAGATAGACATGAGCTTTGTGGAGGGGATGACCGAGAGCATCGGCGGCCGCGAGATCGTCCGGGCCATCATCACCCTGGCCCACAGCCTGCACCTGCAAACCGTGGCCGAGGGCATCGAGACCGAAGCGCAGCAGCTGCTGCTGAGGGAGCTTGGCTGCGATCTGGGCCAGGGCTATCTGTGCTCGCAGCCCATGGAGATGGCCGACCTGCCCGCGGCCATCCGCAAGGGGACCCGCGCCAAGGTGGCGTGAGTGAGGCGCTCTCGGCCCCGGAAGGCGGCTGGTTACAGCCTGCGGCCCTGTATCACGCGCACGAGTATCACGATGACGGCCACAACCAGCAGAACATGGATGAAGCCCCCCATGGTGTAGGAAGTGACAAGGCCAAGGGCCCACAGGATGAGGAAGACGACGGCGATGATTTCGAGCATGGCGTTTCTCCGTTTGGCGGCCAGGTAAGAGGGGGCGGAGGCTTGAGGAGAAAGCATAGGCCTGCGCCGGGCGCTGGTCTGTGCGATAGTGCACGTATCCCCTCCACCGCTAGGCATTCTTTGGATTCGTACCAATGCTAAATAAGAAATGCTGAAGGCTTGTGCAAATACGCATGGCAAGGTACCAAGTGGCCATAATATCAGTGGAGCGAAACAATCCCGAGCAAGCCTTCTCCCCCAATCCAGCGAAGGTCGTCGGCTATGTTCAATGCATACGAGTTGCAGCAGAACCACTTGCTGGCGGCCCTGCCTGTAGCGGCCCACAGACGCATGGCCCCTCATCTCGCGCTTGTGCCCATGCCGCTTGGCATGGTGGTGTGCGAATCCGGCGCGGCCACTCGGCATGTCTATTTCCCCACGGACTGCATCGTGTCGCTCCAGTACATGATGGAGAGCGGCGCCTCCTCTGAGATCTCGGTGGTGGGCAACGACGGCCTCATCGGCGTCGCCCTGTTCATGGGCGGGGCGAGCACCTCCAGCCGGGCCGTGGTAAAGAGCGCCGGGCTGGCCTACAAGCTGGCGGCGCAGGCGTTCCGCGCAGAGTTCAACCGCTACGCAGAGCTGATGCACCTGTCCCTGCGCTACACCCAGTCTCTCATCACCCAGATGGCACAGACCTCGGTGTGCAACCGCCACCACTCCATCGACCAGCAGTTCTGCCGCGGGCTTCTGCTCTCGCTCGATCGCCTGCCGGGCAACCAGCTGGTCATGACCCACGAGTCCATCGCCAACCTGCTCGGCGTGCGCCGCGAGGGCATCAGCGAAGCGGCCGCGAAATTGCAGAAGCTTGGGGTTATCGAGTACAGCCGGGGGCGCATCACCGTGCTTGACCGGCCCCGGCTGGAGTCGCTGTGCTGCGAGTGCTACGCCGTGGTGAAGCGGGAGGCTGATCGCCTGTTGCGTTCCGCCCTCGGCCAGGACTGACGAAGCCGTGCCAGGTATTGGCTCCCTTTGTGCTGTCAGGATGACAACGACAGAGCGGAAAGCCCCCGCGGCCCATGTGGCCAATTGTGTGCCGCCCTGCCTGCCGTACGTGCATCTGGAGCGGATTCTCAGATGCTGTGAACAGCAGGACCTGGAATTCGGGCAAGTGTTCTGCAAGGCGGACCGGTCCATCTAACACGCACCTAGCAAAGCCAGCTCGCAACGTGTGGCCCTCTGGGTCCGGTCGAGCAGTTCCTGCCCGCTTTGCGGGTGGGCAAGAAACCCCTGACAGGATTCAAGCTCTTGTCTTGCCGTGTGGAACGGGCACGACATTCGATTGGCAGTCCTGAAATACGAAGGACGGCCATATGTGCTGGGGACGGGCTGGCGTGGGTTGTCTCTACTGACCGGGGGGCAAGCCGATGAGGGGCCGCAAGGCTCCTCGTTCATCTGGGACGTTGTAGGAGCTTTGGCTGTCGAATACTCGCTTTTTCCCCCGCTTCCCTGGTTCCGAGCGAAAATGTCGCTTTCCCTCGCCGCCTTCCAGTGCGCGCACTGTGGTGCGCACTCTTTCTGCCCTGATCTATTCGCGAAGCCACCACTCAACTGAAGAAGCGGCGCAATGGATCGGAACGGGAGGAAGGGCGTGGACATGGGAACGATCAGATGACCGAATCGCTGCACTCGCAAGCGCGGCACTCCTCGGAGGAATCCTCGCGTTTGGCATGAAAAAGGGCACTGTGGACCGGTCTTTCATCGGTGGGTTTGGCACGTTGGCATCCACCGTTGCGAGAGTCACCGGTTCATCGGGTTTCTGCTGCGCACCGGGCTGAGGGCACTTGCGCCAGGCGCATCGTGTTCGCCAGGATCGGGAAGAAGACGGCGCAAGAGGCAAGGTCTAGGATCACGCTTTGCGCTGTGAACCCGTTTTTGACGCCGCGTTGCGCGATGTTCTGGAGCAGCGTCAGCGCCTGATCCGGCCTGTTTCTTGTCAATCTGTCGAGCGGCTCCGCGACAAGCAGCGAACTTGGCGTGATTTCACCGCTGCCCTGCAGCGTTTCCGCCAGGTGTAAGCTGTGGGTCTGGGTGAACCGCATGGCAGCTTCGTGCTGCCGACGTTCGCCGCCGCCCCAGACTTGGCTTTGGGATGACAGTCGGATATAAATGTATGGTTGAGCCGCCGGGGAAGTGGATGGAGCGTCGTTTTTATGAGAACGCCTTGCGGCTTCGCATTTTCATGATGCCGGGAGTTTTTTCTGGAGGGCAGGGCGTGCCTGCGTCGCCAAAAGCGATAGTAGCCAGAAAATGCGGGCATCCCTTGGCCCCGCAAGGGTGGGCGGGAGGATGATGTTTTGGGTTATGCACCCTCTAAGCAGTTCGGAGAGAATTAGATGATCACCAGCACCAGCCAGCCCGAGAAATATCTGGCGCGTTTCACCGACGGCACCCACGAGGCCTTGGCCGACACCGCCCCGGAATACGGCGGCGCGTTCGCCGGGTTCAAGCCCGTTGACCTGCTTGAAGCGGCCCTGGCCAACTGCATCACCATGGTGGTGCGCATCGCGGCTGACAAGCGCAACATCCCGCTCACCGGCATCAGCGTGCGGGTGGGACTGAACCGCGAGAACAAGGATGAGAGCGTGTTCGAGTACGCCATCGACATGCAGGGCGACCTGACCGACGAGCAGCGCGCCACGCTTCTGCGCGCGGCCTCCGGCTGCCCGGTCAAGAAGATCCTCAGCGGCGCCGTGTCGTTCAAGGACGTGGGCTAGGGCAGTCTCCAGCCACCTTTCCGGGGTTTCCCTCCACAGGCCTCCCCCGCGCCACCGCGTCCGTAATGCCCCGCCCCGAGGCGTTCCCGGCTGGCCAGGGACAGCCGGGAACGCCTCGGCACCGGGATTCCAAAGGGCGCATGCCCTTTGGCGGGGTCCAAGGGGCAGAGCCCCTTGCTTTTCTCTTTCCCAACCTCGCACCAAGGATACCTATGCTCCGCCTCACCGATCTCCGCCTGCCCTTGCCTGAGGGCCCGGCCCATACAGAGGCCGAACTGCGCACGGCCGCGGCCCAGCGCCTGGGCCTGAACCCCGCCGACATCACCTCTCTGCGCCTGGCGCGCCGCTCGCTCGATGCGCGCAAAAAGAACGCCGCCGTGTTTTTGTACAGCCTGGACGTGTCCTGCGCGGACGAGGCCAGCGTGCTGGCCAAGGCTGGCCTTGGCGTCAGCCTTTCGGACGAGCGGGCGTACCGCTTCCCGGTGACGGCCCCGGCGGGCCTCGGCGCGCGTCCCGTTGTGGTGGGGGCCGGCCCCTGCGGACTGCTGGCGGCGCTTGCGCTGGCGCGGGCGGGTTTTGCGCCGCTGCTTTTGGAGCGCGGCCAGGGCATCGAGGAGCGCGCCAAGACTGTGGACGCTTTTTGGCGCGGCGAGGGGCTGGTGGCGGAATCCAACGTGCAGTTTGGCGAGGGCGGGGCGGGCGCGTTCTCGGACGGCAAGCTGACCACGCAGATCAAGGAGCGTCGGGGCCGCTGCCGCAAGGTGCTGAATGAACT
>NZ_DATMYK010000327.1:0-3782 GCF_035560995.1 Humidesulfovibrio sp. | reverse complement strand
ATCCTGTAAGGTGTTTTTAAACAGCGCATGCAGGGCAAAAGACATTTCCGGCTGACCACCGGCTCCCCCTGGAGACGCATCCGCAACCGCCTGCGCCGCGCCCAAAAGGACACGCTTGACTCGACCCGACCGTCACGAACTCATCCGCGCCCTGTTTGACGAGTACATTGAGAAGTACGCCGGACGCGACGACAGCCTGACTGAGCACTTCAGCGAGAATTTCAGCGGCTGCACAGGCGGAGGCGATTTCCTCGTCAAGGATCGCGACGCCTGGGTGAAGATCACCCGGCAGGATTTCTCCGAAGTGCCCGGCCGCATCCGCATCGACCTGCTGGACCTGGCCCTGCAGGACTTGAGCGACGACGTGGTCATGAGCACGGCCTTTTTCCGCATCCATCTGCCCCTGCAGGACTCCATTCTCTCCAAGGAGACGGCCCGCCTGGTGCTGGTGTTCCGGCGCGAGGGCGAAGCCTGGAAGATCGTCAGCAGCACTATCTCCATCCCCTATCACCTGGTGCAGACGGGCGAGGTGTATCCCTTGAGCAACCTCCAGTCGCGCAACCGTGAACTGGAAATACTGGTGGAGGAGCGCACCCGCGAACTGGAGGCGATGAACGCCAAGCTGGAGACCCTGAGCAACACCGACGGGCTCACCGGCGTGGCCAACCGCCGCCGCTTCGACTGCGAACTGGACAAGGAATGGAACCGCAACCGGCGCACCGGCCAGCCCCTGGCGCTCATCATGCTCGATGTGGACCATTTCAAGCACTACAACGACTGCCGGGGGCATTTGGAAGGCGACCGCTGCCTGAAGGCCCTGGCCGAGACTCTGGAGCGCATGGAGCGCCGCGCCGGCAGAATGGTTGCCCGCTACGGCGGAGAGGAATTCACTGTGCTTCTGCCCGATACGGACCTGCGCGGCGCGCAGGAGGCCGCGCGGCGCATCCAGCGCGGAATATGGGACTTGGCCCTGCCCCACCCGGACATGCCCCAGGGACCGGCCGACGGCATCGTCACCGTGAGCCTCGGCGTGGCCAGCCTCGTCCCGGCGGGCGACAATTCGCCGGAAAGCCTGGTGCGCGAGGCCGATGCCGCTCTGTACAAGGCCAAGAACGCGGGCCGCAACCGCATCTGGCCCGAACCCGACGAGCCCGCCTGATGCCGCCCGCAACGCCCAGCTACATGCGGGAGGCCGCGTGGGCCTGCTGACTGAAGACGACCTCGCCTCCTACGCCGAGATCATGGTCTGGGCCGTGCGCACCAGCCGCGCGGTGCCCTTCAAGAACGGCGAACTGGTGCTCCTGCGCTTCGACATGCAAGCCCTGCCCTTGGCCGAGGCCGTGTACGCAGCACTCATGGACGCCCACCTGCACCCCCTGCCCCAGGCCCTGCCCACAAGCTTCATGCAGGTCCAGCATTTCGGCAACTCCAGCTTCGGCCAGCTAACCTTCGCCCAGCCGGGCCTGGATGAGCTGTTCCGCGCCACGGCGGGCGTCATCACCATCCTCGCGCCGGATGACCTGGGCTCTTTAAGCGGAGTGGACGAGCACAGCATCGACCAGGGCGAAAAAAGCGAACTTGCGGCCATGGCCCTCTTGGACCGCCGCCGCCGCGCGGGCCTGCTCGGCTCCACCGTGTGCCTGTACCCCACCCCCGCCCTGGCCGAGGCCAGCGGCATGCCCCTTGAGGAATACGCCGAGCGCCTGGCCAGGGCCTGCCTGCTTTATACCCCGGATCCGCTGCGCCAATGGATGCGCGTGCGGCAGGAGCTGGCCGACATCGCCAAGTGGCTGGACAGCCTCAAAATTGAAAGCCTGCGCATCGAGAGCACGCACATGGACCTGACGCTCTCGCCCGGGTCCAAGCGCCGTTTCGTGGGCGTCACCGGCCGCAACATCCCGGGCTATGAGCTGTACCTCGCCCCGGACTGGCGCACGGTCAACGGCGTGTATTACGCCGACCAGCCGAGCATCCGCTGGGGCAGGCTGGTTTCCCAGGTGCGGCTGGAATTTCATGGCGGCGTGGCCATCTCCGCCCAGGCGGGACAGGGCGAACCCTTCCTGGCCGGGCGTCTGGCCTCCGATGGCGGCGCGCGGCGCGTGGGCGAGTTCTCCCTCACGGACAAGCGCATCTCCCGCGTGGAGCGCTTCATGGCCCACACGCTCCTGGATGAGAACTACGGGGGCGAGGACGGCAACTGCCACATAGCCCTTGGCGGCTCCAGCGCGGCCAGCTTCGCCGGACCGGCGCAGGAACTGACCGCCGAGCGGGCCGAGGAGCTGGGCTTCAACAGCTCCGGCATGCACTGGGATCTTGTGAACACGCAGAAGAAGCGCGTCACGGCCAGCCTTGCCGGGGGCGGCAAACGCGCCATTTACGAGGACGGCCAGTTCCTGCTCTGAGCCTGCGCACCACCCTGAGCGCAGTTTTTTGCACGCATCGGCCGGAAACAGGCGCCGCCGCGTGTTGACATGCCCCCAACCGTGCTTACAAATGTGGATGACCGCGACGCCGGGTGAGCTTCATCGTGAGCTGCCCGGCGTCGCGTATGTCGGACCGAACGCCCGGTGGCGGCAAACGCCCGGTGGCGATGACAAGGACGGATTGAGCATGTCTGAGAACGAGAAAAACGAGACGACGGCCGCGCAGGCTCAGGCGGCCGCCGAAGACGTGGGGCAGAACCGGGTGGACCTCTCCGAGGAGGAGCTGACCGCCCTGTGCAAGGCCCACGTGTGCAGCAAGTGCGCCGTCATGGCCGAGGCCGAGGACATCAAGCTGCGCGCCCTGGCGGACAACGAGAACTTCAAGCGCCGCATCCAGCGCGAGACGGAAGACGTGCGCCGCTACGCGACTGAAAGCGTGCTGGCCGACCTTCTGCCCGTGCTGGACAACCTGGGCCTGGCCATCGAGCATGCCGGCGATGCGGCCGCGTGCAAGAACCTGGTCATGGGCGTGGACATGACCCGCAAGATCTTCCTGGACACCTTGAAGAAGCACGGGCTCGAATGCGTGGGCGCCTGCGGCGAGGCCTTCGATCCCAACGTGCACGAGGCCATCGGCACCGTGTGCGAGGACGGCCAGGCCGAGGGCTGCGTGGCCAAGGTGGCCCAGCCCGGCTACGTGCTCAAGGGCCGCGTCATCCGCCCGGCCAAGGTGCTGGTGAACAAGACCACGCAAGAGTAGGCTCCCGGCCTTTACATCGGAAAAAGCGGTCTTACTTCAAGACCCGACAGCAAACATCATTCCTCACCCGGAGGTTCATTTTATGGGCAAGATCATCGGCATCGACCTGGGCACCACCAACTCCTGCGTGTACGTCATGGAGGGCAAGGACCCCAAATGCATCACCAGCCCCGAGGGCGGGCGCACCACGCCGTCCATCGTGGCCTTCACGGACAAGGAGCGCCTGATCGGCGAGATCGCCAAGCGTCAGAGCGTCACCAACCCGGACAAGACCATCTACGCCATCAAGCGCCTCATGGGCCGCCAGTACGACGCCCCCGAGGTCAAGAAGTGGCGCGAGCACTGCCCCTATAAGATCGTTGCGGGCAAGAACAACGACGCCTGGGTCGAGATCGCGGGCAAGAAGTACAGCCCGCCCGAAGTCTCCGCCTTCATCCTGCAGAAGCTGAAGAAGGACGCCGAGACCTACCTGGGCGAGCCCGTCACCGAAGCCGTCATCACGGTTCCGGCCTACTTCAACGACTCCCAGCGCCAGGCCACCAAGGACGCGGGCAAGATCGCCGGCCTTGAGGTCAAGCGCATCATCAACGAGCCCACGG
>NZ_DATMYK010000326.1:0-7583 GCF_035560995.1 Humidesulfovibrio sp. | reverse complement strand
CGTTGCACTGGCCCACGTCGAGCAGGCGGGGAATGCCGCCGATGTCGCCCAGCTGCTTGTCGAAGAAGCGGAACTTGCCGCAGGCGAGCGTCAGGATGATGGTGTCGGCCGGGGCCTTTTCCACGAATTCGGTGTAGTAGTTGCGGCCGGGCTTGGCGCCGTCGCAGCCGCCAACCAGGAAGAAGTGGCGGATCTTGCCGGCCTTCACAGCGTCGATGACGGTGCCGGCGACGCTCATGACGGTGTTGCGGCCGAAGCCAACGTTCACGGTGCCGCGGTCCAGGTCGTCGGTGAAGCCGGGCAGCTCAAGGGCCTTCTTGATGACGGCGGAGAAGTCCTCGTTGCCCACGTGCACCGCACCGGGCCAGCCAACCAGGCCGGTGGTGAAGATGTTCGGCAGGTAGCTCATGGCGGGCTTCTGGATGCAGTTGGTGGTCATGAGCACCGCGCCGGGGAACTCGGCGAATTCCTTGATCTGGTTCTGCCAGGCAGTGCCGTAGTGGCCGAAGAAGTGCTTGTAGGCCTTCAGCTTCGGGTAGCCGTGGGTGGGCAGCATCTCGCCGTGGGTGTAGATGTCGATGCCCTTGCCCTCGGTCTGCTTCAGCAGGGTCTCCAGGTCCTTCAGGTCGTGGCCGGAGACGAGGATGCACTTGCCCTTGCGGTGGCCGATGGGCACGGCGGTGGGCGTGGGGTGGCCGTAGGTGCCGGTGTTGGCGGCGTCGAGCAGTTCCATGGCCTTCAGGTTGGCGGTGCCGCAGCGCATGGCCAGGTCGACCCAGGCGCCCAGGTCCAGATCGGTGCGCAGGGCGGAGGCCAGACCCTCGTAAATGTACGCGGCCACGGAGCCGTCGTACTGGCCGAGCAAAGCGGCGTGGTCGGCATAGGCGGCAACGCCCTTGATGCCGTAGATGACGGTCTGCTTCAGGGACTGGATGTCGGCGTTGGGGTCCACCGAGTTGATGGCGTGCTCTTCGCCCTGCTTCACCAGGCCGGCCAGGTCGGCCGCGGGGGTGAACTTCAGGCAGTCGCAGTCGGAGATGACGCCGAGGGAGCCCACGCGGGCGGTCATGCACTTGCGCAGCTCAACGGCCTGGTTGATGAGCGGGACGAAGCGCGCGGCGTCGAAATTCACGTTGGTGAGGGTGCTGAACACGGCCTTGTACAGGAACAGGTCAGTGTCCTTGTCCTGGATGCCTTTCTTGGCGGCCTCGTGCGCCACGACGGAAAGGCCCTGGCAAGCGTAGATCAAGAGGTCCTGAAGGGCGGCGACGTCGGGCTGCTTGCCGCACACGCCGATCTGGGTGCATCCGGTTCCCTTGGCGGTCTGTTCACACTGGTTGCAAAACATGGGGTGCCTCCTGGTCGGTATAAGGTTATCATCTATGTTTCCTGGTTCAGGCGAGCCCGGTTCCCCGCGCTCGCAAAATGGGTTTACGATAACCTTTGCATCTCTTCTTTGACTTGTGTCAACGGGGCATGGTTTTTTTGAAAAAAAACGCCCCGGGCAAATGCTCGGGGCGTTTTGGCGGGTGGATGAGTTGCGAAATCGGCTGGTTGCTAGCGGCCCAGCGGCTCCTGCCGGGTCAGGCAGTGGATGGTGCCCAGGCCCCAGACCAGGTCCACGGCGTGTATGCCGATGACGGGCCGCCCGTTCTTTCCGGAGAAGCATTCGGACAGGATGCCCAGGGCCAGGCGGTCGTTCGGGTCGTTGAAGGTGGGTACAAGAACGGCCGTGTTGGTGATGAGGAAGTTGGCGTAGCTGGCGGGCAGGCGCAGGCCGTCGAACCAGAGGGGCGCGGGCATGGGCAGGCGCACCACCTGGGGCCGCGTGCCGTCCTCCAGCTTTGCGCCTTCCAGGATCTCGCGGTTTTCCTCCAGGATGGCGTGGTTCTCGTCGGCCGGGTTCTTCTCCTCGCACAGCACCAGGGTGCGCGCGTCGGTGAAGCGGCAGAAGTCGTCCACGTGCCCGTGGGTGTCGTCGCCCTTGATGCCGTTGCGCAGCCAGATGGTGTTGCCGGCGCCCATGGCGGAGGCGAACACGGCCTCGTAATCGACGTGGGTGAAACCGGGGTTGCGCACCTGCACGGAGGGGTCCAGGCAGCATTCCTCGGTGGTGACCAGGGTGCCCCGGCCGTTGATGTCGATGGCCCCGCCCTCGAAGACCACGAGGCGCTCACCAAACATGGCGGGCAGGAACTCCAGGTCCAGCAGCTTGGCGATGGTGGGCGGCACCAGGGCGTCCAGCTGGTATTCCGGGTACTTGCTCCAGGCGTCGAAGTCGAAGCCGGAGATGGCCACCTTGCCGTCTTTTTCAACGAAGCAGGGGCCGCAGTCGCGCATCCAGCCGCGGTCCGTGGGGATGCGGAAGAAGTCCACGCGGCTCATGTCCACGTGGGCTTTCTTGAGCTGGCCGCGCGCGCGCTTTTCCACGCTCTCGTCGGCCACCAGCACGCGGGCGCGCTCATGCCCTTCGCTGTTGGCGATCTTGCGGATGATCTCCGCAAAGGCCCAGGGCATGGGCGCGAACTTGCCCGGCCAGTCGCAGGCGTTCTGCGGCCAGGTGATCCAGGTGGCGGCGTGGGGCTCCCACTCCGCGGGCAGGCGCAATTCCGCGGCGCTCATGGGCGCTACTTCGCGGCCTTTTTGCGCAGGCGGTCCTGCAGGCCCTTGATGAGGATGGGCCAGGCCATGGTGGCGTCGGCGTGGACCTCGGCGAACTGCCCGCCCTCGGCCGGGGGCACGAACTTGCCCCAGGAGATGCCCTCCTGGTAGGTGCAGCCGGACAGGCCGCCCCAGTGCACGGGCTCCGGGCAGATGCGGATGGCGTACTGGAAGCGCCGCGCGGGCAGGTCGCGCTCCAGGCGGTCGCTCATGACGTCGAAGAACGGTCCCACCTGCTGCGCCCAGTTGCGCGGCACGCCGCCGCCGATGGTGAAGATGGCCATCTTCTTGGCGCCGTGCATCTTCTTGGAGTAGCTGAACAGGTCGAGGAACGGGTTGAACTGGAAGGGCAGAGCCTCCGGGCCCTTTTCGCCCAGCAGGTGGCCGAAGTCCTTGGCCAGGATGGAGCAGGCCACATCGAGGGCCAGTTCGGAGTCGGTGAAGGCCGGGATGTAGACCGGCACGTTCTTCTTGTAGGCGCTCTTGAGGATGCCGGGGCCGTTGTACTTCTCGCTCAGGTGCTTGCCGATGGCGCGGCAGATGAGCTCGCTGGACAGGTGCGTCACCTTTTCCACGTCCATGAGCTGGTGCATCACTTCGCGCACCACAAGCTCGGCCTGGGTGAAGTTGGCCTCGGGCTCCAGGGTGTCGTACACGCGGTTGTAGCCCGCGTCGAAGAGCGACTTGTCGTTCATGCTGGGGTCGTACTTGAAATGCTGGAGCCCGATGGACTCGATGAAGCCGTGGGCCATGAGCGCGCCGGTGGAGACGACGACGTCGAGCCAGCCCTCGTCGATCATCTTGATCAAAAGCTTGCTCTGCTTGGCCACGGTCATGGCGCCGGAGAAGGTGCCCACCACCACGCAGTCGGGGTCCTCCACCATGGCCTGAAGCACGTCCAACGCCTCGCCCAGGCTGCGGCCGCCAAAGGCGGTGCGGCCCATTGCGGTCAGCAGTTCGTCGAAGTCGTTGATGGCGTCCGGGTCGAGGGTGGTCAGCGGGGTCAGCTTGTCTTTGGTTCCGTCGTGCAGAACGCGCTTGATGGTGGACATTCGGGCTTTCCTTATGCCAGGGCCTCCCGCTCCCTATTCGGAAACGGGAGGCCCTGGACGAATGGTTCTGATGTAAGGCGTCGTCCTAGAAGATGAACACGACAGCGGACACGGTGGTGGTCCACATGTTGCCGGTGCCGATGGCGGAGACGGGCATGGAGATGGAATCGATGATCTTGCCGCTCATGAGGTACACTTCGCGGCGCTCGTCGTAGCCGATCTCAGGATCGAAATCCACGCCAAGGGTGGTGGCCAGCATGGTGGAGGCCAGGTCCTCGGCGAAGTCGCCCAGTTCCTTTTCCTCCTCGCCGAAGCTGTGGTGCTCGGAGATGTAGCCGTAGTGCTCCTTGTCCGAGGGGATGGCCATGCCGCAGGAGGAGCCGACAAGACGGCCCTTTTCGTTGGTCTGGTTCCGCGCCATGACGCAGAAGGTGATCTGGCCGGGGTGCAGGGCCTTCACGCCCTCTTCCAGGCTCACCAGTTCGCAGTTGGGCGGATAGATGCTGGAGACGTAAACAAGATTCTGTTTTTCGATGCCGGCCTCGCGAAGAGCCAGCTCGAAGGATTGCAGCTTGTTCTTGTGGACGCCCACGCCTTTGGTGAAGAAGGCGCGGGTGGGAACCATGGGATAGTTGGCCATGTATGGACCCTCCTGGGCTTGGGATAACGCCGGTGTCCCGACGAATGACGCCATATATTTTTTTGGAAGGGCTGGCTACTATTAAATTGGGCCAGCCTTGGCAAGGACTATTTGCGCACGGCCCGATGCCGCACTATCAACCCTCTGATTATCCAGCCAGAAGCTTCAGCTGGCCGCAGGCGGCGGCGATGTCCTGACCCATGCTGCGGCGTATGAAAGTCGTAATATGCTTACTACGCAGATAGTTCTCAAAGGCCAGCACGCCTTCCGGGTCCGGAGCCTCAAACGGGGCCTTGCCCGTCTCCGGCGGGGGCGGGTTGTAGCTGATGAGGTTCACCTTGCACCGGCGCTGGCCCAGAAGCTTCACCAGCTGCTTGGCGTGGGCCATGGTGTCGTTCACGCCGCCCAGCATGATGTACTCGTAGGTCACGCGCTCGCGCATCTTCAGGGGGTAGCGGTCCAGGCAGCCGAGGAGTTCTTCCAGGGGCACGCGGGCCGCCTTGGGCATGAGCTTTTCGCGCAGTTCCTGCGTGGGCGCGTGCAGGCTGATGGCGGGCACGGCCAGGCCGGAATCGCCCAAAATTTTGAGGCCTGCCGGGATGCCCACGCTGGAGACGGTGCTGCGCCGCGTGGCGATGGAGATGCCCTCCGGGCTGCCCAGGGTCTCCAGGCTGCGCAGAAGCTCGGTCAGGTTCATCAGCGGCTCGCCCATGCCCATGAACACCAGGTTCTTGAGGGGCGGCAGGCTGTGCTCCGCCAGGTGCGCGCGCGCCACCAGAATCTGCCCCACGATCT
This sequence comes from Humidesulfovibrio sp., assembly GCF_035560995.1. Taxonomy (GTDB): domain Bacteria; phylum Desulfobacterota; class Desulfovibrionia; order Desulfovibrionales; family Desulfovibrionaceae; genus Humidesulfovibrio. The sequence goes on along the minus strand of NZ_DATMYK010000326.1, from coordinate 2,435 downwards.
CGCCCATGGTCATGTTGCGGGTCAGCCCGAGCTCTCCGGTGGAGCAGAAGGTGCAGGCCATGGCGCAGCCCACCTGGGTGGAAAGGCACTGGGTGTAGTGCCCGGCCATGGGGATGAGCACGGTCTCGATCTTTTCGCCGTCCGCCAGCTTGAGCAGCAGCTTGATGGTGCCGTCGCAGCTCACGCGGACCACGTCCACGGCGGGGCGGATGATGGCCGCGCGCTCGTTGAGCTTCTGCTTCAGCGCGCCGGAGATGTTGGTCATGGCCTCGAAGCTCTGCGCGCCGCGGTTCCACAGCCAGTGCCACAGCTGGTCCGTGCGGAAGCGCGGCTGCTTCAGCTCGTCCACCACAAAGGCTTCAAGCTCGGAGCGCGTCAGGTTCAGGAGGTCCGCCTTGGGCGGGGTGTGGGCGGCGTCTGTCATCGCTCAAGCATGTACCAGCGCCGGGACGCTTCCACAAGAGGGCGGGAAAGGGTGCGGGCCCTGGGGCCGCTGCTCACCTCTCCCGCCGCCTTGACGCCGAACTTGACGCCTTTGTGCAGCTCCTCGTTGGTGGCAAGCTCCTCCCAGGCGCGGGAAAGGGCCTGCTTGGCCCCGGCCGCGCTCGTTGCCAGCCAGGGTAACGCCCATTCAGGGCCGGGGCCCCAGTGTCTCCCCGCGGTTGGGATGGGGTTTTTTGAGGGCGAAGCGTTTCTTGAGCCACAGCAATTGGTGAGGGATGAAGAAAAACAGAAAATAAACGGCCTCGAAGATGTTTCCCCGAATGACCAGATACAGTGGCAGCGCGGCGATGAGGGCAAAGGCCGCATCGGAAGCCCGGACACTGTGTTCAAGGTAGGGAAAACGTTCCGGGAGCAGCCCGCACTTGCGGTACTGCCCCGAAAGAGTGAGCAGCACCTGTAGCGTTGGGATAAGATACAAGCCAACAATGACAGCACAGCGGAGCAGGGTTGGCCACAAAATTTCCAAGGTCATTTCCTCCGCTTCAGCTCTTCGATTCGTGCGCCAAGTTCGCGGGTTTTGCGTGCTGCCGAGTCGAAAAGATCATATCCGTCGTTCGCAAGTTTCCAACCCCGATTGCGGAGGATCGAAACGGTGGGCTCTTGGCCAAAGAGTGGAGCACCCCATGTTGCAGAGCCATAGCCCAACAACGCTGACGCCGCATCCTCCCCCGCCTTTGCCCACACATCCTTGCTCACCTCTCCCGCCGCCTTGACGCCGAACTCGACGCCCTTGTGCAGCTCCTCGTTGGTGGCAAGCTCCTCCCAGGTGCGGGAAAGGGCCTGCTTGGCTCCGGCCGCGCCTTGGGTCACCGCCTGGCCCGTGCCCGCGGCGATGCGCTCCAGTTGCTCCGAGGTAATCTTAGATTATGATTGGGACGCATCGAAGTGCACTTCGACAGGTTTCAGCATTTTGTACATTCTGCGAGTTGCTTGAATCACGAACTGCAGTGCGCAAATTTCCGGGAGGTACAACCCGCCAAATAGTCCGTCTTGGTATATCCACGCTCCAAAGGCGGCGTAAATCATGACCGTGCACAATATTTGCCACAATGGGGCAACATTGTTCGGCAGAAAATGCAGGGTGTGCAATCCTCTTTTTTTGTAACGCCCTGAAAGTTCGAGGGTAATGTCAAGGCCGAGGATTATTGCATAGAAGATGAGAGATGGAATGAGAGCACTCGTCAGCATCATTTTTTCTCGCCATATACGCTGTTGTGTATGGTCTGGATGCGGTCACCGAGATCTTGCCCCTTTTGGGGGAACGTTTTGTAGCTGTTGACCCCAGTCCAGACGAGCCCAGGAACAGGTCCCAAACCATTGGTCCATCGCGGCCCACCTGTGGGGGCAGCCAATTTGTATCCCCCGTAAACAGTGGCTGCGTGCTTGCCAACTTGCATTCCCACATCCTTGCTCACCTCTCCCGCCGCATTGACGCCGAACTCGACGCCTTTGTGCAGCTCCTCGTTGGTGGCAAGCTCCTCCCAGGTGCGGGAAAGGGCCTGCTTGGCCCCGGCCGCGCCTTGAGTCACGGCCTGGCCCGTGCCCGCGGCAATGCGCTCCAGCTGTTCCGAGGTGGCGGTGAGCAGGCTTTTGGGTTCCCGCCTTCCGGCCTCGCTGTCGGCTCCGGCCTGCTTGCCCGCGTCCGCGTACAGGCGGCCCTCGGCCCCAAAGATGCTGACGGAGCCGTCGCTCAGGGACACTGCCCCGCCGCGCGGGCCGGTGTAGCGTCCGTGAGAGTCGTAGCCCTGCGGCTTGCCGCCCGCTCCCGGCTTTACGCCGCCGCTTTTGCCTCCGTTTCCGCCTTGTTGCGTGTTCCAAGTCATAAAGCGCCTCCGGAAAAGTTTCAATGGAGTATAGTATGACCGTTTGGGCGCGGACAAAATTCCCCTGCTTTTGGCCGGGAAAAGGGCGAAACGGGCGGGTTGACAGGC
>NZ_DATMYK010000325.1:0-10303 GCF_035560995.1 Humidesulfovibrio sp. | reverse complement strand
AGCCTGCCCCTTCCCCACGGAGTCACTTCTGGCGGGGGGCGACCACCTGCCGCGCCCGGCCGCGCCCAGGACCGCAACGCCCATCTGGCAGCGCCCCATACGCTTCGGCCAGACGGGAAAACCCTTCAGCATCGGCGTCAGCATCTCCGGCCCCAGCCTGTTTCTGGCCGTGGTCAAGCAGTCCAACGGGGCGCTTTCCGTGGCCCGACGCTTTCTCATGCAGCCCGACCAGGCACCGGGGGAAAAGGGCTTCGCCACCTTCCTGAACCAGTGCCTGTCCAGCCTCGGCTTCGCCCCGTCCAGCGTCGATATCTGGGCTGTGCTGCGCTCCTCCGACCTGGACCTGAACGTCCTCTCCGTGCCCAAGCTTTCCGGCTCCAAGCTGGATGCGGCCGTGTACTGGACCCTGCAGAAGGACAAGAAATTCGCCGAGGCCGAGTACGTGCTGGACTACCTGCCTCTGGGCCCCACGGCCGAGGCCAAGGAGCCCAGGCTGGACGTCTTGACCTGTCTGGCGCGCCGCACCGACGTGGACCGTCTCCAGGCCGCCTTTGCCGCGGCGGGCTGTCCGCTCACCGGCATCACCGCCATCCCCAACGCCCTGCTGGCGCTGTACAAACTGCCGGGCGCGCCCGCAGGGCACACCCTGGCGGCCAACATCCACGTGGAACCGGACTTTTCGGCCATCGGCCTGTACGCCAAGGACCGGCTGCTTTTCAGCCGCTTCATCCGCTCAGGCGCCGGCAGCATGGCCGAAGCCCTGGCCGAGCACTTCCAGGATCTGCTCAAGCCCAAGAGCCAGCTCCTGGCCGACCTGGAACTGCCCCTGCCGGGCGCGGGCGAAAACGGCGCGGACGCGGCCCAGGAGCCGCTGCCGGCCCTCGACTCCGCCCAGGCCCAGGAACTGCTGCGCCACCTGCTGCTGGGCGCGCCCAGGCCCGATTTTGCGCGCGAGGAATACATCTTGCCGGCCGAGGAAGTGCTGGAGATCATCTCTCCGGCCATCGAGCGGCTTGCCCGCCAGGTGGAACGCACCCTTGAGTACTACGCCAGCAGCCAGCAGGCCCGCTGCGACGCCCTGCACCTGAGCGGCGAAATCTTCGGCTGCCCGGCCATCGCCCAGGCCCTGGCCGGGCAGTTGGGCTTCCCTACCGTGATCTTCGACCCTGTGGCCCTTGTGCGCGCCGGGGCGGAACACGCGTCCGCGGCCGACCGCATGGCCCTGGCTCCGGCCCTGGCCGCCGCCCTGGCCCAGCCGGACAAGGGCATCAACCTCATTTCCAACTACAAGGTGCGCACCACCCAGGAAGCCAAGCGCGTAGTCACGCGCAGCATCATCCTGGGGCTGGCCGGGCTCATGGTGCTCATCGGCCTGGCCGGGCTGGTGCTGGAGCGTGGCAACACGGCCAAGCGCGCGGAACTCTCGGTCCTGAAGGCCCAGTCCGCCGCCCTCGGTCCCCTGGCCGACGAAAGCACGCTCCAGCTCACGGTCGAGCAGTACCGGCTGCGCCAGGACGCCTTGCGCCTGGCCTCCACGCGCCTGTTGGCCCCGGCGGCCATGGCCGACATTTCGCGCCGCGCGCCGCAGAACATCCGCATCCTCACCCTCACGGCCGAATATCCCCAGCCGGAGGAGACCAAGGCCGCGGCCCCGCCGCCCCCTGGCCAAACATCGGCGCCGGCGCCGGCCCAGAACGGCAAGACCGCTCCGGGCAGCCAGGGCTCCATCGTCATCGAGGGCGTGGTCATGGGCGAGCGCGCGGGCTTTGACGCGGCCCTGTCGCGCTTCATCATCGACCTCCAGGGCTCGCCCATGTTCCAAATGCCCGTGGTCAACGAATCGGGCCTGAAGGAACTGGGCGACGGCGGACAGGTGCTCTACTTCGTCATGCATCTGGGGGTGAAGTGATGGCCCTCTCCCTCAACATGCAGATCAACCTGAGCCCGGAGCTGCGCCAGCTTGGCGCGCGCGCGGGCGTGGGCGCGGCCCTGCTGGCCCTGGCCGTGTACCTGCTGGCGGTGATGCCGCTTATGGAAGGGCGCAAGCTGGACAAGGAAATCGCCACGCAGAAGGCCCGGCTGGAGCGCCAGCAAAAGCTCATGCCCACCCTGGCCAGCCTGAACATGGGCGCGCACAACGCCACCCTGGAGGACCTGCTGCCGCCCAAGGCGGAGCCGGTGCCGCGCTCCCAGGCCTATCTCATCACCGAAACTTTGAGGCACATGGCCACGGCCGAGGGGCTGGAGCCCCTGGACGTGAGCCTGAACGCCGCCAGCATGGCCCAGGAGCCGGACAGCATTCAGGCCCAGGGCGTTTTTTCCGGCCAGACCGAGAATGTGCGGGCCTTCCTGCTGGCGCTGAACCGCATGCCCAGCCTGTCGCGCCTGGAAAAGGTGGAGATACGCGCCGTGGACGGACGCCTGGAGATGCTGGTGCAACTGCGCGTGGCGCTGGGCAACGGCTAGGCCGATCGACGAAGGCTGGCGCGCCCGCCCATTGCGGACAAGCGCGGAAACAGGGCGGACAACCAGGAAACACAGGCAACACAGGGACACGGCGAACACGGTATGGAGAAACGGGAGAAAATAATGCTGGGCGTCCTGGCCGCCACCCTGGTGGTCGCTGGCGCGATGCATTTCTCCAGCCCTGGCGGAACCATGGCTCCTGGCGCACCGGCTCAGGCCCAGGTGAACCTGGACGAGATGGGCAAGATCGTTGAGCAGGCCAAGCTGTCTCCGGAACGGGCCTACCGCATCGGCCTGCTGGCCGACAACGCCAGTGGAGACCCTTTCTACGGCGGTCAGGGCGGCCTTTCACAGGAGGAGACCGGCGCGGCCGCGGCCCAGGAACTGGTCTACTCCGGCTACATCAAGATCGGGCAGAAGATTTTCGCCGTCCTCAACGGCGTGGAATACGCGCGGGGAGATGAACTGGCCGAGGGCGGATACGTGGTCCAGGCCATAGACAAAAACAGCGTGCTTTTGGAGCGAACGGATGGCTCCACCGGACGCAAGTTCACCAAGCGCGTCGCCCTTGTGGAGGACGACATGGACAAGATCCGCATACGGGTGGTCAAGAAAAGATGAACCGAAAGCCAGCCGCTTTTTTCCGACTCATGGTCGCGCTTTTGGCCATCCTGGCCCTTGGCTGCTCCTCGCACAAGCAGCCGGAGCACGCCCCGGTGGAGGACATGGCCGAGACCTGGAAGGCCATGGAGAAACAGTCCCAGGGGCATTCGCCCCGCGGGCACTTCTCCGTGGTGGAGCCGCCCATGGTCATCGACAAGCCGGAGAACACGCAGGAGCAGCACGAGGCCCAGGCCGCCAGGCTGCCGTCCTCGCGCATCAGCCTGCGCATGCACAACGCCGACATCATGGCCGTGCTCCAGGCTCTTTCCCGCGCCGCGGGCAAAAGCCTGGTGCTCTCGCCCGGCGTCACCGGCACGGTGAACCTGAACATCGTGGAGCGCCCCTGGGACGAGGTGTTCAACGGCATCCTCCTGTCCAACAACCTGACCTACAACTTCGACGGTGAAACCATCCGCGTCATGTCCCTCACCGACCTCAAGGCCACCATCGAGCTCGAGTCGGCCAAGAAGAGCGCCAGCATCCTGCGCAGAATGCGCTACAAGGAAGAGCCCCTCATGACCAGCGTGGCCAAGGTGCGCTTCGCCGACGCCAAGCTCATCAAGCCCACGCTGGAGAAGACCCTGACCAAGGACAAGGACGGGAAGGCCCTGGGCAGCGTGGAAGTGGACGAGCTGACCAACTCGCTCATCATCCAGAGCGTGGACACCGACATGCCCAAGCTCACCCGCCTTTTGACCAAGCTCGATGCGCCGCGCGCCCAGATCAAACTCAAGGCGCACATCGTGGAAACCACCAAGGAGACCGCACGCGACCTGGGCATTCTGTGGGGCGGCAGCTACACCGGCAGCGTGCGCAGCGGGAACAAGCTGGGCTTCAACGGCGGCAGCTCGCTCACCAGCACCACCACCAGCGGCGGCACCACCAGCACCACCTCCGAGGCTGTGGTGGGCACCGGAACTCTGGGCGCCCTGGGCGTAAAACTGCCCGCCAGCTCCGTGGTCAGCAGCGGCACCGGCATGGCCCTGGACATGACCTTCGGCAAAATCGGCGGAAACATCCTGGAGACCCAGCTGCAGGCCTTGGCCTCGGAAAACAAGCTGAACATCATCTCCAGCCCGTCCATATCCACCATGGATAATCAGAAGGCCTACACCGAGGCGGGCGAACGCGTGCCCTACCAGAGCACCACAGGCACCGGCACCGACACCACGTATACCGTCAACTTCCAGGACGCGGTTCTGCGGCTTGAAATCACCCCGCACATCATCGACGAGGAGTTCATCAAGCTGACCATCCTGGTGCAGAAGGACGAGGTGGATTCCTCGCGCACAGTGGCCGGCAACCCGTATATCGTGAAAAAGAAGACCGAGACCGTGCTCATCGCCAGAAATGGTGAAACCGTGGTCATCTCCGGTCTGTCTAAGTTGCGCAAGCAGCTGAACGAATCGGGCATCCCCGGCGTAATGGACATTCCCGGCCTGGGTTGGCTGGCCAAGAGCCAGAGCAAGGACGACCTGAAGGACGAGTTCATGATCTTCATCACCCCCACGGTGCTGGCCGACTGGAAGGCCGGGGAGCGCCAGAAGACCTACGAGGAGCTGGAACAAGAGCTGAAGGACGCCCGCAAGGCTGCGGCCGAACGGGAAGCCCGCGGCGACAGGCCTGAGAAGCCCGCCACCCAGGCCCCCGTCCCGCCGAGCGTCAAGATGCAGGAACGCTCCAGCGCGCCGCTGACCGGGCCCGCCACCCACGCCTGGGCACTGCCCCTGGCCCTGCCTGCCGCCGCTGGCAGAGACAGCGCCGACCAGGAAGGAGGACGCGCATGAGCCACTACGCCGGATACGGCTTTGATCGCGAACCCTTCGCCAACTCCCCGGACCCCGGCTTTTTGCTGGATACCCGCCAGCACGCCACCTGCCTGCAGGAGCTTGAGATCTCCCTGCGCCTGCGCCGGGGTCTGAATCTCGTCACCGGCGACATCGGCACCGGCAAGACCACCCTGTGCCGCAGCCTGTTGCGCGCCTTTGCCGAGGACGCGGCCACGGACGTGCACCTGCTGCTCGACCCGCACTTCGCCAGCAGCGAGGAATTCGTGCGCGTCATCCTGGCCGGGGTTTCCGGGCAGAGCCCGGAGCCGGGTATGGGCCTGTGGGCCCTCAAGGAGGCGCTCAAGCAGCAGCTGTTCCGCCTGGGGCTGGTGGAAAAGCGCCTGGTGATCCTGGTCATCGACGAAGGCCAGAAAATTTCGCCTGAAAACCTGGAAATTCTGCGCGAGATGCTGAACTACGAGACCAACACCTCGAAGCTCCTGCAGATCGTCATTTTCGCCCAGCGCGAGCTTGAGCCGGTCATCGACGCCATGCCCAACCTGGCCGACCGCATCAACGTGCGGCGCAGGCTTACGCCCCTTTCCCTGGCCGAGACGCGGCGCATGATCGAGCACAGGCTCATCGTGGCCTCCGGCGGAGCCGAACCTCTGGTGCGCTTCAACCTGCCCGCGGCGCTGGCCATCCACTGGGCCTCAGGCGGCTCGCCCCGCAAGACCGTGCGCCTGTGCCACATGTCCCTGCTGGAGATGCTGGTGTGCAGCCAGGCCGCCCCCGGCCGGGCCAGGGTGCGGCTGTCCCATGTGCGCGCGGCCCTGCGCGCCGGGGCTCCGGGCATGAACCGCCGCCGCAAGGCCGGTCTGGCCGCCTGCGCGGCCATCGCCGTGGTCTTCGGCGGGCTATGGATGTCTTTGGGCAACTCCGGCCCGGTGCTTGGCACGGGCTCAGTTTCCGCAGCTCCGGCCATGGCTCCCGTCGCAGCCGCACAGGCGGAGGTCCAGCCCGGCGCGGGCCTCACGGCCGAGGGGCTGAGCCTGGCCCCTGCCGCAGCCGCGACGCAAGAAGCCCAGGACGCGGAGACTTCGACCGCCCGCGTGTCGCTTCTGCCCCAGCGCGACCATGGCCCCGCCGTGCGCGAGGCTGTGGAAATGCCCCGCCCGGCCCCTTTGCAGGTCGATCTGCCCGAACAGGAAGCCGTTCCGGCCCGCGCGGTCCTGGCCCCAACGGATCAGGCGGCCGCGGGCATGGACAAGGCGCGCCGCCTGGCCCAGAAGGCCCCCCACACTCTGGACCGCCAATAGGCGAAAGGCTCAAAGGTCCGTCGTGAAACGGGATCGCAAACGCCTTGGCGAACTGCTCATCGAAGCTGGCGCCCTCACCGGGGAGCAGCTTGAGACCGCGCTCTCCGGCCAGAAAAAGTCCGGCCTGAAGCTCGGCCAGTATCTTATCCAGTCGGGCATCCTCAAAGAAAACATCATCATCGACTCGGTGAGCCAGCAGCTGCGCATCGAGCGCTACACGCCAGGCAAGCACCCCTACGAGGACCGCATCGACTCCTTCCTGCCGGAGGAGCTGGCCCAGCGCCACAGGCTGGTGCCCCTGTCCAAGCGCGGGCACCTGCTGCTCATCGCCATGACCGACCCCATGGACATCAACGCCCTTGACGCCGTGGAGATCGCCACCAATCTCGAGGTGGAGCCGGTCATCTGCTCGGAGAACGACTTCGAACTCTTGTTCAGCGCCATCTATGGCCGCGCGGACCAGACTAAGGACCTCTTCGGCGGCATGACCGACGAAGACGGGGACATCACCACCCAGGCCGGCGGCGACGACAAGGAAGACATCGCCATCGACACCCTGCAGGACCAGGCCTCCCAGGCCCCGGTCATCCGCATGGTGAACTCCATTTTGAGCCAAGCCGTGCGCGAGCACGCGAGCGACGTGCACATCAGCCCGGAGAAGGACAGCATTCAGCTGCGCTTCCGCGTGGACGGCAAGCTGCGCATGATCCCGGCGCCGCCCAAGGCCAGCTTCCTGCCGCTGGTCTCGCGCATCAAGATCATGGGCAACATGGACATCGCCGTTTCCAAAATCCCCCAGGACGGCCGCTTCACCTTCGTCACCCAGCGGCGCGAATTCAACGTGCGCGTGTCCTCCCTGCCCACGGTCCACGGCGAGAACCTGGTGCTGCGCCTGCTTGAGCGCAACGCCAGCGGACTGAACTTAAGCGAGCTCGGGCTCTCCAGTCCGGACCGCGCCAAAATCGAGTCCGCCGTGGTCAAGCCTTACGGGCTCATCGTGGCCGCAGGCCCCACCGGCAGCGGCAAAAGCACCACGCTCTACGCGCTCTTGAAGCACATCAACACGCCTGACATCAACATCGTCACCCTGGAAGACCCGGTGGAATACCGCATGCCCACCGTGCGGCAGGTGCAGCTGAACCGCAAGGCGGGCATGACCTTCGCCTCGGGCCTCAGAAGCATCCTGCGCCAGGACCCGGACGTCATCCTGGTGGGCGAGGTGCGCGACAACGAGACGGCGGAGATCGCCGTGCAGGCGGGCCTGACCGGCCACCGCGTGCTGACCACCCTGCACACCAACGACGCGGCCACAGCTGTCACACGGCTCATCGAGATGGGCATCCAGCCCTTCCTGGTGTCCACCGTGCTTTTGGCCTCCATCAGCCAGCGTCTGGTGCGCAAGAACTGCCCCCACTGCATAGAGAGCTACACGCCGCGCAAGGATCTGCTTCTGGCCTTCGGCATCCGCGAGGAAATGCTGCCGCGCTTCAGCTTCCAGCGCGGCACAGGCTGCCGCACCTGCCACCAGACCGGCTACTCCGGCCGCATGGCCATCTACGAGGTGCTGCAGGTGGACGAAATGGTGCAGGACATGATCATGCGTGGGGCAACGGCCAAGGACATCGCCAAGGCCTGCGTGCAGGCGCGCACCATGCGCACCCTGAAGGCCGACGCCCTGGCCAAGGTGGCCCGGGGCCTCACCACCCTGGAAGAGGCCGCCGGCGCGGTGATGATCTAGGAGCCTGCGGCATGCCTTTCTTCAAGTACACAGCCATCACCAACAGCGGCGGCAACACCAAGGGCGTCATCGAAGCCGCCAGCGTGGCCGCCGCCGAAGACCAGCTCGCCGCGCGCGGGCTCATTCCCACCGGGGTGGCGGAAACCAGCGGTCCCGATGGCGGCGGTGCAGGCGGCGGTTTCTTGACGGACCTGGCCAACCGCATGCAGTCCATCAAGCCCCAGGACCTGATCCTGTTCACCAAGCAGCTGCGCACCATGCTGAACGCGGGCATCCCGGTGCTGCAATCCCTCGACGTGCTGCAGAACCAGACCGAGAACCCGCGCCTCAAGGGCGCCATCGTCAGCATCGGCGCGGACATCAAGAGCGGCACCACGCTCTCCAAGGCCTTCTCCAAGCATACCGGCGTGTTTCCGGAACTCTACTGCAACATGATCCGCGCGGGCGAGATAAGCGGCACCCTGACCGAGGTGCTGGAGCGCCTCATCTACATCGTGGAGCACGAGTTCAAGGTCAAAAAGGACATCAAGAGCGCCCTGACCTACCCCATGGTGGTCGTGGTGGCCCTGGTGGCGGCCTTCTTCATCCTGATCCTCTTCGTGCTGCCGCAGTTCGTGGATCTGTTCACCAAGGCGGGCATCGCCCTGCCGCTCCCCACGCGCATCTGCCTCGGCCTGTACGCCGCGTTGACAAAATTCTGGTACGTGGCCCTGGCGGCGATTGGCGGCACGGTCTTCGCACTCTCGGCCTATTTCCGCACCGAGGCAGGCAAGATCGCCCGCGATGGCTTCTTCCTCAAGCTGCCCATCCTGGGCCCGGTGTTCAAGAAGGCCGCCATGGCGCGCTTCGCCAGCATCTTCGCCATCCTCCAGGCCAGCGGCATCACCGTGCTGGAAGCCATGGACATTTTGACCGACACCATCGGCAACGCCTACATCGCAAACGACTTCCGCAACCTGCGGGAAAAGCTCGAGCAGGGGCGCGGGCTTTCCGGCCCTTTGCGTGGGGCCAAGTCCTTCACGCCCATGATGATCTCCATGATCACCATCGGCGAGGAAACCGGCAACATGGAGGACATGCTGCGCGAGGCGGCCAAACACTATGACTATGAGGTGGAATATGCCGTCTCCAAGATGAGCGAACTGCTCGGCCCCGTGCTGGTGGCGGGCCTTACCGGCGTGGTGGGTTTTTTCGCCCTGGCCATCTTCCTGCCATTGGTGGAACTGATGCAACACTCCATGAGTGGCCTTAAATAATTTTTTCGCGATTTCCGGTGGTTATACGCAGACAAGAAGCAAGATGCTGGACGTGATGGAACAGGTTTTGCTAAAGGTTATCACAGCGACTCTCGGGAACACCCGGGAGAAAAAAACGGCACAAATTTCCTGGCGCAGCCCGGGAATACACCAAGGAGGACCCCCATGACTTTGACGAACCGGACCAGGAAAGAAGGCGGCTTCACCCTCATCGAACTCATTTCGGTGATCATCATCCTCGGCATTCTTGCCGCGGTCATCACGCCGAAGTACTTCGACATGACCAGCAAGGCCAAGGAAGGTGCGGCCAACGCCGCGGTTTCTGAAAGCATCGCCCGCTTCAACATGGGCTATGCCAACTACCTGCTGACGAACCAGAAGGTTGCTGCCAGCCTTGCCGTTCTGACTGCAGCGAACATGGTCAACGCCACCATGGACATGGGTGATTGGACCGTGACCATGAGCCAGTCCGGCACCGATGTCAGCGCGAAGGCCACGGAGTCCAAGGACAACGCCACAACCGTGCTGACCAAGACTTTCGCCTGGCCTCAGTAGCGGCCACAGCCCGACATCTTCAAGGGAGCGCTTCGGCGCTCCCTTTTTTTTGTGCCCCCAACCTTGCGCAGTGCATTTACGGCATGTTATCCTGCATTGCATGGTGGACTCGGCAAACAACAGCCAGTTTTGGCCACAGCAACAGCGTGCTGGACAAGGACGTTGCTCGCGAGGCTTTACCCTTGTCGAACTCATCGTCGTACTCATCATTCTGGGCATCCTGGCGCTCATCATTACCCCGCGCTACGTGAGCTTTGTTGAGCAAGCCCGGACAACAATGGCCCAAACCGCAGCAAATGACGGCACTGCACGATTCAAGAGCGCCTACCAGCGCTACATGTTGGTGAATAGCAAGTACCCAGCAGGCATCAGCGATGTGAGCGGATCGGACTACCTGGACCTGGACGGCACAGGGCGCGCCAACACTGGCGCCTTCGACATCTCATTCACCAAGGAAGGATCCAATCTCCGGGTCTCAGCCTTCAACAAGGGTGATACGATCATCCTGGCCAACGCCACCATCCCCTGGCCCTGACC